>BEHY01000052.1 GCA_002898735.1 Candidatus Thermoflexus japonica
TGAGCGGTCGAGGGGTTGATGAGGCCCAATGCCCGCCCGACCCGTTCGAAGATCTCCAGGCCGCGCTCCAGCTGCTCATCGGTGTGCGTGGCCATGTAGGAAGTGCGCAGGAGCTGTTTCCCGGGGGGAACCGCAGGCCCCACCACACAGTTCACATAGACGCCCTCCTCGAACAGGGCCTTCCACGCCAGGGCGGTCCGGATGTCGTCGCCGATGATGATCGGGATGATGGGGGTCTGACTGGGCCCGATATCGAAGCCCAGGCGCCTGAGCTCATAGCGCATTTTGGCGCCGATCTCATTCACCCGCCGGATTCGTTCCGGCTCCTCCAGCATGATCTCGAGCGCGGCCAGCACGGCGGCCACGTTCGGGGCGGGCAGGCTGGCGCTGAAGATCAGGGAGCGGGCGTGATGCTGGATGTAATGGATCACCGGCTCGTCCCCCGCGATGAAGCCGCCAACGGAGGCGAAGGACTTGCTGAAAGTGCCCATAATGAGATCCACCTGCTCCGTGAGCCCGAAATGCGCGGCCGTCCCCCGGCCGTTGGGCCCGAGCACCCCCAGCGAATGGGCATCGTCGACCATCAGCCGCGCCCCATATTTGCGGCAGACCTCCACCAGCTGCGGCAGGGGGGCGATGTCGCCCCCCATCGAATAAACGCCATCCACCACAACCAGCTTGCCGGCCTCCGGCGGCAGGGCGGCCAGCTGCCGCTCCAGGGCGGCGATATCATTGTGGGAGAACCGCTTGGTGGTCCCCATCGACATCCGGGCGCCGTCCACGATGCTGGCGTGATCCTCCTTGTCCAGGATCACGTAATCCCCCCGCCCGACCAGGGCGGAGATCGTCCCCAGGTTGGTCTGGTAACCGGTTGAGAAGACCAGCGCCGCCTCCTTGCCGACGAAGGCCGCTAGGCGCTCCTCCAGCTCCCGATGCAGGCGCAGCGTCCCGTTCAGGAAGCGAGAGCCGGTGCATGAGGTTCCGTAGCGCTTTAACGCCTGGATGGCCGCCTCTTTGACTTTGGGATGGGTGGTCAATCCCAGGTAGTTGTTGGATCCGAACATCAGGATGCGGCGTCCCTGGTAGATCACCTCGGTCCCCTCGGTCTCCTCGAGGGGGATAAAATACGGATAGAAGCCGGCCGCCATCGCCTCTTTCGCCGTGGTGAACTCATAGCATTTCGCAAAAATATCCATCGCTCCCTCCATCCGGGTTCAACGGGTTCGGGCTCACATCGCCGGGCTTCCCTTTTCCCTTCCAGAAGGCACGATCGCCTCCCACGGCGCCCCCCCCCGGGCCACAGGGGGCGAGAACACCCCGGGGAAGCCCGCTGCATGACCGCTGAGGCCGGGCAGGCCGAGGAGAGGGTTTACACTCTTTCATTGTAAGAAGAGCGTTCTTGAAGTCAATCCCCGGATCGCCGGGCTTCCGGAGGCCCATGCAGCGGGGCCGGAAGGGGGACCATCCCCGAATGGGGTGCCCGACATGGGATCAGAGCCGGAATGCCTTCATTATATTCGAGCGGCAATTCGCGGACGGCCCGCCCCTTCCCCTGAAGGGCCTTCGGGGCAGCTGCGCCGCTGCAGGCCATGAGCGGGGATTTGCCGCTCTGTCGATCTCTCGATTAGGATGAACGGTAAATCATCGGGGGGCGCGGGGTGGGCGGCCAGGCTTCCGCCCCGCTACCCCAGCGCCCCCGGGCTGGCATCGAGATGCGCGGATTACTGGATCTGTCTCTGGAGGAGCTCGCCGAGATCCTGACGAGCTGGGGGGAGCCGCCTTACCGGGCCCGCCAGATCTGGAGCTGGGTCTATCGGCGCGGGGCCACCACGTTTGAGACGATGACCGACCTGCCCAAAGCCCTGCGAGCCCGGCTCGCGGAGACCTTCGCGCTCCAGACCCTGCGGCCGCTGGCCGAACGGGTCTCCCAGGATGGGTGGACCCGCAAGTGGCTCTTTGCGTTGCCCGATGGCACCGAGGTGGAGGCCGTCCTGATGGAATACACCGACCGGCGCACCGCCTGCGTCTCGACCCAGGCGGGTTGCGCAATGGGCTGCCCCTTCTGCGCCACCGGCCAGATGGGCCTGCTGCGCAACCTCACCGCCGGCGAGATCGTGGAACAGGTCCTCTGGGTCGCCCGCTGGCTGGCCGCCCACGGCGAGCGGTTGACCCATGTGGTGTTCATGGGGATGGGCGAACCTTTCGCCAACTACGCCAGCACGGCGAAGGCGCTGCGTCTGTTGATTCATCCGGATGGCCTTCATCTGGGCCAGCGCCGGATCACCGTCTCCACGGTGGGGATCGTCCCGGGCATCCGGCGGTTTGCCCGGGAAGGATGGCAGATCAATCTGGCGATCTCTCTCCACGTCGCCACGGATGAGCTGCGCAACCGGCTGGTTCCCATCAACCGCGTCTACCCCCTTCGCGTCTTGATGGAGGCGGTCCGCGATTACATCGAGCGAACCCATCGGCGGGTCACGTTCGAGTGGGTGATGATCCGCGGGGTCAACGACACGCCGGAACAGGCCGAAGCGCTGGTGGGGTGGATCCGGGGGATGCTGGCTCATGTGAACCTGATCCCGCTGAACCCCACTCCGGGGTTCCCGGGGGAAGCCTCTCCGCCGGAGCGGGTGGAGGCTTTCCGGCGCATTCTGGAAAAAGCGGGGATCCCCTGCACCGTTCGCGTGCGGCGAGGAATCGACGTGGCGGCGGGCTGCGGCCAGCTGCGGGCGGAGGTCACCGGGCGCCGTCCGCGGATCGCCGGCGCACCCCTCCAGGAGGTGCCCGCATGAAGGGGATCCGGATCGCCCCTTCCATCCTCTCGGCGGATTTCGCCTGCCTGGCCCGCTCGGTGACGGAGGTGGTCGAGGCGGGGGCGGACTGGATCCACGTGGATGTGATGGACGGTCACTTCGTCCCGAACCTGACGTTCGGGATGCCGGTCGTTGCGGCGCTGCGCCGCATCACCCCGCTTCCCCTGGATGTGCATTTGATGATCGAAGCGCCGGAGCGCTATCTGGAGGCATTCGCCCGCGCGGGGGCCGACCGCCTGATCGTGCACGTCGAGGCCTGCCCCCACCTGCACCGGGTGATCCAGGGGATTCAAGGGTTGGGCCTGCGAGCCGGCGTGGCGCTGAACCCGGCCACGCCCCTGAGCGCCCTCGAGGAGATCCTCCCGGATGTCGACCAGGTGCTGATCATGACCGTCAACCCGGGGTTTGGGGGGCAGGCTTTCATCGAGCGGATGCTGGAGAAGGTGCGCCGGGCCCGGAGGATGATCGACGCCGTCGGCCGCCCGATCGAACTGGAGGTGGACGGCGGGGTGGGGCCGGAGAACGCCCCGGCCCTGGTGGAAGCCGGCGCCACGGTGCTGGTGGCCGGGGCCTCGATCTTTGAAGCTCCGGAAGGCCCCGCGGAAGCCCTCCGGCGTCTCCGAGAGGCCATCGAGCGCGTCCGCGTCGGATGATCGGTTTCGGGCGCAGGCTGAGGGCCCGGAGAGGCCGAAGGCATCCTTCAAGCCCTTCATCTCCCGGTCGGGGATGGACCATGGGACTTTACGGCGCGATCGAAGCGGGCGGCACGAAAGTTCTCTGTGCTGTAGGAACGGGGCCGGAGGATCTGCGAGCGGTGATCCGCATCCCGACCACGAGCCCGGAAGAGACCCTGGGACGCGTGGTGGCGTTCTTCCAGGCTTTCCGGCATGAACTCCGGGCGATCGGGGTCGGCGCTTTTGGCCCCCTCGATCTGAACCCGCGCTCTCCTACCTTCGGAACTATTCCCACCACCCCCAAGCCGGGATGGTCCGGCGTGAACCTCCTGAAGCCCCTTCAGGAAGCCTTTCATGTCCCGGTCTATCTGGAAACGGATGTGAACGCCGCCGCTGTCGGGGAGGGGCGGTGGGGTGCGGCCCAGGGCCTGGAAACCTTCGTGTATCTGACCGTGGGGACCGGCATTGGGGGAGGCGCGGTGGTCCATGGACGGTTGCTCCATGGGGCGCTCCATCCGGAGATGGGTCATATTCGTGTCCCTCATGACCGGGAACGGGATCCTTTTCCTGGGGTCTGTCCGTTCCATGGGGATTGCCTGGAAGGGCTGGCCTCCGGACCGGCGCTGGAGGCCCGATGGGGGCGGCCTCCGGAATCCCTGCCATGGGACGATCCCGCGTGGGATCTGGAGGCGGAGTATCTGGCCCTGGGCCTGGTCGATATCCTCTGCACCCTGGCCCCGGAGCGGATCATCCTGGGGGGTGGCGTGATGGAGAACCGGAGCCTGTTCCCCCGCATCCGGCGACGGGTTAAGGAGCTGTTAAATCGCTATCTCCCGATCCCGGCGTTGCAGGGAGACCTGGAGGATTACATCGTGCCCCCGGCGCTAGGGGAGCGGGCGGGGTTGCTCGGAGCGCTCGCCCTCGCGATGGGTGGATAATTGTTCGTTTGGGGCAGATGGTCACGCTGAAGGCGCGTCCACCCGCATCCCCACGGTGGAAAGGGCTTTCGATGGATCGCAAGGCGTTTCGGGAGCTCATCGAACGGTTCTGGGAAATCGCGGGCGGGGTCAGTGTTCGAACCAAGATCCTGGGCATCGTCCTGGGGGGCACCCTCCTTTTCGGTCTGACGACCGTGCTGCAGGTTCGCTACGCGCTTCATCAGGTTCTGGTCGCTCGAACCCAGGATTGGGGAATCGCCATGGCCAGCGACCTGGCGGCGCGAAGCGCGGACCTGGTCCTCATCAATGATCTCCTTGGCCTTCATCGCCTTCTCCAGGATGCCATCCTGCACAATTCCGAACTCCGCTATCTCTTTGTTCTCTCCCCACAAGGTGAAGTGCTGGCCCATACGTTCGGGACCAGCCCGGAGTTCCCGGCCGGTCTGATCGAGGCGAATCCCCTGCCTCCCGGCGCGCCCTATCGTCTGCAACCTCTACGCACGCCGGAAGGGATCATCTGGGATATCGCCGTGCCAATCTTCCGGGGACGAGCGGGGGTGTTGCGGCTGGGCCTGCGGGATACCGCGGTGCGGACGGCCGTGAACACGGTGACCGCATGGCTGATGTTGACCACCATGGTCGTTTCGGCCCTCAGCATCGGCATCGCCCTGGTTCTTACCCACCTGATTGTTCGACCGATCCGGAGCCTGGTTGAAATGACCGAGCGGGTCGCCCGACGGGATTTCACGGCCCGGGCAACGGTCTGGGCCCACGACGAGATCGGGGCGCTGGCCCAGGCTTTCAACACCATGGTGGAAGAACTCGCCCAGCAGGAGCAGACGCGGGCGTTTTACCTTCGGCGGATCATCGAGGCTCAGGAGGAGGAACGCCGTCGCATCGCCCGGGAGCTTCACGATGAGACCGGCCAGGCCCTCGCTTCTCTATGGGTCGGGTTACGAAATCTGGAGCAAACCCTGGATCCGGATACCCTGAGGACCCGGCTGGAGGATCTCTACCACCTGGTGGATCAGACACTGAACCGGGTGCGACGCCTGGCCTTTGAACTGCGACCCTCGGTGCTCGATGATCTGGGCCTGGTTGCGGCGCTGGAGCGCTACATTCGGGATTACCGAGAGCGGTTCGGCATTGAGGTAGAAATGCAGATCGTGGGCCTGGATGAACGTCGGATCCCACCGACGATCGAGACGGCTGTTTACCGGATCGTGCAGGAGGCGCTGACCAACGCCGCCAAGCATGCCAGGTGTCAGCGGATCAGCGTGCTGCTTCAAGCATCGCCGCGCCTGCTCTCCGTGATCGTGGAAGATGACGGCTGCGGCTTCGACGTGGAACAGGCGCTCCAGGCAGGTCGGGAAAGCCGGCTGGGACTTTACGGGATGCGGGAACGGGCTCAGCTGGTGGGTGGCACACTGACGATCGAATCCACCCCCGGGCAGGGGACCACGATTTATCTTCGGGTTCCACTGGAGAGCGCATGATCCGGGTGCTGATCGCCGATGACCACGCGGTGTTCCGGGCCGGGCTCCGGATGCTCCTCAGCGCCCAGCCGGACATTGAGGTGGTGGGCGAAGCAGGGGATGGCTGGCAGACCCTGAAACAGACGGAGACCCTTCGGCCCGATGTCATCCTGCTGGATCTCACCATGCCAGGCATGCCCGGGCTGCAAGCGCTGGCGCTCCTGCGCCAGCAGGCTCCCCAGGCCAGGGTGCTGATTCTGACCATGCACGAGGATGAGGCCTACCTTCGGCAGGCTCTGGCCGAGGGCGCAGCGGGCTACATCACCAAGCGTGCGACCGACGAAGAACTGGTAACAGCGATCCGGGCAGTGGCCCGAGGGGAGATCTACATCCATCCGGCGATGACCCGTGCGCTCCTGGAGGACCTGCTTCCCACACCGGAGATTCCGGAAACCCCGGAACCATGGGAAAGCCTGAGCGAGCGTGAGCAGCAGGTGCTCCGGCTGGTGGCCATGGGCCACACGAACCAGGAGATCGCGGACCGCCTGGGTTTAAGCGTCAAAACGGTGGAAACCTACCGGGCCCGGGGGATGGAGAAGCTGGGCCTTCGAACCCGCGCCCAGCTGGTCCGGTATATGATCCAGAGGGGTTTGCTGAAAGAAGCTTAGCGCCCTGTCCGCTTATATTTCTGGATGGCTTCTCCCTCGCAGGGTGGTGGGGCAAGCGGCAAAGTCGCCCACCCACCACCCTCCGTATTAGGGTCCCTCGCCCCCTGTCAGCCGACACCCCCAGATGGAGACCTCCTGGCCGGTGGGGCGAAACCCAAAGCGTCGATAGAGGGCCTGGGAAGTCCGATTCTCGATCTGGGTGTTGAGCGTGATCGGATACGCCCCCAGATCGATGAGATAGCGCAGGCTCTCGGCCAGCAGCCGCGCCCCGATGGTCCGCCCCTGGTGCGCCGGGTGAACCGCCAGGCGAACGATGTGGCCGTGCATGCCGTAGAGATCGGTGAACGCATACCCGATGATCTCGCCCTCTTCCTCGGCCACGATGAAATGGGGCACCTGATGCCACGCCCGGGTCAGGATCGTCGGGCCATACCACCACATCGGCTCGAAGGCCTGCCGGTCCACTTCCGCAATACGGGGGATATCCGCCAGCGTGGCCCGCCGGATGTGAATCGGAATCGCCGGGATCTCCGGGATCCGCCAGTCCTCCTTCCGCAGGGTGATCACCACGGTCTGACGGGTGAAACCCACCGCCTGATACACCGGCTCCAGCCACTCCCCATAGGCCATCCCGACGACCTGCTCGGCGCCCTGATGAGCCAGCGCACGGGCGAAATGCGGCCAGAGCTGCTCGAACAGCGCCACCGGGTCCTCCCCATCGGCCACCGCGGCCCCTCGCAGCCACGCCACCGGACTATCGACCTGAACCCCCAGCCAGAAGGCGACGATCTGCCCCATCCGCTCCACAACCCACGCGGTGGGCGCATCCAGCCACTCATCCAGGGACCACCAGTCCAGGGCCAGCTGCGTCCGTTGATGCCCTCGAACCAGCTGGAGGATGGCCGTTCGATCAGCCCGGGTGGCCGGGCGGGCGAGTGTTCGCAACGATCTCCCCTCCCTCGATCTCCGCCACAAACCGACAGATCGAACCCTCCACCGCCGCACAGGTCAGCTCGCGGACTCGCACGGGGCGCTGAAGGGCGATCTCCAGGAAGCCCGCGATGTAGCCGGCGAGTGGATGACAGATCGGCTTTTTCTGCGGTCTCAGGCCTTCCGCCAGGACAGAGCCTTCTACCTCAATGGAGATTCCGGAACCCTCACGCCGCCAGCGGGCCTGCCCCCAGTTGGCCGCCCCGAAGGCGATGCGCGCCGCTTCCAGCAGTTCCTCCCCTTGAAGCCCGAGGCGTTCATGAAGGAGCTGGGCGCCTCGAAGGCCCGCCTGTCGCCCGGCCTGATACAGGACCCCGCCAATCCCCAGCCCGGCCAGGCGGAGCACCGCACCATACAGCGAGATCAACCCGGCCCGATCGATCAGCACGGATTCCCGGCGAATGGTTTCCATGATCTGGGCTTCGTTCATCGATGAACCTCCCTGCCGCCCCGGGGGATCGACCACCCCTCCTCCCGCTCCCTGGTATACTTAGGTTACCGGAGATATGCAACTGTCCATGGGGTGGAGATCCCCCAGGATCTGCGCAGTGGGGCTCGGATGGGGGAGGCAGAATGGCCCCTCCCGCCTTTCTCCTCCCGCTTATAGCCCTCCGGGCTACAGGGAGAGCGGGCCCTGTTCCAACCATGCGGAACGGTGTTTTTATTTATGGGCGCTCGACATTCTCTGGCAGAATCCCGCGAAGACGAGCGGAGGCTGGTGGAGCGAGCCCGGCGGGATCCGGAGGCCTTCGGGGAGCTGTATCTTCGCTACGTCCGTTCGATTTACAACTACATCTTCTATCGAACCGGCGACCCCGAGGAAGCGGAGGATCTGACCAGCCGGGTTTTCCTGCAGGCGCTGCAGCATCTGCCCAGGTTCCAGGAAAGAGGCCTCCCCTTCGCGGCATGGCTGTTTCGCATCGCCCACAACCTGGTGGCCAACTGGCATCGGGATCGTCAGCGTCATCCCGTTCTCCCCCTCTCGGAGAACGGGCATGATCGGAGCCCTGAACGGGTGGAAGCAGCCCTGGAACGCCAGGAGGAGCGGGAGCGGCTGCTGAAAGCGATCCGGCGCCTGCCGCCGGACCGGCAACAGTTGCTGATCCTGAAGTTCGTGGAGGGGCTTTCCAATGCGGAAATCGCCCGGATCATGGGGCGAACCGAGGGGGCGATCCGGGTGCTGTATCATCGCACGCTGGAGGCGCTCCGGAAGGAGCTGACCCGCGAACACCCCGGTTAACGCGGCCGGGCCCTTTCGTCCTTTACGCCCCGGGGGGAGCACAGTGCGACGGCCGCGCGGGGGATGGAAGGGCCAAACCATCCCGATGGGTGGATCCGTCCGGATAACGGCTTCGGGCAGCCGCAACGGAACTTCCCTGGAGGATCCCATGCCGGATCTGGCCTACTGGCTGGAGCTTCACGCCATGCGGTTACGGCAGGGATTTCGAGGAGAAGCGGCCTACCCGCTTCCTCCGCTGGCCTTTTCTCCACCGGAGCGAGAGCTTTTCCAGCTCGCCGAACGGCTGACGGAGGCCTTGCGCCCGGTGGAACCCCGACCGGTCTGGGTGGCCTCTCTCTATGAGCGCCTGATGGAAGAGGCCCGCCCGCCGCGCTGTTTTCCGGCCCCGTCACGACCATCCCGGTGGTGGCTGGGCGTGGTCCTGGGGACCGCCGCCCTGGGCGTATGGGCCTATCGCCGGCTTCACGCCACACGGCACTGATGGGATACGGCTCCTCCATCCCTGCAGCCCTTCGGAGCACAGGGAGCCCGCTTCTCGCCCCCTCCAGGGTCCATGTGAACCGGGGAGGGGAGATCCAGGAAAGGAGGACATGATGTATAGTCGGATCGCGGGGTGGGGAATGGCGGTTCCCCGGCGGGTGTTAACCAGCCGGGAGCTGGCTCAACAATTACATACCACCGAGGAATGGATCCTTACGCGAACAGGGATCCGGGAGCGGCGGATCGCGGAGCCGGGCGAGACCATGTCGGATCTTTCGGTGGCCGCGGCCCGGGAGGCGATGGCCCGCGCGGGCATCCTTCCCCAGGATCTCGATCTGATCATCGTGGCGACCTCCAGTCCGGATTATGTGATCCCCCCGGTCTCATCCATCATTCAGCATAAGCTGAACGCCCGCTGCGGGGCCTTCACCCTGGGCGCCGGGTGCACCGGCTTTATGTATGGCATGGCCGTCGCCCACGCCTTCATCGCCGCCGGCCTGATGCGGAACATCCTGGTCATCGGGGCCGAGATCCTCAGCCGCAACATCGACTGGACCGATCGGAACACCGCGGTGCTGTTCGGCGACGGAGCCGGGGCGATGGTCCTGCAGGCCAGCGAGCTCCCCACCGGGCTCCTCTCGTTCGTGCTGGGGTCGGACGGATCCGGGGCGGAGCATCTCATCGTGCCGGGGATTTCCACCAACGCCGTCATCACCGAGGAGACCATCCGGCGGAAGGGCCATCTGCTGCGCATGAACGGGCGGGAGGTGTTCAGGTTCGCCACCCGGGTGCTGGGGAAGGTGGCCATCGAGGCCATCGCGCGCAGCGGCCTGGCCCCCGATGAGATCGACCTGATGATCCCCCACCAGGCCAACGAGCGCATCATCGAAGCGGCCTGCCGCGAACTGGGGTTCCCGATGGAGAAAGTCTTCCTCAACCTGGATCGTTACGGGAACACCTCGGCGGCTTCGATCCCGATCGCCTTCGCGGAGGCCATGGCCCAGGGGCGGATCCGGGAGGGAGATCACCTGCTCCTCATCGGCTTCGGGGCCGGGCTGACGTGGGCAGGGGCGGTGGTCCGCTACGGCGTGCGACCGGAGGACCGGCCGATCGCGGTGGAGAACTGGCCGATGCGGCTGCCGGTCTCGCTCCCCGATCTCAACCGCCTGGAGCCGGTGCGCCAGGCCAAGGTGATGGCCCTGCGGGCTCGCCGCCAGATCCTGCAGACGGCGATGAGCCTCCTGCTCCCCTTCTACGCCCGAGCGCGGCGACGACGGTGAACTCTGGAAGACAGCCCCTCAGGGTCCCCTCGCACGAACGCCGGGGGCAAGCGCACCGCTTGCCCCCGGTTTTTTATGTTTGAGCCGCGCCCCCCAACCTTCAGGCTGCGGGGTGGGTATATTGGGTGGAAAAGTCTTTCCACGGGAGGTGCGCGATGCGTGGGCTATCTCCGTTGCGATTCCGAAGGCTCCTTCTGGGCCTGGGGATGTGGGGGGCCCTGCTCGGGCTGGGGGCGGCCCCGACGCCGGAGGCCCCGCCCTCCGAGGGGGTGCAGGTTCCCGTGGTCTTAGATGGGGTGCGCTACGAGCCGGAGGAGTTCAATCGGATGGAGGCAGACCTCCGCCGACGCGGGATCGTTCTCTGCTTCACAGTAGCCCGAGATGGAACGTTGCATGCTTTCTCCAGCTATTTGCAGGGGTGCCACGAATTCCTCGAGAGGGAATGGGGATTGTCAGGGCCGCTGGTTTATCCACCGCCGGTCTATCCTCTCCGTGTTCGAACGGGAGAAGAGAAGGTGAAGGGGGTTGGAGTTTGGGTTGAGCCGATCGTAGGGCCTTCCTCATCGGATAGCTTCGGTGGGATCACGCCTTCCCAGCTTTGCCCTCCGCCAGATTCCTACTGGAGCCCCAACTGGGAACATATTCTCTGTCAGGGAAATGGGTTTGCCGTCTCCCCTCAAACAGCGATTGCGGATCTCCGTCAAATCCCCGGTCCCTGTGCAGGGAACTGGAATGACTGTATCTCCTCCGCCCAGGCGGCCAGTGGGATCAGGTATTTAATTCTCTGGGAGCACATCAATTTTCAAGGTGCAGCTTTTGAGATCCCTGGGGGCTGGACGGCACCGGATCTGCGGGTGTTTGGCTGGAACGATCGGGCCTCTTCCCTCTATGCCCAGCCTTAGTGCAGGTGATGGACGAGCGCGAGGCGATCGAGCGGTGGCGGAAGGGCGATCCGGAGGGGATGGCGGCGCTGGTGCGATGGTATCAGGGCCGCGCCCTCCGGATCGCCGCTCTCATCCTGCCAGACCCGATGCAGGCGGAGGACGCCGTCCAGACGGCCTTCATCCGCGCCTGGATGAAACGGAAATCCTTCCGTCCCGACGCCCCGTTCTGGCCGTGGTTCCGCCGCCTGGTGGCGAACGAGGCATGGCGCCTGGCTCGCCGAGAGGGTCGGGAGGCACCGGGGGAATCCGGCCCGGTGGAGGAGGGTGGCCCGGATCCCGCATCAGACCCGGCGGATGGCTGGGATCAAAGGGAAACCCTGGAGCGGCTGGTCCAGGCCCTGGAGGCCCTCTCGCCGATGCAACGGGCTGTTCTGACTCTTCGCTACTATGAGGCGATGAGCGAGGCGGAGATCGCGGAGGCGTTGGGTTGTGCGATCGGCACGGTGAAGTGGCATCTGCATCAGGCACGGGAACGGCTGCGCGCCTGGCTGAAGACGGGAGGAGAAGGATGAGCGGGTTCCCCTGCACGCCGGAGGAAGAGCGGCAGCTGCAGGAGGCCCTGGATCGGCTGGCCCGGATGCGGATCCCGGAGGAGCGGGATTTGTGGCCAGCCCTCCAGGCCCGGCTGTTCACGCCCCACCCCCACGGTTGGCGATGGGTGGTCCAGAGGAATTGGGCCTGGATGGCGGCTGGGCTGCTGTTGGCGCTGGCCTTCATCGGGATGGCTTCCATCCCCAATCTATGGGAAGCCTTCTTCCTCACGCAACCTCTGGAGCGGGATCGGAAGCTCCAGGCCCTTTCCCCGACCCAAACCCAGGGGGGCGTGACGGTGACCATCGAACGGGCTTATGCGGACGCCAACCGCATCCTGATCGGTTACCGGGTCCGCGGGCTCCCGGAATCCCCCGCCGCTCACTGGATCCCCGTCCTGACCCTGGAGGACACGTCCGGGCACCCGATCCCGAGCTTGATCGGGGAGGGCATGGTAGGAGCCTCGGAGGTCCTCGGGCTGTCGCTCCCGCCCGGGGAACTGGCCGGCGTGGTCGGTTTTGATCCCTGGGGGTTGCCGGGCTGGCCCACCCACCGACCGGAATCCCTCCCCTTGCGGTTGCACGTGGTATTCCAGGCGGTTCCCTACCCCGCTCCGACGCCGGGCATCCGCTGGATGCAGATCCATCCCGAATCCGGGCCCGTGCGGGAGGGTTCTGCCCCAGTCACGCCGCATCCCGCGGAGGGCCCCACGCCGGCGGCGGGATGGCGCTTCACCTTCGAGCTCACCGTTCCGGTTGAACCGGAGGCAGCGGGTTACGGCCCTCGAACTGAAGTTGCCCACGGACTGGAGCTCACCCTGGAGCGATGGGTATGGGCTCCCTCAGGCGCGCGGGCGCGGGTGTGCTTCATCCCGCCGGACCCTCAGTTGAGCTGGACGATGCATGAGGAGCTGATGCTGGAGGCGCAGGGCGAAGTCTCTCCATCGGCTCCCTCCGGCGAGATCGCAGGGGGAGAGGCGCTCACCATCACGACGCCGATCCTCCAGAGCCCGCCGCGGCAGCATGGGGAACGGGTCTGCCTGGATCGGTTCTTCGCGGCTTCGCAGCTGGAACGCGCGCGCCCGGTGGTCTTCCAGGTCCTGGAGCTTGTGGGATGGTCTCCCGCGACCCTGAAGCCTGTGCGCCGCTGGCCGGGACCATGGGTGTTTCGGATCCCTTAAATGAAATGATCGCGCCTTGCAGCCGTCTTAATTCCGCACCCGGTGAAACCGTGCGGCGCCGGAGACACGAGGATGCCTGGGGAAAGCGCTCCCCACGGGCTCCGCGCTCCTGGCGCACGGCCCTCCAAGATGGCTGTTCACAGGATCGGGGCGCCCCGGTTGGGATGAGGACGGGAAACCCGGGCGGGCATGAAGACCTTACCCTTCCAGGGATCGCCTTCACAATCCGGCCGTCTCTTCCAGAGCCTGCAGCACCGCTTCATCGGGCACATCGGAGTGGACGCGCACCACACCGGGCCGATGGATCAGGATGAAACGGAGGCGCCCACCGCGTCGCTTCTTATCCGTGCCCATGGCGGCGATGATGTCCTCCGGCGAGGCGTCGATGCCATATCGGGCCAGCCAGGCCCGCCAGCGCGTGGGAAGCCCTAACCCCCGAAGGACGTCCTCCAGGTCCTGGAAAAGGCGGGGCTCCTCCAGAAAGCCCCGGCGGGCGGAAAGGGCTGCGGCCGCCATCATGCCCGCGGCGACCGCTTCCCCATGAGGGACCCGATAGCCGCTTACCCGTTCGAAGGCATGGCCGAAGGTGTGGCCCAGGTTCAGCACCTCCCGCTCCCCCCGGGTCTCCAGAGGGTCCTGCTCCACAATGCGAACCTTGACCGCGATGGCCCGGGTCAGCAGGTCGACGAGGGGCTCGATCTCCGGCATCGCCGCCCAGCGGGCGGGATGATCCCGGAGCTGCTGCCACAGCGCAGCATCCCCGATCAGAGCGGCCTTGACCACCTCCGCCATGCCGTTTCGCCATTCGGCCGGCGGGAGGGTGCTCAGGACCATGGGGTCGATGAGAAGAAGGCGGGGGGGATGGAACGCCCCAACCAGGTTTTTGCCCTCCGGCAGATCAACCCCGGTTTTCCCCCCGATGGCGGCATCGACCATGGCCAGCAGCGTGGTCGGGATGCTGACCAGCGCAATCCCCCGCATATAGGTCGCCGCCACGAAGCCCGCCAGATCCAGCACCACCCCGCCCCCCAGGCCGATCAGGACGCCATCCCGCCCGATCCCGCCCCGGGCGAGACGTCGATAGAGCGCCGCGGCTGTATCCAGGGTCTTCGTCTTCTCCCCGGGGGGCAGGAGGATCTCCAGGACCGGGAACCCCGCCTCCTCCATGGATCGCCGCACACGGGCGCCGTGATACGCCGCTACCGTGGTGTCGCTCACCAGGGCGATCGGCCCTTCCAGGCCTGCTTCCCGCAGGGCCGCCCCGCAACGATCCAGCAGGCCAGGCGCCAGCAGGATCGGATGGGAATGCTCCGGTTTCGGGAAACGCAGATGAAGGGTGATCATGGTTTTGTGACAGGCGCGCGATGCCCATTCCAGCAGGATGCATGCCCGGGGGAGGTGGAGGGCCATCCTCAGCGGCCTCCATCCCCCGAAAATCCCCCAGGTGGATAAAGCGGAACAGATAGAGCCCGGACAACCCGGGTTATTGGGATCCTCCCCGATAGATCCGGGGGACCCGGGGGGAGATCCGGGTCGTAATCTCGTAGTTGATCGTGTGGGCCCACGCCGCCAGCTCCTCCGCGGAGATCTCCGCTTCCCCCTGTCGGCCCAGGATCACCACCTCATCCCCCACCTTCACATCCGGGATCTCCGTGACGTCCACCACAATCTGGTCCATGCTCACCCGGCCGCGCACCGGGGCCCGCCGGCCCCGGATCAGAACCGCTCCCCGATTGGAAAGCGCACGCGGATAGCCATCGCCGTAGCCGATGGGCACCAGCGCCATCCGGGATTCCCGTTGCGCAATGAACGTCCGGCCATATCCCACGGATTCCCCTGGGGCCAGCGTCCATACCCGGATCACCCGGCTTTTGATCGCCATGGCCGGGCGCAGGGGGAAGGGAGGCTCCCATTCCCCGGACGGACGCATCCCGTAGAGGGCCAGCCCGGGGCGCACGGCCTCGAAATGAGCGGAGCGGAAGCGCATCGTCGCGGCGCTGTTGGCGGCGTGACGGATGGGAACCCGGATCCCGGCGGATTCCAGGGCGGCGATCACCTCTTCGAACCGGCGCAGCTGGCGCATCACGAAAGATGCGTCGCGCTCATCGGCGGTGGCAAAGTGCGTATAGAGGCCCTCCACCCGGAGGCCGTCCATCTCCCGCAGCGCGGGGACAAA
>BEHY01000053.1 GCA_002898735.1 Candidatus Thermoflexus japonica
CTTCGAACCTTTATAACCGATGGTCCCCCCACTGGCCCATGTCAGGGTATCCCCATTGGGATCCGTAACGGTGACGATGGTATTGTTAAACGTTGCATGAATGTAAACGTGGGCTCGGGTGACATTCCTCCGGACCTTCCGACCGCCCCTTGAACCTCGCGCCATGGACGCCTCCTTCCAGACAAATCGGTACAGGATTTCATAGCTCGAGCTCGTGATAAAACAGTCCCCAGGGTCAGAGATCCAGGAGCCCCTCGAGCTCCCCTTTCCGCCACACGTCAGGGCTTCTCAACGCGGCCTTCCATGACCCTTGAAAGCGCCTCTCTTCTCCGCTCTTCGGACAGCGGAGACCCAGGAGTTCTCCCTCCGTTCAGCAGGCCGGCCAGGCCCGTCGGCCGCATCCAGGGGGAATAACCGGATGGCTTTCTCAGCGCTGAGGCGCTCCTCAAAGGGCCAGAACGGGAAGAACGACCGGGGCCAGAACCAACAGAACCGCCCCGGACGCTCCGCCCGGCCTGGATCACTTCTTCTTGGCGCCACGCTTGCGGCCGCGACCGGGCACCGTCTTGCGCGGCCCTTTCCGGGTGCGAGCGTTGGTCCGGGTCCGCTGTCCCCGCACCGGGAGGTTCATCTTGTGCCGCAGGCCGCGATAACACCCGATATCGATCAGCCGCTTGATGTTCATGGCGATCTCCCGGCGCAGATCGCCCTCTACTTTATAGTTCCGCTCGATGGTCTCCCGCAGGAGGCTCACCTCGCTCTCCGTCAAATCCTTCACCCGCTTGTCCGGATTCACCCCGGTCTGCTGCAGGATCTTCTTGGCGAGGGAGCGACCGATCCCAAAGATATAAGTGAGGGCGATCTCCACCCGCTTATCACGAGGCAACTCGACACCCGCAATTCGTGCCATCGAATTCCCCCTCCGTCCTCTGATCCGGATGCTTAAATCGAATACGAATTCGACATGTTTCAGGACCGATCTATCCCTGCCGTTGCTTATGTTTGGGATTCTCGCAGATCACCCGCACCACCCCTTTGCGCCGAACGATTTTACATTTCGGGCATCGCCGACGGACAGATGGTGTGACCTTCATCGCGCCCTCCCACACCAGTTTGTAGACAGCGAAGCGCCTATGCTGAGAGCAGCGAACTCCTATTTTACCCAAATAAGGGGGAGACTTCCACTTTCCACAGGACCTTTCCATGCATCTTGCTCTGCCGCATCAGGGGCTGTGCGCTGGGCTTCCCCACAGAGGCTTTCAGGGCCGGGATGGCCGCCGGAACCTCCATGGGGAATGGGGAAACCCGTCGCTTCATCTCCTGACCCTGCCAGGGCTCACGAGGCCAGACGAGGGTCATCCTCCAGAGCGGTCAGGATGATGGGATCCCCCTCCGTAATCGCAATGGTGTGCTCGAAATGCGCTGCCAGGCTTCCATCCAGCGTGACAACGGTCCATCCATCCTCCAGAATGCGCGTTCGCCAGTCCCCCATCGTGACCATCGGCTCGATCGCGATCGTCATCCCCGGTCGCAGGGGAAGGCCCCGGCCCGGGCGACCCCGATTCACAAAAGCAGGCGGCTCATGGAGGGCTCGCCCGATGCCGTGGCTGGTGAACTCCCGGGCCACCTGGAAGCCCTGGGATTCCACCGTATGCTGAATCGCCCACTGGATATCCCCCAGGCGTCGGCCGGGCCGGGCCTGAGCGATCGCCGCCCACAGGGCGGCTTCCGTGACTTCCAGCAGTCGACGGACCTCGGGGGAGACCCCGCCGACGGGCAGGGTGATGGCCGCATCCGCGAAATAGCCCCGGAAATTGACCCCCACATCGATGCTGATGATATCCCCTTCCTTTAACCGATAGGGGCCGGGGACACCGTGAACCAGCACATGGTTCACGGAAGTGCAGAGCGTGGCCGGATAAGGCGGCCCGCCCTCATCCTTCATGCTGGGGTAACCCTTAAAGGCGGGGATCCCTCCCCGGCGGCGGATATATTCCTCCGCCCACCGATCCAGCTCGGCAGTGGTGACACCGGGCTGGACCATGGTGCGCATGGCGGCCAGAACCTCCGCCACGATCCGGCCTGCCTCCCGCATCATCCGGATCTCCGACCACGTCTTCAGCCGGATCCCCGCCACCGGCCGGCCCGTTCGAGGGATCACCCGCGGGCTCATGGATCCACCGCCTTCCGCACTTCGATCGCCCGGATCAGCTCCTCCGTCACCTCCGGGATGGGACGCTCCCCATCGATTTCCACCAGCAAGCCCCGCTCCCGATAAAACGAAACCAGCGGCGCGGTCTGCTCCTGGTAAACCTGGATGCGCCGTCGCTGAACCTCCTCTGTGTCATCCTCGCGCTGATACAGCGGCCCCCCATCCAGATCGCAACGGCCCGGCACACGCGGAGGGTTGAACTCGATATGATACACCGCCCCACACGTCCGACAGGTCCAGCGCCCCGCCAGACGACGGAGCAACAACTCGTCACGCACCCGGATATAAAGGACCGCTGTGAGCGATCGGCCCATCCCGGCCAGAAGCTCATCGAGCGCCTGAGCCTGGGCAGGCGTTCGAGGGAACCCGTCCAG
Source organism: Candidatus Thermoflexus japonica (assembly GCA_002898735.1). Lineage (GTDB taxonomy): Bacteria > Chloroflexota > Anaerolineae > Thermoflexales > Thermoflexaceae > Thermoflexus > Thermoflexus japonica. The sequence goes on from BEHY01000053.1 coordinate 2,587, forward strand.
GATCACCCCGTTGTGACAATCCGCCTGCTCCAATCGCTCTCGAATCATCCCGATGGTCACATCGTCCGGCACCAGCTCCCCCCGATCCATATACTGGCGGGCCAGCTGACCCAATGGGGTCTGACGGTGCAGGTGATCGCGGAAGAGATCACCGCTGGCCACATGAGGAATGCCCAGGCGCTGGCTGAGGATCTTGGCCTGCGTTCCTTTTCCCGCGCCTGGAGGCCCCAGCAAGATCAGATCGAGCGGCATCGTTCGGTGACTCCAAGGGAGCTACCTGTCATGGGGACAACGCGAGCGAACGCCATACCATCTGCTTACCGGATGAAGCCCTCATAATGGCGCATCACCAGCTGCGCCTCCAGCTGTCGCATGGTATCGAGGACCACGCCGACCACAATCAGGAGCGCAGCGCTGCTGAAGAGCAGCACATTGGTCTGGAGCACCGAGCGCACCGGCCAGGGCAGGATCGCCAGGACGCCCAGGAACAGCGCCCCCACCAGGGTGATGCGCCGGGAGATCCGGTTGATATACTGCTCGGTCGCCTTCCCGGGCCGGATGCCCGGGATGAACCCACCCTGCTTCTGCAGGGTATCCGCCAGGTTCATCTGCTGCAGCATTACATCTGTGTAAAAGTAAGTGAAGGCAACAACTGTAACGAAATACATCGGCCAGTAGGCGTCATGGAACCCCGAGAAAACACTGACGATGGTGTTGGCGATGCCCGCAACGATCGCGTTGCTGGAATACTGGAAGAACTGCGCGATGATCGCCGGGAACGCCAGCACGGATTGAGCGAGGATCAGGGGGATCATCCCGGCCATGTTCACCCGGAGGGGGATATAGGTGCTGCCGCCCCCGTAGATGCGGTGACCCCGGACCCGACGCCCATACTGGACGGGGATCCGTCGCTGTCCCTCCTGGATGAAGACGATCGCCGCCACCGTGATCACGGTGAGGGCCAGGAACACGAGGATGCCCATCAGGCCGTTGCTCGTCCAGATCTGAGCCAGGTTGTATGGGGCCCGGGCCACGATCCCGCCGAAGATGATTAACGAGAGCCCGTTGCCGATCCCCTGCTCGGTGATCAGCTGGCCCAGCCAGATGGCGAACATCGTGCCAGCGGTCATGGTCAGGATCACCGTCAGGGTCGGCAACAGCTGGTGGGGGGCGAAACCGAAATTGGGCAGCACCGCCCGCCCGGGGGCGCTGAGCAGGTTGGCCTGGCCGATCGCATAGAGGGCGGCCAGTGGGACCGTGAGGAAATAGGTATATTGCTCCAGCTTGCGCCGACCCTCCGATCCCCCTTCTTTCACCAGCCGTTCCAGCTGCGGGACGATGGGGACCAGAAGCTGAAGGATAATGGAAGCCGTCACATAGGGGTAGACCCCCATCGCCATAATGGAGAAGTTGGCAATGGCGCCGCCCGAGAGCAGATCCAGGATGATGTAGAGCTGTCCGGCGGCGGTGGTGCCTTGAAGCAACTGCTGCAACGCCGCCCGATCCACCCCGGGCACCGGGATATGCGCCGCCAGGCGGTAGATTGCCAGGATCAGCAGCGTGTAAAGGATCTTACGCCGCAGATCCGGCAGATGCCATGCGTTTCGCAACGCGTCCAGCATAAGTCCTCCTTATCGGCTCCCAGCCACCCCAACGGTCCGGCGCAGTGTCCCTTTACGGCGTAACCGATGGCGTGCCTTCCGGCGTATCTTCACTAGAAAAAGGCCCGGGGAACCCGGTTGCGGGTTACACCTCCATCCTGGTCCTTACTGGGGGATCACCACCGCCTGGCCGCCAGCTGCCTCGATTTTGGCCCGGGCGGATGCCGAAAAGCGATGAGCCCGAACGAGGAGCGGGCGGTCCAGCTCCCCATCCCCCAGGATCACCACAGGCTCCTCCGGATCTCGCAGCAGACCGGCCTGGGCCAGGGTCAGCGGCGTGATCTCGCTGTGAGGGGGGAAGCGATTCAGCTGCCCCACATTGACCGGCTGGTACCGGACCTTCTCCACCAGTGTGAAGCCCTCCCCCCGTGCCTTGGGGAGACGCCGGACCAGAGGGGTGCGTCCGCCTTCGAAATAAGGGGGCATCTTCCGATCGCCGGAACGAGACTTCTGTCCCTTCCGGCCTCGCCCCGCATAGGTCCCGTGACCCGAGCCGAGCCCGCGGCCCACGCGCTTCCGCTCCTTCTTCGAGCCCGGTGCCGGCTTTAACTCATGAAGCTTCACGCTCCACCTCCTCCACATGAACCAGATGGCTGACCTTCTGGATCATCCCGCGCACAACCGGCGTATCCGGCCACTCCGCCCGATCATTCAAATGGCGCAGGCCCAGCGTGCGCAGCGTGCGGCGCTGACGCTGGGAATACCCGATAGGGCTCTTCACCAGCGTGATCCGAAGCCGTCGAATCCCCTCATCCTTCATGGCGCTTCCGGCTCCATGGTGGCATGACTTCTTCAACGGGCTTACCACGGATCTGGGCGACCTCCTCCGGGGAGCGCAGCATCTCCAGCCCCTTCATGGTGGCGTAAACCACGTTGACCGGGTTGGTGCTTCCCAGGATCTTGGTCAACACATCCCGGATCCCGGCAGCCTCCAGGACAGCCCGAACCCCCCCGGCGGCGATCACGCCGGTCCCCGGTGAGGCAGGCTTCAGAACCAGCCGGGTGGCCCCGAACTTCACCACCACCGGATGGGGGATCGTTGTCCCCAGCAAGGCCACTTTCTTCATGTTCCGTCGGGCGCGCTCCGTGGCCTTGCGCATGGCCTCCGGAACCGCGCGGGCCTTGCCGATCCCCACCCCCACCCGTCCATTGCGATCGCCCACCACGGCGACCACCCGGAAAGAGAAGGATCGGCCGCCCTTATGGACCTTCGCCACGCGGGCGATATCCACGATCCGCTCTTCATATTCCACGGTAGGGACTTCCCGGATCTCCGCCATTGTCACCTCGCCCTGTGAGCTCCTTTTTACGCCATCACAAGCGAGTCAGGACGGCTCAGAACTCCAGCCCGGCCTCACGGGCCGCATCGGCCAGGGCTTTCACCCGGCCGTGGTATTTATAGCCACCCCGATCGAACACCACCTTGCGGATCCCCTTTGCCAGGGCCCGCTGAGCGATCAGGCGGCCCACCAGACGGGCCTTCTCCGTCTTGGTCAGACCATCCAGCTGCCCCCGAAGCTCGGGATCGAGCGTGGAGGCTGCCGCCAGGGTGACTCCCCGGGTGTCATCAATGATCTGGGCGTAAATGTGTTTCAGGCTCCGGAAAACCGAAAGCCGGGGCCGATCCGGGGTGCCGAACACCTTTTTTCGGACCCGCAGGTGTCGTCGCCGGCGTCCTTCATCTCGTGGATGCTCCCAGCTCATCGACCGTTCCTCCGGAGGGCCAGGATTCTATCCCTGGGCCCGAGGATCTCAATGATGGAAGGAATTCGATGCTCCCCGCCCGTCACTTGGCCTTGCCGGCCTTTCCAGCCTTGCGCCGGATGGGCTCGTCCTCCCAGTGATCGCCTTTCCAGTAGGTATAACGGATCCCCTTGCCCTTGTAAGGCTCCGGCGGGCGCAGGGCCCGGATCTTGGCCGCAACCTGGCCCACCAGCTGTTTATCGATCCCCGAGACGGTGATGATGCGATCCCGCGCGTTGACCTCAAAGGTGATCCCCTCGGGGGGTTCCACAATGATCGGATGGGAATACCCCAGATACAGCACGATGGCCTTCCCCATGGGCTCCGCCCGATAGCCCACGCCCTCAATGCGCAGATGCTGCTGGAACCCCTGGGTCACCCCGGTCACCATGTTCGCCAGCAGGGCTCGGGTCAGGCCATGGAGGGCCTTGTGCTTCCGGTCATCCGATGGCCGTCGCACCACCAGATGGCCATCCTCGATGGCGATCTGCATGGATGGATGGAAGGTTTGCGTCAGGGTTCCCTTCGGCCCGCTCACCGTTACGGTCGAGCCTTCAATCCGCACCTGGACCCCGGGCGGGATCGGGATCGGTTTCTTTCCCACACGCGACACGGTTCCCTCCCCTCACCAGACATAACAGATCACCTCGCCGCCGACGCCCAGACGGCGAGCCTGCTTATCGGTCAGGATGCCCCTGGGAGTGGAAAGGATCGCAATCCCCATCCCACTCATCACCAGGGGGATATCCTCCTTGCCGACATACACCCGACGACCCGGCTTGCTCACCCGTTTCAGGCCCGAGATGGCCGGCTTGCGGAAACGGCGCTCGCCGATATATTTCAACTTGATGATCAGCTTCGGCTGCGGCCGATCATTCGTCACCTCAAAGTCTTCAATGTAACCTTCCTCCTTGAGCACCCGGGCGATGGCCACCTTGATCTTCGAGCTGGGGATGGCCACCCGGCTGTGCCCCACCATCGAAGCGTTTCGGATCCGGGTGAGCATGTCGGCAATCGGATCAGTCACAGCGCTCATCGTTTTCACTCCTGTCCAGATATTCCTCATCGGGCGCCCAGAACCTTTCCCTGCGAAACCCGGCATGGCCGGAAGTTCACCAGCTGGCCTTGCGAACGCCGGGGATCAGCCCCTGGAGGGCCAGCTCCCGGAAGCAGATCCGGCACAGCGCAAACCGCCGGATATATGCGCGGGGCCGGCCGCACCGGCGACACCGGTTCCGCACCCGCACCTTATATTTCCGCCGCATCTCCCGATAGATCATGCATTTTCGCGCCACGTCATCCTCCTCCCCGGGTCCGACATCCGTGGTCGTTTTAACCCTTGCGGAACGGCATGCCGAGCAGCTCCAGCAGCCGCCGCGCTTCCGCATCGGTTTTCGCCGTGGTCACAATGGTGATCTCCATCCCCCGGACCTTATCCACCTGGCTGTAATCGATCTCCGGCCAGACCAGCTGCTCCCGCAGCCCCAGGGTGTAATTCCCCCGGCCGTCAAAGGAATCCGGCGAGACCCCCCGGAAATCCCGAATGCGTGGAAGGGCCACGTTGAACAGCCGGTCCAGGAAGGCCCACATCCGATCCCCTCGCAGGGTCACTTTGACCCCGATGGGGCGCCCGGCCCGCAATTTGAAGGCCGCAATGGATTTGCGGGCCTTGGTGATCAGCGGTTTCTGGCCCGTGATGGTGGCGATGTTCTGGACCGCATAATCCAGGGCCTTGGGGTTGGTGACCGCTTCCCCAACCCCCACATTCACCACCACCTTCCAGATCCGGGGGACCTCCATCATGTTGCGGTATCCGAATTCCCGCATAAGGGCCGGCCGGACTTCCTCCAGGTAACGCTGTTTTAAACGCGGAACCACCTTGGTGGTTGTCTCCGCCATCCCGATCGCCTCCCCCGATCTCACTGGATGAAAGAAGGGAAATCCGCAGTCGGGAATCTATCCCTCCAGATCATTCAAACAAAGGTCGCCCTGCACCGCTTGCACTGGCGAAGCTTCCGTCCGCCAGGCTCGATCACAAATCCCACCCGTGTGGGTTGATTGCATTTCGGGCAGATCAGCATCACGTTGGAGATATGGATCGGCGCCTCGAATTCGATAATGCCGCCTACCTGCCCGCGCCCGGTAGGGCGGGGGCGCTGGTGCTTCTTGACGATGTTGACCCCGGAGACCACCACCCGGTTCTCCTTCCGGAGCACCCGCAGGACCTCCCCCTGGGCGCCCCGATCGTCTCCAGCGATCACCAGGACCCGGTCTCCTCGCTTGACCTTAGCCGCCATAAGCCTTCTTCCCCCGATGGATGATCCGGTCGTAATTGCCCCGCTGATCCTTTCCGGAAATTTACCGGCTGGGATCCATCGCCTTCTTTCAGCGCCCTGTTTCCGGCTCCATGCTCACAGCACCTCAGGCGCCAGGGAGACGATCTTGGTGAAGCCTTTGTCCCGAAGCTCCCGGGCAACCGGCCCGAAGATCCGCGTCCCCTTCGGATTGCCGAATTCATCCAGGATCACGGCAGCGTTATCATCGAAACGGATCGTCGACCCATCCGGACGGCGGTATTCCTTCGCCGTCCGGACGATCACCGCGCGCACGATCTCGCCTTTCTTCACCGTGGCGGTCGGGATCGCATCTTTGACGGTGGCCACCACCACGTCCCCGACATAGCCGTAGCGGCGGTAGGAGCCGCCCAGCACGCGGATGACCAGGATCTCCCGAGCGCCCGTATTGTCTGCCACCTTGAGACGGGTCTCCTGCTGAATCATGGATACGCCTCCTGCGATGCTACCCACCCATGGTTGCCTGGGATAGAGCCCCCTCCGCGCCCTGTTGGGGCGTGGAGGATCGAATCCGGAATTTCATCAGGACCCGCACCATGAAACGCCGAGCGGGAAGAAGAGGCAGGCTCGCCCCGCCCCTGAAAATCCCCCGGGGGATCCAGCGCTACTCTGCCAGGATCTCCTCACCGGGCAGCTGCTCCGGCACCGGTTCCACCGGCTTCTGAGCCCGCTCCAGGATCGCCTCCACGATCCAGCGCTTGCGACGGCTCAGCGGACGGGACTCCACGATCTGCACCAGGTCCCCCATACGGGCCATGTTCCCCTCATTATGAGCCATGAACTTGCGGCGACGGCGGATCACCTTCCCATAAAGGGGATGGCGCACCAGCTCCTCCACCGTCACCACGACGGTTTTATCCATCTTGTCGCTGGTCACCCGTCCGATGAAGCGTTTGCGCCGATCCTTCATCGCCTACCCCCTCGAGCCAGCTCCCGCTCCCGCATGATGGTCAGTATGCGGGCGATATCTTTCCGCAAAGCGCGGATCCGGTTGACATCCTTGAGCTGGTTCATCGCCCACTGGATCCGCAGGTTAAACAGCTCCCGGCGGATCTGCTCCAGCCGATTTCGAAGTTCCTCATCGGACCAGTTACGTATTTCCTCAGGACGAAGGGCCACAGTTCCCTCCCTGCCGGATGTCTGGCGACCATACGATCTGTAACCGCGTGTGGGAGAAGACCCCGCCCGGCCAGCCTCCTCAGCGCCAGGCGGCGTCGGGGACCTTTCCCAGGCTATCCGACCTGCTGCTCCTCCGCCGTGATGATCTGGGTGCGAATCGGCAGCTTATAAGAAGCCTGCCTCAATGCCTCATGGGCGATATCCGCGCTCACCCCACCGATCTCAAAGATGATACGGCCGGGCCGCACCACGGCCACCCAGTGATCCACGTTCCCCTTGCCTTTCCCCATGCGGGTCTCGGCAGGCTTCCGGGTCACCGGTTTATCCGGGAAGACCCGGATCCAGTATTTACCGCGCTGACGGAGAAATCGGACGATCGTGCGGCGGGCCGCCTCGATCTGACGGGCGGTCAGCCAGCACGGCTCCAGGGCCTGGAGGCCGTATTCCCCGAAGGCCAGCTCGACCCCCCGGCTCTCCTTGCCTTTCATACGTCCCCGCATCTGCTTGCGGTATTTGACCCGCTTCGGCATCAACATCGTTTAACCCCCCCGTTGCGCCGATGTCACCCGGGCGACCATCTCCGCGGTTTGCTGAACGTAGGCCCCGGGCTCCGTATCCCCCCGGTAGATCCAGACCTTGATGCCGATCTTCCCCCACTTGGTGATCGCTTCCGCCAGGGCGTAGTCAATATCCGCCCGCAGCGTATGGCGTGGAACCCGGCCCTCCATCAGCGTCTCGGTGCGAGCCATCTCCGCTCCCCCCAGACGGCCCGAGACCGTGATCCGGATCCCTTTCGCCCCGGCCCGCATGGCCTGCTGGATCGCCCGTTTCATCGCCCGGGCATGGCTGACCCGCTTCTCGATCTGCTGGGCGATGCTCTCGGCCACGATGGCCGCTTCCAGCTCGGGCTTAGGGACCTCCACGATCTCCACGCGGGTCTTCTTCCCGGTCATCTCTTCGATGGCCTGGCGCAGTTGCTTGATCCCCAGACCACGACGGCCGATCACGATGCCCGGCCGGGCCGCATGAATATACAGGTTGATCTGCTTCGGAAACCGCTCGATCTCAATTCGCGCGATCCCCGCCTCTTTGAGCTGCTCCTTCACGAACTGTCGGATCTTGAGGTCCTCATGGAGCAGCTCCACATACTCCCGGCCCTCCGCATACCAGCGGGCCAGCCAGTTCTTCGTGATGCCCAGACGAAAACCGATCGGATGCACTTTCCGACCCAAGATCGCCTCCTCGCGCGCAGTGAGTCCAGCTTCTCAAAGCGGAACAGCCCGATCAGCCCGCCCGCTCCTCCAGGACCACCGTGAGGTGGGTGGTCCGCTTCAGGATGGGGCGGACCCGACCTCGGGCGGCGAAACGGACCCGCTTGTATCGGGGCCCGTCATCGGCCCGGATATCCACCACGTAAAGATCCGCGGGCGAGAGGCCGTAGTTGTTCTCCGCGTTGGCCACCGCCGAGCGGATCAGCTTCTCGATATAGCGTGCTGCCTTCTTGGGAGTAAAACGCAACACGCTCAACGCATCCTCAGCTCGCATTCCCTTAACCAGATTACAGACCAGACGCGCCTTATAAGGCGAGATCCGGATATAACGGGCGACTGCCCGAACCCGATTCGCCATCGCAATCCCCCATCGATCTCAAAAATTTTCATTGCACAGCCGAACCTGAGTCGGGAGGGCGGAATGGCCCTGAAGCCCTGCGGGAAGCTGGCGGCGCCGCTCGCCCGAGCCACCGGCTTCCGTCGCCGGCACGCCGGACGCTACCTGACCCCCGTTTTCTTTTCCTTGACGGTATGGCCGCGATAAGTCCGCGTCGGGGCGAATTCTCCCAGACGGTGCCCGACCATCTGCTCCGTGATGTAAATGGGCACGTGGCGCCGCCCATCATGGACGGCGATGGTGTGCCCCACCATCTGAGGGAAGATCACCGAGGCGCGGGACCAGGTGCGGATGACCCGCTTCTCCCCCCGACGATTCAGCTCCTCAATCTTTTTCAGCAGCTTGGGATCACAATACGGACCTTTCTTCAGCGAGCGTCCCATGCTCGATCACCCCCTTCAGAGCTCCCTTCGTATCAGCAACCCGAAAAGCGATCGGTCAGCAAGAGATCGGCCGGCTCATTGTCCGGCTGGGTGACTGTCAGACCAGGGGGAAGAGCTCGCTTTCCGAACGGGGAAGGCGGCCTCCCACCGCCCTTCCCGTTCAGGAAATCCATTCCCGGCGCCTCCCCAGCAGGCCTGTCCGATGTTACTTCTTCTTCTGACGACGCTGAATGATGTATTTATCGGTGGCCTTGTTGCGCCGCGTCTTCTTGCCCAGCGCGTGCTTACCCCACGGGGTCTTCGGATAGGGCAGGCCGATGGGGGCCCGGCCCTCACCGCCTCCATGGGGATGATCCCGCGGCGACATCGCCGATCCGCGCACGGTGGGGCGGATACCCAGCCAGCGCTTGCGGCCGGCTTTGCCCAGCCGGATGTTGGCGTGCTCCAGGTTCCCTACCTGGCCGATGGTCGCATAGCACTCCAGGCGGACCTTCCGGATCTCCCCGGAGGGCAGGCGCAGGATGGCATATCCTTCCTCTTTCCCCAGCAACTGCGCGACCGCCCCCGCCGCCCGAGCGATCTGGCCGCCATGCCCGGGATACAACTCCACGTTGTGCACCAGCGTCCCCACCGGGATGTTGGCCAGCGGCATGGCGTTGCCCACCCTGATCTCCGCCTGCGGTCCGCTCATCACCACATCCCCAACCTGCAGGCCCAGGGGGGCCAGGATGTAGCGCTTTTCGCCATCCGCATACTGCAACAGCGCAATGCGGGCCGTGCGGTTGGGATCGTACTCGATACTGATCACCCGCGCCGGAATCCCTTCTTTATCCCGTCGTTTAAAATCAATGATGCGATAAAGCCGCTTGTGGCCACCGCCCCGGTGGCGGACGGTGATCCGGCCCTGGAAATTCCGCCCGGCGTGCTTTTTCAAAGGAACAACCAGGGATTTCTCCGGCTCATCCCGGGTGATCTCCTCGAAGGTGTAACCGGTCGCATTGCGGCGACCGGGGGTTGTCGGCTTGTAGACCTTGATTCCCATGGGTCCTCCTCCACCGCCGTTGGGATCCTGATCTCGCCGAGCCGACGGGAGCCGGGGCTCCGGCCTGCATCCAATCCCCCGACACTTCCGAAGGACCGGCTCCCGGCCTCCCGGCTCGACGAGCCCCCATCCGGGACGCTATGGGCGCTCAGACCTCGAAGAGATCGATCCGCTGGCCCGGGGCGATTTTCACGATCGCCTTCTTCCAGCCCGGGCGGCGGACCACCTGCTTGGGCTTGCTGCTGAGAATCCGCGCCCGCCAGTCCCGTCGTCGCTTGGCCGGGACATTGATGATCCGCACATCCAGAACGCGGACGTTAAAGATCTTCTCCACCGCCTCCCGAACCTGATGACGGTTCGCCCGCGGATCCACTTCAAACACGTATTGATTCATCTCCTTGAGCCGCGTAGTCTTCTCGGTGATCACCGGCCGCTTAATCACCTCGTAAAGATCCATTTTCCCATCCCCCGCTCAGGGCTTTCGATCAGGCCATCGATGCGGTCTCCGATTGAGGCAATGCAAACTTCTTCCGGATCACAGGACGCGTCAGCCAGTCCTCAATCATCGCCAGGGCATCCCGCGGAATGATCAACGTCTCATACTTGAAAAGATCCCGGATGTTCAGGCACATGGCATGGAGATAGGCCACATTGGGCAAATTACGCACCGCCCGCTTCACGTTCTCGTTCGGTCCGGCGAGCAGGATGAGGGCGCTTTTGCCGACCGGCAACCGCCCCAGGACCTCCTTCATCAGCCGGGTCCGCGGCTCCGGCAGCTCCAGGCGGTCCAGCACCAGGATCTGGCCCTCCTTCGCCTTCACGGAGAGCGCGGAACGCAAAGCCGCGCGGCGCATCTTCTTGGGCATCTTCTGCTCATAACTGCGCGGCCGCGGTCCGAACACCACCCCCCCGTGATACCAGTGGGGCGCATCCCGGCTGCCCTGGCGAGCCCGCCCGGTGTGCTTCTGGGGCCACATCTTGCGGCTGCTGTAATGCACTTCCCCCCGGGTCTTCGTCTTGTGAGTTCCCAGACGGGCGTTGGCCAGCTGTCGGACCAGCGCCTGATGCATCAACGGAATATGGATGGGGGCTTCGAACACTTCCGGTCGCAGCTCGATCTCCCCCACCTGCTGCCCTTCCATGTTCCAGACCGGCACACGCATTGCCATGCCTCCTTGCGCTTGTCCCCCAACATTCCACGGGAGAGGTTGTGTTGCAGGGTGCGAGCCGCCAGGGGCGATCCGCAATCCACACCAAACGCTCGACTCAATAAGGTCGTTTGGCCTGTCGAATCATCACCAGCCCGCCACGGGGACCCGGGACAGCGCCTTTGAGGGCGATCAAATGGCGCTCCGGGTCCACCCACACGACCTGGAGGTTGCGGACCGTCACCCGCTCGTTCCCATAGTGGCCGGCCATACGCTTCCCTTTCACCACCCGACCGGGATCGGTGTTGGTCCCGATCGATCCGGGAGCGCGGTGGCGGTCCGACTGGCCGTGGGTTTTCGCCTGCCGGGCGAAACCGTGGCGCTTGATCCCTCCGGCGAAGCCACGCCCCTTCGACCAGCCCGTCACATCCACCCGTTCCCCGGGCGAGAAGATCGCGACCGTCAGCACCTGGCCTTCCTGGTAAGCGGCCAGAGCCTCCGGGCCCGGGAGACGGATTTCCCGCAACACCCGAAGCGGGGGAAGATTCCGCTTGAGCAGATGCCCCAGTTCGCCCTGGGTCAGCCGCCGGGGCCTGGTTTCCTCAAAGCCCAGCTGGATTGCCGCATAGCCATCCCGCTCGGGTGTCCGCAGCTGCGTCACATAGCAGGGCCCCGCCCGGAGGACGGTCACCGGGACCACCTCGCCCTGCTCGGTAAACATCTGGGTCATCCCGATTTTGCGAGCGAGCAGACCTTTCATCCGTTAACCTCCCGCAGGGACTGGTCACCCGTTCCGGCCCATCATCCCTGAAATCCACGATCATGGCTTACGCCATTGGGTTCCGATGAGGAGGGCCAGGCATCCCTCTCCGCAACCCTTCCGGTCACGGGGAGGGGAGAAAACGATTCGCCGGGGCCGGACCGATCCCAAAGGCCCTCTGAGGAGGGCCTTTCCGGGCGGCTTCCCAACCGCCACAAAGCCCCGGTGCCACTTAAATCTTGATTTCGATATCCACACCCGCCGGAAGGTTCAGGCGCATCAGCTGATCGATGGTCTTTGGATCCGGATCCAGAACATCGATCAGCCGTTTGTGGGTGCGGATCTCGAAATGTTCCTGGGAGTCCTTATCGATAAACGGCGAGCGGATCACGGTGAACCGTTCCCGCTTCGTCGGGAGCGGGATCGGGCCGATGACCCGCGCGCCGGTGCGTTCCGCCACCTCCACAATCCGGCGAGCGGATTCATCCAGGATCCGGTGATCGTAGGCCTTCAGACGGATGCGCAATCGCTGCTTGGCCATAGGCCTCACCACGGGTGTCTGGGATCGCGAACCAAAGACCTGAAGCCTTCTAATCCAGGATGCGGGTGACGACGCCGGCGCCGACGGTCAGGCCGCCTTCCCGGATGGCGAAGCGCAGCCCCTCCTCAATCGCCACCGGCGCAATCAGCCGCACCCGCAAATTCACATTGTCCCCCGGCATCACCATCTCCACC
>BEHY01000054.1 GCA_002898735.1 Candidatus Thermoflexus japonica
CTCCTGCTGGATCTTCACGAATCCCGTCGTCCGCTGGAGGGGGCTCTGGAGGCCCGGCTGATCCGGAGCATCTGCAAGCGCGCGGCGGTGAAAGCCGGTCAGGTCCTGAGCATGGAGCAGATGCACCATCTGGTTCGGGCGCTGGAGCAATGCGCGATGCCGTGGACCTGCCCCCACGGGCGGCCGACGGTCCTGCGATTCCCGATCGGGCAGCTGGCCCGGCAGTTCGGCCGGGAGGAGTAGCAAGTGGGGGCACCGGACCCCCTTCCCCGTCCGATGCCCCCCGCGTTTCCTGCAGGGTCAGGGGTGGCCCGAGGTCCCGGCCCGTGCTTACCTCCGCCCCCGGCCGATTCCGCGCGGCGGCCGGCGATCGCTGTCCTGGTTTTTCTGTTTCAGGAGGCCGGGCGGGGACCATGGGGCGCCCTGGGTGGACAGAGCGGGCGTCGGGGAAGGGGAAGGCGTGGCGAAGCCCCGGGATTTGGCCGATCGCATGATGGCGCCCAGACCCCGGCCGCCCGGATGCAGGTTGTAGAGGCGATAGGCCTGGCCCCATCCGATCTGACGGCCCAGCCTCAGAGCCTGTTCCAGGGTCAGATCGTTGGTGGGATCCGAATCGGTTTGAGAGGCCAGGACGAGCTGCAGCGCCCGGGCGATCTCGCCGTAACCGAAGCCCTGGGCATGGAGCGCCATCAGATCGGTTGCGGAGATCGTCACCGTGATCCCTGCCTGGGGGAACGTCTGGCTGATCCAGCGCGCCAGGGCCAGGGCCACCGGATGAACCCGGGTGACCGGAAGCGTGGGCGTGAGGGTGGGAACCGGCGTCGGTGTCGGGGTAGGCGTGGGCGTCGAAGTCGGCGTCGCGGTCGGCGTGGGGGCAGGTTCCTCCTCCAGGGGCGCGGCGCCCACCCCATGCGCCATCGCCCACCCGAAGGCCAGGGCCAGCGCGATCCCTAACGAAATGCCAACCGCAGGAGCGAGAATGCGTCGCATCGCGAGCACCTCCTGTTTTAGAGTGAGAAGGGATCCGGTTCGGTGAGGAAGGGGGATCCGATTCGAGATTTGGAATCTCGCCGTGTAAGCCCTGCGGATATCGCCCCGGATCCCGGTCCGGTTCTCGGGGTCAGACGAATCCAACGATTGGATCCGTAAAATAAACCGTTGAACCTATCAGGGAAGATACGCGTGACATTTTTTACTTTCTATACGGTTTCATAGGAGGATGAGGGATGGGCCTGCTCACCCCTCATCCGGAAGAGAAACGCTGGATCGCCCGGGCGCGGAAGGGGGACCCGGAGGCCATCGCGGCGCTTTACCAGCATTACGCCGATGGGATCTACCGCTATCTTCTGTATCGCGTCGGCGATGCGGAGCTGGCGGAGGATCTCACCGCGGATGTGTTCCTGAAGATGATGGAGGACCTGCCGCGGTATGAGGAACGAGGCCTTCCCTTCGGCGCATGGTTGTTCCGTATCGCCCGGGCGCGCCTGATCGACCACTGGCGGCGGCAGCATCGTCGTCCGACGGTTGCCCTGGATGATACGGAAACCGGGCCGCAGACGATCCAGGATATCCCGGAGGATGAGATCGCCACGTCGGAGATGATCGAGCGCGCCCTGCGGGTGCTCACCGAGGAGCAGCGGGAGGTGGTGGTCCTCCGGTTCCTGGTCGGGATGAGCCTGGAGGAAGTGGCGCGGGCGATGGGGAAATCCATCGGGGCGGTGAAGGCTCTGCAGCATCGCGCCCTGGCGGCGTTAGCCCGTCATCTGGAGAAGACGCGATCATGATCCTGAGGGAAGATCGCCAGGAAGCCGAGATCCTGGAGCGCTGCCTGCGCCGGCTGGAGCAGGGGGCGGATCTGGAGACATGTCTACGGGAGTTCCCGGAGGCGGCCCCATTGCTTCCCCTGTTGAAGACGGCCCTCTGGCTCCGGAAAGGCCAGGAGGTATCGTTACGTCCCCAGGCGCTTCAACGGATGATCCGCCAGGGGCAGCTTTACGCGTCGCGGGCGAGGGCCCGGCCGGCGGTTTCTTCCCTGACCTTCCGGTGGGCGGGCGCTCTGGTGGCCCTCCTCGGCCTGATCCTGATCGCGCTGAGCGTGGTCAGCGCGGCGGAGGCCAGCCTGCCCGATGAACCGCTGTATCCGGTGAAGCGCGCTGTGGAGGGCCTGCTCGCAACGGCAATGCCTCCGGAGGAATGGGCCCTCTGGCTGGCGGAACGGCGCTGGGGAGAGTTTGAGAGCGCCGCCGCCCAGGGCCGGTGGTTTCCGGATCTTGCGGAGGAAAGCCTGCGCCATCTGGAGGAAGCAGCTCGCTTCGAGGAGGGAAAGCCCTCACCGCGTCAGGCCCGGCTTCGCGCCCTGTATGAGCGGCAGGGGGTGATCCTCGCGCAGGCGGTTCGGGATGCTCCTCCCGAAACCCGGTCCGAACTGGCCCGAGCTCAGCGTGAATGGGCCCAGCTGGCCCGTATGTTCGGCCAGCCCGAAGGGGAAGGCCCGCCCCTTCCCGGAGAGGGTTCGCCTCCATCTCCGGCGCCGACCGCGGAGATCCTCCGGGAGCGCACCCGCACACCGCCCGGGCTGGAGCGGCAGGGGACCCCCCGGCCGCAGCGGACGCCGCCGGGCCTGGAGAAACGGGAGACGCCGCGGCCGCAACGATCCCCTCCAGGGCAGGAGCGCCAGTCCACTCCGCGCACTCCTCCCGGCCAGCAGGATAAGGAGAAGGGACCTGCGGGAACCCCACCAGGACGTCGCTGAGGGATCGCAGACCGTCCTGATTTTTGTTTCCCCTTACGTCCTTGGGCGCCCATTCCGGGAGGAGGTCGGAGCGGGTCATTTCCCATGGAAGGGGTTGGAGGCGTTTCGCTCGATGGGTGCCTCCAACCCCTTTTGTTTTCCCCGGGCGTCTGGATCCCTCCGGGAAGGCTCTGGGGGGGCGCGGCCTCAAAGGATGTCCGGATCGCGTAAGCTATCATGAGAATGCCCCGGGCCGTTTCCGCGCGCGTTGTGGAGGGAGGGTTGCTCAGATAAAATGGTGGAAGAGGGAGCATAAGGGCCGGGAGCGCCCCTGCGGGCGGCGTTTCCCGCCTCAGGCACTTTCACTCTCCGGACGGAGCGACAATGGAACGTCTGTGGACTCCCTGGCGGATGGCCTACCTCAAGGGCGAAGGCGGGGCGCCTCAGGGTTGCATTTTCTGCCTGAAGATCAACGGCTCCGACGAGGCCGAGCATATCCTCTTCCGCGGCCGAACGGTCTATATAACCCTCAACCGCTACCCCTACAACAACGGCCATCTGATGGTGATCCCGTATGCCCATGTGCCCAGCCTCGAGGATCTGGATGATTCCACCATGCTCGAGCTGATGCAGCTGGTCGCCCTTTCCCTTCGTGTCCTCCGTCAGGCGTATCGTCCGGAAGGTTTCAACATCGGCGCGAACATCGGCCGGCCGGCCGGCGCGGGAGTGGCGGACCACGTGCATATCCACGTGGTGCCCCGGTGGACCGGGGATACGAATTTTATGCCGATCATCGGGAACACCCGCGTTCTCCCGGAATGGCTGGACGACACGTATCGCCGTCTCCGCCCTCTCTTCGAGGCGTTCGCCGATCCTTCCCGAAAGGCGCAGCCCTGAGCGGGCGCCTCACGCGGCTTCTGGGGTGCGGGGGGGAAGGGATCATTCCCTGGATGCAAGGGATGTCCGGATTGCCGCCAGGCCTGGGGATGGCCCCCGGTGAACAATGGTTTGTTCGTGCGATCATAGGGTGGCTCTTTCCGGGAGGGCGTGGGCGCGAGGCGGTGGATCCTGAGAGGAGGGACGATCCATGGATAAGAACGGCCGAGATCCGGTGATCGTGGGGGCGGCGCGCACGCCGATCGGGAAGCTGCTGGGGGCGTTATCCCCATTATCCGCCCCCCAGCTGGGCGCCATCGCTGTCCGCGAGGCCGTCCGCCGGGCGGGGATCGACCCCAGCCAGATCGATGAAGTCATCATGGGGGAGGTGGTCCAGGCCGGCAGCGGCATGGCCCCGGCCCGACAGGCCGCGGTCTTCGCCGGGATCCCGGCGGAGGTCGGAGCGGTCACCGTAAACAAGGTGTGTGGCTCCGGGCTGAAGGCGGTGATGCTGGCGGCGCAGGCCATCCGGGCGGGCGATGCGGATCTGGTGGTGGCGGGTGGGATGGAGAGCATGAGCAACGCCCCCCATCTGCTCCGCCTGCGCGCCGGGATGCGTTATGGCCATCTCCAGGCGGAGGATAGCCTGATTGCGGATGGGTTGCGCTGCCCGTTCAACCAGGTGCTGATGGGGGAGCTGGCGGAGTTCATCGCCGACCAGTTCGAGGTCACGCGGGAGGAGATGGATGCCTTCGCCCTCGAAAGCCACCGCAAGGCCGTGGCGGCCATCGACGCGGGCCGGTTCCGGGCGGAGATCGTGCCGGTGGAGGTGCCGGACGGTAAAGGGGGAACGCGGGTGGTGGATACCGATGAGGGACCCCGACGGGATACTTCCATGGAGGCCTTAGCCCGGCTCCGACCGGCTTTCCGGCCCAACGGTCGCGTGACGGCCGGCAATTCCCCGGGTCTGAACGACGGCGCGGCCGCCGTGGTGGTGATGAGCCGGGCGAAGGCGGAGGCCCTGGGGATCCCGCCGCTGGCCCGGATTGTGGGCTACGCCCAGGCGGCGGTGGATCCCCAGTGGCTGTTCTACGCGCCGGCGAAAGCGATCCCCCTCCTGTTAGCGCGCGTGGGCTGGCGCTGGGAGGAGGTCGACCTCATCGAGATCAACGAGGCCTTCGCCGCCCAGGTCCTCGCCGACGCCAGGGCCATGGAGCAGCAGGGATACCGGTGGGACTGGAGCCGGGTGAATGTGAACGGCGGGGCGATCGCCCTGGGCCATCCGGTCGGCGCCAGTGGGGCCCGCATCCTGGTCACCCTGATTTATGCCCTGCGGGATCGCGGGCTGCGCCGGGGCATCGCAACCCTGTGTCTGGGGGGCGGTGAGGCGGTGGCCATGGCGGTGGAGATCGAGTGAGGGATCTCCCCCCGATCCGCGCCTTTCGCAGCGAAACCTCCCTCAAAGGAGGCCGTCATGGACATCCAGGATGTGCGAACCATCGGCGTGGTCGGTTGCGGGTTGATGGGCTCCGGGATCGCGGAGGTGTGCGCCCGCGCCGGCTTCCAGGTGATCGTCCGCGAGGTGAGCCCGGAGCTCCTCCAGAAAGGCCTCGACCGCATCCGGGCTTCCATGGCGAAAGCGGTGGAGCGGGGGAAGCTGAGCGCCTCCGAAATGGAGGCGGCGTGGGGCCGCATCCGGGGCACGCTGGAGATGGCGGACTTCGCCGCCTGCGATCTGGTGATCGAAGCGGTGATCGAGGAAATGAACATCAAGAAGAAGGTCTTCGCCGAGCTCGATCGTATCTGCCCGCCCCACGCGGTCCTGGCCAGCAACACCTCCTCTCTTTCCATCACGGAGCTGGGGAGCGTCACCCGGCGTCCGGAGAAGGTGATCGGCTTCCATTTCTTCAACCCGGTTCCGGTGATGCCCCTGCTGGAGATCGTGGTGGGGCTGCAAACCTCGGAGGAAACGGTGGCCCTGGGCCGGGCCCTGGCGGAGCGCCTGAACAAGACGGTGGTGCTTTCGAAAGATCGCCCGGGCTTCATCGTGAACCGCCTGCTGATCCCCTACCTCCTGGATGCGATCCGGCTTCTGGAGGAAGGGGTGGCGACCATGGAGGATATCGACACGGCCATCCGGCTGGGGCTGAACCATCCGATGGGCCCCTTCACCCTGATGGATTTCGTGGGGCTGGACACGCTGCTGTTCATCGCCGATGCGATGTTCGAGGAGTTCAAGGACCCCCGTTACGCCGCCCCCCCGTTGCTCCGTCGCATGGTCGCCGCCGGATGGCTGGGCCGCAAGAGCGGACGGGGGTTCTACACTTATCCTTGAGATCCGGGGAGGTTGATGATGGGGGTGGAGCTTCTTACCCAGGCGGGGCTGAATTTCGAGCTCTCCGAAGAGCATCGTATGTTCCAGCAGGTCGTCCGGGAGTTCGCCCAGAAGGAGATCGCCCCGGTGGCCGCGCATTATGACGAGACCGGGGAGTTCCCGTGGGAGACGGTGCGCCGGATGGCGGCCATGGGGCTGATGGGCCTCGAGGTCCCTGAGGAATACGGCGGCCAGGGGCTGGATGCCATCGCCTCGGCTCTGGCGATGATCGAGATCGCCAAAGCCGACGCCGCCCACAGCACGGTGATGTCCGTCAACAACACCCTGTTCTGCTTTCCGATCCTCACCTTCGGCACGGAGGAGCAGAAGCGTAAATATGTCACCCCGGTGGCCACCGGGCAGGCGATCGGCGCTTACGCCCTGACGGAACCCCAATCCGGATCCGATGCCGCGGGCATGCGCACCCGCGCAGTGCGCAAAGGGGACGTCTACATCCTCAACGGCCGCAAATCCTGGATCACCAACGGGCCGGTGGCGGATTACATCATCGTCTTCGCGATGACGGATCCGGAGAAAAAGCATCACGGCATCAGCGCCTTCATCATCGAAACGAACCGCCCGGGCTTCAGCCGGGGCAAGAAGGAGGAGAAGCTGGGGATCCGGGCCAGCGCCACCTGTGAGATCTATCTGGACAACTACGAATGCCCGGTCGAGAACCGTCTGGGGGAGGAGGGGGAAGGCTTCCGGATCGCGATGACCACCCTGGACGCCGGGCGGGTGGGGATCGCAGCCCAGGCGGTGGGGATCGCGGAGGCCGCCTATGAGGCGGCGCTGGCCTGGGCGAAACAGCGGGAGGCCTTCGGCCGCAAGATCGGGGAGTTCCAGGCCATCCAGTGGAAACTGGCCGATATGCGGGTGAAGCTGGAGGCCGCCCGGCTGCTCACCCTGCAGGCGGCCTGGAAGCGGGAGCGGGCCAAGCGCACCGGGGAGCGCTACACCCTGGAGGCCGCCATGGCCAAGCTGTTCGCCAGCGAGGCCGCCCAGTGGATCACCTATGAGGCCATCCAGATCCACGGCGGCATGGGCTACAGCCGGGAGATGCCGGTGGAGCGCTACTTCCGGGACGCCCGCATCACCACGATCTATGAGGGCACCAGCGAGATCCAGCGCCTGGTGATCGCCCGCCAGATCCTGGGGTTCAAAAGCAGCGTGTGAGGCCCATATCCTCCGGGGAGCGGAAGATCCGCCATGAAGGCCATCGTTTTCTACCAGCACGGAGATCCGGAGGTGCTGCAGGCGGCGGACCTGCCCACCCCGCATCCAGGGCCGGGCGAGGTGCAGGTCCGCGTCCATGCCTGTGCGATGAACCACCTGGATCTGTGGGTGCGGCGGGGGATCTCCTCCCTGCGGCTGGAGATGCCGCACATCCCGGGCTCGGATGTAGCCGGGGTGGTGACCGAAGTCGGCCCCGAGGTCTCCGGGATCCAGGTCGGGGATCGGGTGGTGGTGAACGCGACCCTGAGCTGCGGGCAGTGCGAGTTCTGCCTGCGGGGAGAGGACAACCGCTGCCGTCGGGGGGCTATCCTGGGCGAGCATGTGCGAGGGGGATACGCCGAATACGTGGTGGTGCCGGCCCGCAACGTTTTGAAATTGCCGGAGGGCTTTCCCTTCGAGGAGGCAGCGGCGGCCTCCCTGGTCTTCCTCACCGCATGGCACATGCTGATCACCCGGGGTGGCCTCCGGCCGGGGGAGGATGTGCTCATCGTGGGGGCTGGCGGGGGCGTGAACACGGCGGCCCTCCAGATCGCGAAGCTGGCGGGCGCACGGGTGGTGGTGGTGGCCTCGAACCCGGAGAAAGCGGAGCGGGCCCGCGCCCTGGGGGCCGATTACGTCATCGACCGCTCCCAGGAGCCGGACTGGTCCCGTGCGGTCTGGCAGTGGACCGGGAAGCGGGGCGTGGACGTGGTGGTGGACAATGTGGGTCAGGCCACCTGGATGAAGAGCATCCGTTGCCTGCGGCCCGGCGGGCGCCTGCTGGTGGTGGGAGCGACATCCGGCCCGAACCCGGAGGATTTCGACATCCGGTATGTATTCTCCCGGCAGATCAGCATCCTGGGCTCCACCATGGGAACCCAGCATGATTTCCGCACGGTGATGGGGTTGATCTTCGCCGGGCGGCTGCGGCCGGTGATCGACCGGGTGCTGCCGCTGACCCAGGAGGGGGCACGGGAGGGACACCGCCTGCTGGAATCCGGGGCGGTCTTCGGGAAGATCGTCTTTGTGGTCGATGCGATCCGATGACCCGATGGCGGCGCCTTCCGGGAGCCCTGTGGCTGCTGTATTTCGCCCTGCGCAACGCGGCGCGGGCCGTCTACTATCTGGGGGCGATCCCCCCCGTGTGGGCGGAGGAGGGCATCCACGGGCCCTGGACCTACCTGGGGGCGGCCGCGCTGGTCTGGGCGCTGGCCTTCGGGGTGGCCGCCGGCCTCTGGTGGCGCAGGGGATCATCGGTGGCCGGCTGGATCCTGGGGGGGATGCTCCTCTATCAGATCCACAGCTGGATCCACCGTCTTTTCCTGATGCGAAGCCCGTTCGTCGCCCAGAGCCATGCGTTCGCGTTGCTCGTCAGCCTCCTCACCCTCCTATGGACCGCATGGCTCATGGGGCTTACGCGTGGGCGGGTTCGCGTTTGATCGCCTTCTCCCTGGGGGCTGGGGGGCACCTTCACGCCCCCCAGCCCCTGAGCGATTTTCCCTACGCGGGAGCTTCCGCCTCGAACACCTCCTGGATCTGATCCAGCGCCCAGTCCAGGTCTTCCCGGGAGATCACCAGGGGCGGGGCGAAGCGGAGGATGTGCTCGTGGGTATCCTTCACCAGAATCCCGCGCTCCTTGAGCGCCTCGCAGAAGCGGCGGGCTCCGCCGGCCTCCGGATGGAGCTCGATGCCGATCAGCAGGCCCCGGCCCCGCACTTCTTTAATGTGAGGGCTTCGGATCGCCCGCAGGCGGTTCAGGGCATGCGCGCCCAGCGCCGCCGCTCGCTCCGGCAGGTTTTCCTCCACGATCACCCGTAGCGCCTCCCGGGCCACCGCGGCGGCCAGCGGGTTGCCGCCGAAGGTGCTCCCATGGTCGCCCGGCCGGAACACGTCCAGGATCTCCCTTCGGGAAACCACCGCCGAGATCGGCAGCACACCGCCCCCGAGGGCCTTGCCCAGGATCACCACATCCGGCTGCACGTTCTCCCACCATGAGGCCAGCAGTTTGCCGGTGCGCCCCAGGCCGGTCTGGATCTCATCGGCGATGAAGAGCACGTTGTGCCGGCGGCAGATCTCGGCGGCCCGGGCCAGATATCCGGGCGGCGGCACCCGCACCCCCCCTTCGCCCTGGATCGGTTCCACCAGGAACGCGACGGTGTTGGGGGTGATCGCCCGCTCTAGCGCTTCCACATCCCCATACGGGATGATCACGAAGCCCGGGGTGTATGGGCCGAAGTCCTCCCGATACTGAGGCACGGTCGAAAAGCTGATGATGGTGGTGGTCCGGCCGTGGAAGTTCCCCTCGCACACGATGATCTCCGCCCGATCCCGCGGGACGCCCTTCACCCGATAGCCCCATTTGCGGGCGGTTTTGATGGCCGTCTCCACCGCTTCGGCCCCCGTGTTCATCGGCAGGGCCTTCTCATACCCCAGCAGCTCGCACAGCTCCTTCAGGAAGGGGCCGAGCTGGTCGTTGCGGAAGGCCCGGGAGGTGAGCGTCACCCGCCCGGCCTGCTCGATCAGGGCCTGGATGATGCGGGGATGCCGGTGGCCCTGGTTCAGGGCCGAATAGCCGCTCAGGCCGTCCAGATAGCGGCGCCCTTCCACGTCATACACCCAGACCCCTTCCGCCCACGCGATGACCACGTCGATGGGTTGATAATTGGGGGCGCTGTAAGTGTCCTCCATCTCGATGTAATCAGCGGATCGGAGCATGGTCGGCGTCGACATGATGGCCTCCTGGTGAAGTGGAAGTCCAGCCACGTGCTACGGCGTGTTCCAGCCATGAACCGAAGATATGGGCGCGGGATCGCTCACCGGGACGCGCATGGCCTGGGCCAGCGCCTGCTGCACCAGCTCCTCCATCCTCACCCGGCTTTCGATCTCCCGCACCGTCTCCAGGGAGGGACGGGTGACGACCCGCGGAGGCATCAGGAACTGACAGCAGTCCTCCCCGGGCAGGATCGAGAGCTCGTAGGTTCCGATGGCCCGCGCCCGATCGATGATCTCCACCTTATCCAGCCCGATGAGGGGTCGCAGGATCGGCATGGCCGCGGCGTCCTCGATCGCCGCCAGGCTCTCCAGGGTTTGGGAGGCTACCTGTCCCAGGGAATCCCCGGTGACCAGGGCCAGCCCGCCTTCCTGTCGGGTGAGGGCCTCCGCGGCCCGCACCATCAACCGCCGGTAGAGGAGCAGGCGATAGGGCGCGGGGGCGGCCAGGACGATGGCCCGCTGGGGCTCCCCGATGGGCACCACATACAGCCAGGGCGGCATCCCGTAGGGGCGCATCTGACGGACGATGGCCATCGCCTTCGCTTCCGAGGCCGCCCAGTCTCCGAAGGGCCCGCTGTGGAAATGGATGGGGATCACCTCGCAGCCCCGTTTCAGCATGAAGTAACCCGCCACGGGGGAATCGATGCCTCCGGAGAGCAGCAGGCCCACCCGCCCGCTGACCCCCACCGGCAACCCCCCGGGGCCCCGATGGCGGGCGAAGTAAACGAGGGCGGTGTTCGTGGCGATTTCGATGTAGGCCACCCAGGCCGGCTCCTCCAGATCCACCCGCCAGCCCGTCTGGCGCTGGACCGCCGCCCCGATGTGCCGCTCGATCTCCTGAGAGGTCAGGGGGAACGATTTGTCCGCGCGGGAGGCTCGAATACAGAAAGAGGGGACGGGCTCAGAGGGGAGGTGGCGAAGGACGATCTCCGTAAGGACGTGGAGGTCTTTCGAGGCGGGGATGGCCGGGGCGAAGTAGGCGATCCCGAACACCGTGCGCAGGCGCTCGACCCATATCGCCTCCGGGACCGGGCGCGGAAGCCGAACGAGGAGCCGTCCGGGCAGACGCTCCACCGAAGCGGGCCCGATATCCTGCAGGCGCTCCTCGATCCGCCGGGCCAGCATCCGTTCGAAGAAGCCCCGGTTGTGACCCTTCAATCCGATCTCCGCATAATGCACTACGGCATACCGGCTGTCCATCGCTCCTCCCGAAAACCTGGCTCGATCCCGACGATCGGGCGAAGGGAGGTCCATCCCCAAAGGCCTCCCCGAGGAACCCAGCGTGCGATCCCTGCGCTCGATAAAGAAGGGGCGCGCCATCCGCGCCCCTTCTCCGGCATGGGCGAGGCAGGACTCGAACCTGCGACCCTCCGCTTGTAAGGCGGATGCTCTCACCCCTGAGCTACTCGCCCGTCTTCCCCGCCGGCCGCATCGCCGGCTGGGCGTTGAAGCGATTCATCGCCGCCTCCAGCCCCTCCTCGATAAACGTGCGGATGGCCTGCGTGGCCCGATGGAGCACCCCTTCCAGGATCTCCTCCTCATCCGGCCGGAAATCCTGGAGCACGTAATCGGCCGGGTTCATATGGCCCGGGGGGCGCCCGATGCCGATGCGCAGGCGGGGGAATTCCATCGTCCCCAGCGCCTGGACGATGGATTTCATCCCGTTGTGGCCGCCCGGGCTGCCCCGGGGCCGCAGCCGGATCGCCCCGAGGGGGAGATCCATATCATCATACACGACCAGCAGCCGGTTCAGGGGGACCCGGTAATACGAAACCAGGGGGCGCACGGAGCGCCCGCTCAAGTTCATGAACGTCTGAGGCTTGGCCAGGATCACCCGCTGGCCGGCCAGGCGCCCCTCGGCGATCAGGGCCTGATGGAGGATCCGCCGGAAGGCCATCTGATGGGCCTGGGCGAATACCTCCACGACCCGGAAGCCCACGTTATGGCGGTTGCGGGCATACTCAGGGCCCGGGTTCCCCAGCCCGACGATCAGCACCGGGGATCCCTCCAGGGCCTCCTCTCCGCCATCTTCCCGGGGCGCTGGCTCCGGCCGGAGCGCCTTCAGAAGGCGATCCAGGCGCTCCAGCGTGTCTTCATAGTGCAGGGTCACGGATCCTCTCCTCCACCTTGAATTCCCTCACTGGGCCCGCACCAGGATGGGGGCTCCGCGCCACAGGGACTCCAGGTCGTAGTAGCGGCGCTGGGGCGGCGCGAAGATGTGAACGATGATGTCCCCGTAATCCATCAGCACCCAGCCCGAGGCCGGGTCCCCCTCGATCCGGGCTGGATCCACCCGATAGCCCTGCGCGGTGGCCTCCGCGATCCCCTCCACGATCGCCTTCAGCTGTCGCTCCGAGGTTCCCGTGCAGATGATGAAGTAGTCGGCGAACGTGGCACGGGCCCGGATATCCATCAACACCACATCCATCCCCTTCTTGTCGAGGATGGCGTCCACGATCCGATGGGCCAGATCCAGGGTGTTCAGGGATCCACCTCCTGAATGGGGGTTCGCGCATGGCGCCGGTTGGCGGGATCCGCATGCTTCACTATCATTCTATCACGTAACCGGATCGCCTACCGCCCTTTAGGAGGTCGCCATGGTCGAAACCGTCTCCCCGATGAGCGCCGAGGAGATCGTCGCCCTCTGCCGGCGATACACGATCTACGAATGGTCGGCCCAGGATGCGGTGGATCCCATCCCGGTGGTGCGGGCGAAGGGAGTCTATTTCTGGGACGCGCGGGGCCGCCGCTATCTGGACTTCAACTCCCAGCTGATGAACGTCAACATCGGCCACGGCGATGAGCGGGTGATCCGGGCGATCCAGGAACAGGCTGCCCGCCTGCCTTACGTCAACCCGTTTATGGCCACCGAGCCCCGCGCCCGCCTGGGCCAGATGCTGGCGGAGATCGCCCCGGGGGATCTGAACAAGGTCTTCTTCACGCTGGGCGGGGCGGACGCCAATGAGAACGCGATCCGGATCGCCCGCCTTTACACCGGCCGCCATAAGATCATCGCCCGTTACCGGTCCTACCACGGCGCCACGGCCGGCGCCATCACCCTCACCGGGGATCCCCGGCGCTGGCCGGCGGAGCCGGGCATCCCGGGGGTCATCCACGTGTTCGATCCCTATCGCTACCGCTGCCGCTGGTGCATGCGGGAAGAGCGATGCACCCTGGACTGCCTGAACCACATCGAGGATGTTATCCAGCTGGAAGGCCCCCATACGGTCGCGGCGGTGTTCATCGAGACCGTTACCGGGACCAATGGGATCATCGTCC
The DNA here is from genome assembly GCA_002898735.1 of Candidatus Thermoflexus japonica. Classification (GTDB taxonomy): domain Bacteria; phylum Chloroflexota; class Anaerolineae; order Thermoflexales; family Thermoflexaceae; genus Thermoflexus; species Thermoflexus japonica. The sequence goes on from BEHY01000054.1 coordinate 13,248, forward strand.
CGCCGGAGGGCTATCTGCAGGGCCTGCGGGAGATCTGCGATCGCTACGGCATCCTGCTGATCTGCGACGAGGTGATGAGCGGCTTCGGCCGCACCGGGGAATGGTTTGCCGTGAATCACTGGGATGTGGTTCCGGATCTGATGACCGTGGCCAAGGGGCTGACCTCGGGTTACCTCCCCCTGGGCGCGGTCCTGATCTCGGAGCGGATCGCGGAGTTCTTCCGCGATCGCCCCTTCCCTGGAGGCCTGACCTATAACTCCCATCCCCTCTGCCTGGCTGCGGCCATCGCCACCCTTCAGGTCTATCAGGAAGATCGCCTCATCGAAAACGCGCGGCGGATGGGGGAGATCCTGGCGCGGGAGCTGGCCCGCCTGAAGGAGCGGCATCCCAGCGTGGGGGATGTGCGGAGCATCGGCCTCTTCGGGGTGGTCGAGCTGGTCCGGAACCGCGAGACCCGCGAGCCCCTGGTCCCCTTCAACGCCCGGCCTTCCGAGATGGGGATCATGAACCGCTTGCGGGAGTTCTTCCTGCAGAACGGGCTTTACACGTTCATCCGCTGGAACACGTTTTTCACCAATCCTCCCCTGTGCATTACGGAGGAGGAGCTCATGGGGGGCCTCGAGATCATCGACCGGGGGCTGGAGATCACAGATGATGCGGTGGTGGGTGGCTGAGGGGAGCCGAACGGGTGGCGTTGAGCCTGGATGGGGGGACTCGTCGGCGAAGGGGTGGGGCATGCCGCAACACGACCAGCGATGGAGGGCGAAACCATGCGCGTGACGGTGTTCGGAAGCGGAGGCCTGGGGGGCTATTTCGGGGCGCTGCTGGCCCGGGCGGGCCATGAGGTCACCTTCATCGCCCGGGGCCCTCACCTGGAGGCCATGCGCGCCCGGGGGCTCCAGGTGAACAGCGTCCACGGGGATTTCCATCTTTATCCGGTGCGGGCCACCGACCGGCCCGAGGAAGCCCCGCCCGCGGATCTGGTCCTCTATGCGGTGAAGACCTACCATATCCCGGAGACCGTGGGGGCGCTGCCCCGCCTGGTGGGGCCGGAAGGGGTGGTGCTGACGACCCAGAACGGCGTGGAGGCGCCGGATCAGGTCGCCGCCGTCGTGGGGGCGGAACGGACGCTGGCCGGGGCCGTCTGGGTGGTCTCCCGGATCGAGGCCCCGGGCGTGATCCGGCAGGAGAGCGCTTTCCGTCGGGTGGTGGTCGGGGAGCTCAACGGCCAGCTCACCCCGCGGGCCCAGGCCGTCGCCCGGGCCTTCGCGGAGGCCGGCGCGGAGGCGGAGGCGACGGCGGAGATCCGGAAGGTGCTGTGGACCAAGTTCCTGTTCATCGCTTCCATCGGAGGGGTGGGAAGTGTCGTGCGTCTTCCGGTCGGGGCCTGGCGGGAGGTCCCCGAGACCCGGGCGCTGCTGGAGCAGGCGATGCGGGAGATCGAGGCGGTGGCCCGGGCGGAGGGCGTGATCCTGGACCCGGACGAGGTGCCCCGGACGATGGCCTTCATCGACGGCCTGGCGCCGACGGCGACGGCCTCGATGCAGCGGGATGTGGAGGCCGGCCGTCTGCTGGAGATCGAGGCGATGAGCGGGGCGATCGTCCGCCTCGGCCAGCGCCACGGCATCCCCACGCCGGCCCACGCCTTCATCTACGCCGCCCTGAAACCCGTCCACCTGCAGGCGCTGCGGAGGGCCGGGATCGCGTAGCCCCCCCTTGCCCG
>BEHY01000055.1 GCA_002898735.1 Candidatus Thermoflexus japonica
GCGATGGAAGGCGGGGCCCCCGCTCCGGTGAGGACCCCATGGATCCTCATCGAGGTTCGCCCGTCCTCGCAAACCCCGGCGACGCCGGGAGGGGAACAACGTCCGTTGTCTGCGCCCACCCCGACCTCTATGCCGTCCCCTTCTCCGGGGACAGGCCTGGAGCCCGGGGGCTTCGGCCCCCAGGGGCTTCCAACCGCCACGCCCCAGGGGGAGGGGCTGGAACCTGTGCCGCCCACGCCCGCGCCGACGTCGACGGTTCCCCCGCTGCGTTCACCCCTGCCTTCGCCGACGCCACCCCAATCCCCGGTGAATCCATAGGACATACGGATCTCGCAGGAGGTTCTGGGATGACCGGATTCGCTCAGGATGTGGCCCGTCGCCTGGTTGAGAACATCGAGCGGGTGATCTTCGGGAAGCGGGATGCGGTGGAGCTGGCGGTGATCGGTTTGCTGGCTCAGGGCCATCTTCTGATCGAGGATGTGCCCGGGGTGGGGAAGACGATGCTGGCCAAGGCCATGGCGCGCTCCATCGGGGGGACCTTCCGTCGGATCCAGTTCACTCCGGATATGCTTCCCAGCGATATCACCGGCGTGTCGATCTTCAACCCCGGGACCCGATCGTTTGAGTTCCGCCCCGGGCCCATTATGGCGAACATCGTCCTGGCGGATGAGATCAATCGGGCTACCCCGAAGACCCAGGCCGCGTTGCTGGAGGCCATGGAGGAGCGCCAGGTCAGTGTGGATGGCGTGACGTATGCCCTTCCCCAGCCTTTCCTGGTGCTGGCCACCCAGAACCCCATCGAATATGAAGGGACATTCCCGCTGCCGGAGGCGGAGCTGGATCGTTTTATGTTGCGGATCCGTCTGGGCTATCCCTCCCGAAAAGATGAGCTGGCGATCCTGGAAGCCCAGCAGTTCCGCCATCCGATCGAGACGCTGGAGCAGGTGGTGCAGCTGGAGGAGCTGCGCCGCGCTCAGGAGGAGATCCGCGGCGTCCATGTGTCCGCGGAGATCAAGGGGTATCTCCTGGAGATTGTGGAGCGGACGCGAGATCATCCGGACATCTATCTGGGGGCCAGCCCGCGCGGCGCTCTGGCCCTGTTCCGAACGGCCCAGGCTCGCGCGGTGCTGCGGGGGCGAGAGTATGTGCTCCCGGACGATGTGAAGGCGCTGGTTCAGCCGTGCCTGGCCCACCGGCTCATCCTGAACCCCGAAGCCCGGATGCGGGACATCACGCCGGAGCAGATCCTGAACGAGATCGTGAGCCGGATCCCGGTGCCGGGCGCTGCCCTCGCCTGAGGAAAGGGGGGCTCCAGGTTTCGGGGTCTTCGCCGCAGGTCCTGTGGTGGAGAGGTGCGACCGCTGAAGCGGCGGCGTCCCATAAAAGTTCCGCCGTTCCGGTCGGGTTGCCAGAGCACGCCATCTGGCCGGTTGTGGGCAGATATAAAAGCCCCTATACTCAAGGCAAGGCAGATCACCGCCCTCTCCAGCAAGGATTCGGAGGGATCCGGGCGGGTGGCTTTGCGACTCGCTCCCTTAAACCTTTCTCCAGGGTTGTATCAGAGGTGGAGGGGCAGATGAAAAAGCCGGAAAACCCTCGATACGAGGATAGAGTTTCCCCACCGGATTTCGACTGGATCCTGGATGCCCTTGCTCCGCTCCGGTTTCCCCTGGCCCAGGGATTGTGGCTTCTGCGCCCCTGGCTGGGGTCCGAGCGAGTCGCCCACTGGGTAGCGGATCTGGAGGGCGCTTCCCGGGCCCGGGATCACAGGGAGGATTCCCCATGATCAGCGGATGGCTGCTCCCCCTCTTCATTCTGCTGACGCTCCTGGCGATTCGGATGGCCCGACGGATCCAGATCCCTCCCCGGGCGGTGGAGTCTTTTCGAAGGATCCCCCGACAGGTCGGACGGGCCCTGGAGGCTGGACAGCCGCTCCATCTCGCCCTGGGCTCCGGCGGGCTGATCGGCCACGATGCGGCATTGACGCTGAGCGGAGGGCGGATCCTGCAGCGCCTGACCCAGGATGGGGAGGTCTGGGAAGTCCTGCCGTTCGTGACGGTGGCGGACCCGGTCGCGCTGCTTTATGCCCGGCGTGTGCTCCAGGCCGCCTCCTCGCCCCAGGGGCTCTCGATCCCTCCGGATCGGGTATGGTGGGCGGGTGCCAGCCCGATGGCCTACGCGGCAGGCCTCACGCTTCTGCTGGGCGCGCAGCCGGTGGCGACCAGCATCCTGAGCGGCCTGTTTCGGGAAGAGGCCGTGCTGGCCGGGGAGATCGGTCAGCGATATGGCGCCCATTCGATCTTCTCCATGCCCGACCCGGGCGGGGCCGCTGCGCTATGGCCTTTCGATCCCAGCCTGGCGGTGGGCGAGGAGGCTTTCACGGCCCCCTCCCCTGAGGAGATCCCCGGACGCCAATCGTCTCTCCTTCTGGCCCATGATCTGATCCGCTGGCTGTTGATCGCGCTCCTGATCCTTGTGGCTCTGGGATTTGCGTTGCGTTGATCTCCCTCTGGAGGGTAAAGGAGGGATCTGGATGTTTCGACGAGCGTTGCTGGCGGGCCTTTTGAGCCTGATCATCGCCCTGACCCTGTTGCCCTATCTATGGCCCCAGCCGATCCTCCGACAGGGCCTGACCGAACTGGGCTCCACGCTCCTGGCCTACGCGGCGGTGGTCGGCTTCCTCTCTTTTCTGGAGGCTCATTTTCACCGGGTGGGAACGCGCGCCGAAGGCTGGCCGTATAGTCTGGCAGCCGCTCTTATGGCCTCTGTGTTCCTGCTGCTTTCTCTTGCGGAGGGCGGCCTCGGAGGAGATGGCCTCGCCGGGCCATGGACCGGCTGGATTTATCGATACGGGTTGTTGCCCCTGGAGGCCTCCATAGGCGCCCTCCTGCCTTTCTTTATGGTTCTGGCCCTCTGGCGCCTGTTGCGCACCCGCCGCTCCGCGTATGTTCTGTTCTTCGCCGCCGGTGTTCTCACGGTGCTGATCATCCAGGCGGGCGGAACCTTCCTCCCCACGCTGTTCGGTTCCTTTTATGAGGCCCTGTTATCTCCACTGGCCACCGGTGGGATCCGCGGGCTTCTGATAGGGGTGGCCATCGGCGTGGTGGTGTTTATGGTGCGGGTCTTTCTGTGGATGGACCGACCTCTGGGTCGATAAAGCGGTGTTCGGTTCGGCGGGGGTGGGCGCGCCGAAGGCACGCCCGCTTCCCCAAAAGATCTCTCCCCATCCCCGCGCTGTGGAGCCATGCGGGGAGGGGGCTGGATTCCCTGGCAGGATCCGGGGAGGTTGGGATGAAACCCTGTCCGATTTGCGGGGCGCCCAATCCGGAGGATCAGACGACCTGCGAGCAGTGCGGAGCCAGCCTGATCTCTGTCTCCGTAGAGGGGGGAGTCCTGTGTCCGGTCTGCGGCTATCGGAATCCCTCCGGCACGATCTTCTGTGAGCAATGCGGCGCCCGCCTGGAGTCCGCAGCGATGGAGGCGGCGGAGGGGCCTTTGGGGGAAGCCGCTCCTGAAGCCGAAGCGGTTGGGATGGATTGGGTCGCGGCGCTGGAGGAGCTCTTCCCGGAGATCCCATCGGAGGCCCCGCCTCCTGCTCCGGAGCCCACGCCCGCAGGAGCAGGCGAAGAGAAGGCTCCTCCCGCTCCCGCTGAGCCGGAAGAGCGGCCCGGCGCCGAGCCTCCTTCCACCCCGCCCTGGGAATGGTTGGAGGAGGAACCCGCCCCGCCAGCGCCGGAGCCCGTCCCATGGGCAGCAGCCGTGGAGGAGACTCCCTCCGTGTTCGAACCGGAGGGCCCTCCGGAAGAGGGTTCTATTCTTCCTTTCGAGGGCATCCCGCCGGAGATCCCGGAGCTATGGCCGCTGACAGCGCCCATGGAGGAGGAACCGGGGTCTTTTCCATCCCCCGATGTCCCCTCGATTCCGGAAGGGGAGGAGCTTCCCTTCCCCTGGCTCGAGATGCCTGGCGAGGCCCTGGAGCAGGGCCCTGAGGCTTCCCCGTCAGGAACTGCGCCGTTTATCGAATGGCCTCTGGAGCCGGAAGGGGAACCCCCCACGCCTTCCCAGGCCCTCCCCTTTGTTGGAGTCCCTCCGGAACGGACGGAGGAAATCCCGGAGCGGCCGGCGGAATCGAAAGAAGCGATCGCGGAGGCGCCCTATGAGCCTTTCGAGGCGTGGAGGCTGGAGGAAGCCCTGACGGCGGAGGAGATCCCCTCAGAAGAGGCGCTGCCGGCGCAGGCGAGCGTTTTCCTGGTTCAGGAGGAGCTCCCTGCCGAAGCGCCTTCGGCCCCCGCCGACGTTCCTCCCTTCACGGATCTGGAGGCCGTGCTCGCCGGGATGCCGGAGTGGTTGCAGACCCTTCAGCCGGTTCCCGAAGAAGAGGCTCAGGCCCCTGCGGAAGCGATCCCGGCGATCGAACCGGCGGTGGAGACCCGGGGGCCGCTGGCGGGTTTGATGGATGTGCTGCCTTTGAACGGGCGGCTGGCGGAGATCCAGGGGCCGGCGGCCCGCCTTCGATCCGAACCGGCTCCCGAGCTCCTCACCCGGGCCCAGGCATGGCAGAGCCTGCTGGATCAGGGCCTGAACTTCATCCTCGGGGAACGGGCGGCGGAGCCTGTCCCCGCCGGTCTGGCGGCCACTCTGGAGCGCTGGCTGCTCTTCGCCCTTCTCATCGGCGCGTTGATCCTGGGGCTCTACTGGCCGCTGCCGTTCTTCCAGCCAGCTCTCCTGATGCCTCCCGCGGATTTCCTGGCCCGGCTGGATCAGGCGCCCTCGGGGGGCATCGCCCTGATCGCGGTGGATTATGGGCCGGATCGCGCGGCGGAGCTGGAGCCCTATCTCCAGCGGATCCTCGAGCGGCTCACCGCCCGCGGGGTCCGCGTGTTGACCGTGAGCCTCTCCCCATGGGGAGCTGCCCAGGCGGCTCAGGTGATCCAGGCGCGCCCGGATTACGGCGAGCGGGTGGTCCATCTGGGATACTATCCGGGTCAGGAAGTGGGGGTGGTCCGCCTCCTCACCCGTCCCCTCGGCCAGCTAAGGGCGGATTATCGGGGGCGGCCGCTGCAGGGGCTTCCGGTGGCCCGGGATTTCGGGGAAGATCTCCTGGCCGCCCGGGTGGATCTGGTGGTTCTGATCACCGGATCGCCGGATGCCCTGCGGGGATGGATTCAGCAGGCGCGGGGCGTTCTCCCCCCGGAAGTGCCGGTGATCGCTGCGGTCGGCGCGAACCTGGCTCCCTATGTGGCTCCTTACCGGGAGAGCGGGCAGCTGCATGCGGTCGCGATCGGCCTGCGGGACGCGCTGCTGCTGGACGGACCGGTTCCTGAGGGCAGCCCGGCCTTCTTCGACCTCCAGGCGCAGACGGTCCTTCAGGTGTCCGTCATTGTGCTCATCGGCATCGGGCTGGCGATCCGTCTCCTTCGAAGGCCGGTGGAGGTTCACGAATAACCAGGCGGTGTGTCTGGAGAAGCGCGATGGCGATGGAATCCATGGGAACGATCGTGGCTTTGCTCCTGACCCTCATGATCCTGAGCTATCTGATCGATGACACGGCCGTCTACCGTCTGGCCGCCAGCGGGCTGGTCGGGCTCAGCGTGGGCTATTTCATGGCCGTGATGCTCTGGAACGTCCTGATCCCCCAGTGGCGGGAGCTCATGACCACGACCGATCCGCTGCGGCGAGGCCTGCTGTTCCTGGAGGTGGGGCTGGGCGTTCTGATCCTGGCCGGGGGGGTGCCTCGACTGGGGCGGGTGGGAGACCTCGGGCTGGCCGTCGCCCTGGGGATCGGTTTGGGGACTGCCGGGGCGGGGGCGTTATGGGGAACCCTGGGGCCTCAGCTGATGGCCGGGGCGGGGCAGGGGATCACCCTGGGACTGGTGGCGACTCTGCTGGCGCTGCTGACGGCTCAGTTCTATCGTCCCCCAGCCCGAGGCCGTATCCTGAGCGCCACCTGGATGGGGGTTCAGGCCCTGGGGCGCGCGGTATGGGCGTTCGCGCTCGGCACGCTGTTCGGCAGCGCGCTGATCACCGGGATCTCCCTCCTGATCGGTCGCGCGGAGTTCCTGATCCAGACGTTGAGTCAATGGTGGCGTTAGGCCGTTCGGGGGCCGGGTGGGGCACCGGAGGCGCTTCGTCCGGCCCCCAGGGCCCCTGGAGAGGAATCCGTCAGGGCTTACGCAGCGGGGCGCCAGCTTACGGAGGGGAGATGGCGCCAGGAGCCCCCTGGAGAAGGCCCACGGCGTAGCTCCTGGTTCATATCTCCCTGGATCCCTGGGATGGGGTGGAAATGAGCTGGAAAAGCGTGGTGACGATCGATGTGGGGAGCACGCAGACCCGGGCGCTCCTGTTCGCCCGGGTGGAGGATCGTTTTCGCTTTGTGGCCGCCGCCAGCGCCCCCACCCATCGGCATACGGCCCATCCCGACCTGGCCCTGGGGGGGATCCGGGCGCTGGAGCATCTGAGCGTGATCTCCGGGCGTCTGCTTCTGGACCCTCAGGGGATCCTCATCGCCCCTGAGCTCTCGACCGGGGCCGGCGTGGATGCGTGTCTGATGACCCTCAGCGCGGCCCCCCCGATCCGGGTGGTCCTGGGAGGTCTTTCACCGGAGTGGAGCCTCGCCAGCCTCCGGCGGGCAGCGGCCAGCGCTTATACGCACATCGTGGAGGTCCTTTCGGTGGTCCCCATCGATGGGCGGCGTCAGACGGAGGAAGAGTGGCTGCAGGCGCTGATCGCCGCCGAGCCTCATCTGGTGGTGATCGCGGGGGGCGTGGATGGCGGGGCGACCCGGCCGGTTCAGGCGCTCCTGGAAACGGCGGCCCTGGCGGCCCGATTGCGTCCGGAGGGAGAACGCCCATGGATCCTCTTCGCCGGGAACGCGGTCCTGCGGGAGGAGGCCGTGGCCCTGGCCGGTCGGGAGCTTCCCCTCCGGGTGCTGCAGAACGTGCGTCCACGGCTGGATGTGGAGCACATCGGCCCGGTGGTGGAGGCGATGGATCAGCGATATGTAGAGCGGGCGCTGGCGAGCCTCCCCGGGATCTCTCTTTTGCAGAGCTGGGCCCGGGGGGAGGTTCTGCCAGCAGCCCGGGCGTTGAGCCATGTGGCCCGTTACCTGAGCCTGGAGACCCCCGATCGGGGGACGCTGGTGGTGGATGTGGGGGGAAATCACGTGGTGATCACAGCCGCCCACGGCGGGTCGCTGGCCCAGGTCGTGCGATCGGAGAGCGGGATCGGCCCGGGGATTCTCGGCCTGTATCAACGCCGGGGGTATGAGCGCATCGCCCGATGGCTCCCCCATGAGATCCGTCCTGAGGCCCTGGAGGCCTTCGTCTGGACGAAGGCGATGCATCCGCTCTCCATCCCTCAAACGATGGAGGAGATGGGGATCGAACTGGCGTTCGCCCGGGAGGCCCTGGCGGAGGCCTGGGAGCAGTTGCTCGCGCTCTGGCCGGAATTGGGGCGATCCCCTCGGGCCTTCGAGCCCATCCTGCTGACCGGGGGGGCCTTCGCCTCCCACGCTCGCCCGGGCGCGCTGGCCCTGGTCGCCCTGGATACCCTTCAGCCCATGGGCATCACGACCCTGCTCTGGGATCCGGTTGGGCTCACCCCGGGGTTGGGAGCTCTGGCCGCCCTGGACGCCTCGCTGGCGGTGGAGGTGCTGCACAGTCGGCCGTGGACCCCCCTGGCCACGGTCCTGGCTCCGGCGCTCGATGGCCCGGTGGCGCTGGATGAGCTGCTGTTCACCGTTGAAGTGCATCATCGCGGGCCGGATGGCTCCGAATCCGTATATGAAATTGAGGCGCGAGGGGGACGGCTGGAAGTGGTTCCCATCCCCGGGGTGGGGGAAACGGAACTGCGGCGGTTCCGGATGCGGCGCCCGGTGGATCTGGGTTGGGGGCCTCGACGGGCCCCCCGGCGGATCCGGATCGTGGGCGGGTTGCTGGGGCTCATCGTGGATGGGCGGGGTCGTCCGCTGCGGCTGGCGGAGGATCCCGAGGCGCGCCGGGAACAGATCCAGCGCTGGCTGTGGGATATCGGCGCCCTGGGTGGGGGCCTTTAATGCGGTTTTCTCCTTCCGGGGGGCGTGAGGCGGGATAGAAATTGCGCCCCGCCCAACCGGAGCCTGACTGCGCAAGCGGTGGAAATGCCGGAAGAAGCGCGGGAATCACCTCTGCCGGCGAGCCTGACCGATGATGGAAGCGTTGCGTTTTTACCCGGAAGCCGTTACGTTCACGCCTCTGGCGACGATCCGTCGAGAGCGCCGACTGCCCATCCCCGGGAAAGTGCGGGTTCAGCGCGGGGACGTGGTGGATGCGGCCACCGTTCTGGCCGTGGCGGAGCAACCGGCCGGAGTGGTGATCGTGGATATCGCCCGGGCGCTGAAGGTCTCGCCTCAGCGGGCCGCTGCGTATTTACAGCGGAAACCCGGCGCCTCCGTGCGGGCTCATGAGATCCTGGCGAGGCGGCGGATCTGGCTGGGCCTGCGCACCTTGCGGGTGCGTTCGCCGGTGGATGGGGAGGTCGTCCTGGCAGGGGGAGGGAAGGTTCTGATCCAGGCCGGGACGCGCCCCCTGGAGCTCCGGGCCGGGTTCCCCGGGAAGGTGGTGGAGGTCATCCCGGACTACGGCGCGGTGATCGAAACCACCGGCGCCCTGATCCAGGCCTTCTGGTCCAGCGGTGCAGATTTCAGCGGGATGATCCGGATCGTCACCAGTGGGGCGGAGCCCTTACGGGCGCGGGCGATCGACCCGGTCGCTCAGGGCACGATCGTGGTGGGAGGGGCATGGATCGAGCCCAGCGCCCTGGAGCAGGCAGAACGCCTCCAGGTTCGGGGGATCATCGCCGGGAGCATGGAGGCCTCCCTGTTGCCGATGTTGCGCGAGCTCTCTTTCCCGGTTGTTTTAACCGAGGGGTTCGGCCGTCTTCCGATGCACCCCGGGATCTTCCGGATCCTTTCCATCTATCAGGGGCGGGAGGCCTTTGTGGTGCAGCCGTTCGCCGGTCCGGACGGCCGGGCTGGCCGTCCGGAGATCCTGATCCCTGTTCCTGCGGAGAACCTGCCTCCCCCCGAGCCGACAGGGGAACCCGATCTCCGTCCCGGCGTCCGGGTGCGCCTGTTGCGGGAGCCCTATCGGGGTCGCACCGGAACCGTATCGGGGATCTCGCCTTACCCGTGGACGCTGGATAGCGGTCTGCGGAGCTGGTGCGCTGAGATCCAGCTGGATGGGGAGGAAGGGAAAACCTGGGTCCCGGTTTATAATGTTGAAATCATTCGTCCCTGAGGACGCGGGCATCCTTTCCGCACAAAAGGCGGCCGCTTTCTTCTCCCCCCGGCCCTTTGAGCGGTGGGAAGAGGACGGGGAAGGGAAGGGCCCTTCGGCCTCCCGGATGGAGGCGGAACGGTCGGGATTCGCCGGGATCCGGTAGCGGGCCGGAGCGATCCTCCGGATCGTGAGAGCGGCGGGTCCCTTCCACATCCGGCATGCCAGGAGAAGGCGGAAGATCCTGATCAGGAGGCAAAGCCCATGGCCGACATCGATCTGGAGGAGCTGCCCCCCGAGGAAGGACAGAACCGGGCGTTCCTGCTGGGCGTGCTGGTCCTGGGAGGGCTTTTTGTGGCGCTCCTTTTCGCGATCGGCCTCTATCTGGCCCTGGGCGGACCGGCCCGGGGGCGGCCGGCCGCGCCTGCAGGCGCGCCCACCCGAACACCGATCCCTTCGCCAAGCCCGCTGCCGCCGACGTATACGCCCACGCCGCGCCCCACGCCCATTCCGACCGCCACCCCCACCTCGCCTGTCGAGGTGGCGGGCCAGCCGACCGCGACTCCGACTTCCCCCATCACTGCCACCCCGGTCCCTCCCACGCCGACCCCGCGGCCGGGCGGGATGCCTCAAACCGGGGGGAGCCGCATCGGATGGGGGTTCGGCGCGATGGGCGTGTTGCTGCTCGCCTTACTGGCCCGATGGCTCCGTTTGCGCCCCCGGGCTTCATGATCGCGGGGACTTCAGGGGCTGAGCAGATCATCGGAGATAATCCGCTCAGCCCCCCGCATCCCTTCAGATGTCCCCTATTTCCCCCGGCGGTTTAGCTCGAACAGGAACCGGAGGCCGTGCAGCGTGAGGTGGGGGTCAACCACCTGGATGGCCCGAACCTCATGGGCGATGATATCGGCCAGGCCCCCCGTGGCGATCACGCGCGCGGGCTCCTCCAGTTCCGCCTGAATTCGCTGGATCATCCCCTCCACCATGCTGGCGAATCCCAGGATCAGGCCGGATTGCATGGCCTGGATCGTGTTGCGACCGATGACCCCGGGGGGGCGGATGAGCTCCACCTGATAGAGCTGGGCGGCCGAGGTGACCAGGGCTTCCGCGGCCACCAGGATCCCCGGGGCGATCGCCCCGCCCAGGTATTCTCCTTCCCGCGAGATCACATCGAACACGGTGGCGGTCCCGAAGGCGATCGCGATCGCAGGCCCTCCATATAACCGGAACGTCGCCACCGCGTTCGCCACCCGGTCCGCGCCGACTTCCCGCGGGTTCTCCACCATCAGCCGGATCCCGGTTTTGATCCCGGGCCCGACCATGAGGGGTTCAACGCCCAGGTAGTGCCGGATCATCTCCTCAAACACAGCCCGCAGGGGAGGCACCACGCAGGCGATGGCGCAACCCCGGATCTCGCGCGGCTGGATCCCGTGAAGGGCGAAGAGGTTCATGAAAAGGGCGGCGTATTCATCGGCCAGGCGATGGCGCTGGGTGGAGAACCGCCAGTGAGCGATCAGGGATTCTCCCTCGAAAACCCCTGCCTTGATGTTGGTGTTTCCGATGTCCAGACAGAGCAGCATCCGCTTCCCCTCCCGGTGCAGCGGCTCTCCGCGTCTCGATCCCTCTCCCGTCTCCTCCGATGGGGTCTGGCCTTTTTCAGGGCGTGGGCGGGAACTCCTCAAACCCACCCCGGGGGAAGAGAAACATGCCGGGGGATGGGCGGGATCCTCCATCCTCCCCGAGGAGGCCAGCCCCACACGATCCCCCTTATTCCGGGAGGAGGATATTGTCGATCAACCGGGTCTTCCCGATGTAGACCGCCAGCGAGAGAAGCGCTCGATCCTCCACCCGGCTCAATTCCTGCAGGGTCTCCGGATCCGCCACGCTCACATAGTCCAGGCGGGCCAGCGGCTCGGCCTGGATCACCTCCCGCATGGCCGCCCGCAGGCGCTCTGCATCCCGTTCGCCCTGCTCATAGCGCGCTTTGGCGGCCTGGAGGGCCCGGAACAGCACCGTGGCCGCCTGCCGTTCCTCCGGGCTCAGGTAGGTGTTCCGGCTGCTCATCGCCAGGCCGTCCGGCTCCCGAACCGTGGGGCAGACGACGATCTCCACCGGGATATTGAGGTCCTGGACCATCCGCCGGATCACCACGGCCTGCTGCGCATCCTTCTGGCCGAAATACGCCCGGTCCGGCTGGATGATGTTTAGCAGCTTGGTGACGACGGTGGCCACGCCCCGGAAGTGGCCGGGCCGGGCCGCGCCCTCTAATGGCCGGCTGACCTCCTCCACCACCACCCAGGTCTGAAAACCGGGCGGATACATCTCCTCAACCGGAGGCGCGAACACGAGATCCACCCCCAGGGGTTCCAAGAGCCGGAGATCCCGCTCCAGATCGCGGGGGTAGCGGTTATAGTCCTCGTGGGGCCCGAACTGGGTGGGGTTCACGAAGATGCTGACGGCCACATGGTCGTTCTCCGCGCGGGCCCGACGGACCAGGGAGAGGTGCCCCTCGTGGAGATACCCCATCGTCGGCACGAACCCCCATGTGCCGGGTAGCGCGCGCCGGATGGCGCGGGCTTCAGCGATCGTGCGGGCCAGCTGCATGGTCTACCTCCCCAGGGTTTTGGGAAGAGGCGGGGCGGATCGCCGATGGCACGCCGCCCCGCCTCCCGGGCGTTTCGGGCGTTCCTGAACAGGGAGGAACACCATCTTCATCGGGGCCGGGCCGGCCATTGAAGGCGGCCGATCCGGTCGCCCAGGCCTTCATGAGAAGACCGGCGGCGCCGCTTCTACCCGTGATCCGCGACGGCGGGCGACCGCCACCGCTCCCGGTCCATCGGGTGCATCGCCCGGCCCCGCCGCTCCTCCGCCGCTTTGACCCATCGCCAGAGCGCCTCGTTCAGTGGGGTCGGGACCCCGATTCGCTGCCCGATGGCGGCCACCGCGCCGTTCAATGCGTCGATCTCGGTCGGACGCCCCCGACGGAGATCCTGGCGCATGGAAGAAGAGTTCTCCGCTGTCCGCCGGCAGACCTCCGCGACAAAACCCTCCGGGTCCTCGAAAGGCAGGGAGATGCCCTGGGCCCGGGCCACCGCCGCTGTTTCCCGTGCGACCCCGCGGGCCAGGCGCCAGAGATCCGGTCGCGCGAGGAGGGCCCCATTCGGAACATCGAAGAGGGCCGTAATGGGGTTGATGGCGGTGTTGGCCACCAGTTTCCCCCAGATCACCCCCTGCATGTCCTCCTGAAACTCCACCTGGAACCCGGCTCGCTCCAGGAGATCGATGATCCTGCGGACCTGCCGATGATTCGAGGATGGGGCGCCCAGCCAGATCGGACCCTCGCCGCCCAGCCGGGCGTGGCCGGGGGCCAGGAGCGTCGCCCCCATCGTGGTGACTCCCTGAAAAGCCCTTGCAGGGCCCAGGTGCTCCCGGAGGGTCTCGAAAGGCCCCAGGCCGTTTTGGAGCGTCAGGGCGACGCCATCGGAACGGAGCACCTGCTCCGCCCATCGGGCCGCCCGTTCGGTTTGATAGGCCTTGACCAGGATCAGGGCGAGATCGCACGGGGGCACCTCCGCCGGATCCGCCGCGACCGCCACGCGGGCGGATGCTTCTCCATAAGGGGTTGTGACCCGCAGGCCATGCATCCGGGCCGCCTGCAGGGCCTCCGACCATGTGCCCAGCATCCAGACCTCGGCCACAGGAGCCAGGCGGACCCCAAAGAGGGTCCCCATAGCCCCGGTGCCCAGCAGGGCGATCCGCATCATCGGGGTTCCTCCACCGGCGCGGGCGCAGGGAAGGTTTCCAGCATCGCCTGGAAAGCCGTTAGCTCTTCCGGATCCATAGGGAAGGTATGCTCCGGAGCGGGGAAGCGGCGGCTTCGCACGTCCTCACAGTAGGCCTGAACCGCTCGCACGATCTCGCTGTGGAGGTCGGCATATTTCTTCACGAACCGTGGCGTGAAACGGTCGAACAGGCCCAGGAGATCGTGGAGGACCAGCACCTGCCCATCGCAGCCGGCCCCCGCCCCGATGCCGATGGTAGGGATTCGCAGGCGCTGCGTGATGGCCGCGGCCACCGGCTCGGGGACCATCTCCAGGACGATGGCGAAGCAACCGGCGGCCTCGAGCGCCAGGGCGTCCTCCAGCAGGCGTCGGGCATCGGCGGCCGTGCGCCCCTGGAGGCGGTAGCCGCCCAGCTTGTGAAGAGATTGGGGGGTGAGGCCGATGTGGCCCATCACCGGGATCCCTGCGCGCACGATGGCTTCGATGGTCGGGACCATCTCCTGTCCCCCCTCCAGCTTGACGGCGTCCATGCCGGCCTCCTTCAGGAACCGGCCGGCATTCCGGACGGCCTCCGCGATATCCGCCTGATAGGCCATAAAGGGGAGATCCCCCACCAGCAGCGCCGAGGGGTTCGCCCGGGCGACCGCTTTGGCGTGATGGAGCATTTCCTCCATCGTCACCGGGAGCGTGTTGGGGTAACCGAGCACGACCATACCCAGGGAGTCCCCCACCAGGATCACATCGACGCCCGCCTGATCCACGGCGAGGGCGGTTGGATAATCATAAGCGGTGATCATCGTGATGGGCTCACGGGCGGCCTTCCGCGCCTGAAGGGTGTGGATGGTCACCTTTTTGCGGGCCATGGTCCCCTCCTGATCGTGTGGGCAGTTTCCGGGGAGGCCGGTGGGGTGAGGAGGAACGCCACGGGTGGGGAGAGCCTCCAGCGGCTTTCCCGGCGCGGATCCAGGGCCGTGGGTCGCCATCGGAGGGTCGCGCGGGCTTCCCGGGACCGGGGAGAATCCCCGGGTGCGGTGAACGGAGATGAGGAGCCCCTTAGAGGCAGATCCCTGGCCTCACCGTCCCGGTCACCCCATGGCAATCCAGGCGGTTGCAGGAGAAGCATGGGGATCGATGTCCTCCCACAGGCTCACCGCCCATCCCGGGTCGGTGGCATTTCTCAGTATATCACGGGTGCCGCGGCCTGGCTATATTCCATTTTGAGCTTAGCCGTTAGGCGCTTGTTGTATGTAGTCTTTGGGGCTACAATAAAAGTATGGTGGTGAGATGAGAGTATATTCGAGAGGAGGATGGACATGCCTTCTACGGCGATTGCAACGTTGGAGAAGATGTTGGAATCCTTGCCCGAGGAAGCACAAGAGCGGGTGGTAGAACATCTGCGGGAGTACATCCTGGACTTGCAGGATGAGCTTCAGTGGGATGCGCTGTTCAAGCGCACTCAGGATAAACTTATTGCAGCGGCTCGTCGTGCCAAGGAGGAAATCGCTGCCGGCAAGGCAGAGCCTATGGACTTTGAACGGCTATGAAATCGGCTACCTTGCCTTCCTTCTGGGAAGCTTACGCTCGCCTCGACGAAAACGTTAAGCGCCAGGCCAGAAAAGCCTTTCGGTTGTGGACGCAGAATCCTTTTCATCCTTCTCTGCAGTTCAAGTGCATCAACGGTGAGGAAAACATCTGGTCTGTGAGGATAACACGGGGTTATCGTGCGGTTGGTGTTCTTGAAGGGGATACGGTTACATGGTTTTGGATTGGTCACCACGATGAGTATGAGCGCTTCTTCTCGTGATCGGGGAGCATAATCGTG
>BEHY01000056.1 GCA_002898735.1 Candidatus Thermoflexus japonica
AATAAGGGGAAATCCTGGAGGTGGAAGGGAGATGCCCCCGGCTCCTTCGGAGCGCATGCGACGTCTGAAGCCTTACCCCTTCGCCGCCCTGGAGCGGCGGATCGCGGAGCTGCAGGCCCAGGGCCGCGATATCATCCGCCTGGATATCGGCAGCCCCGATATGGCGCCTCCCGCCTTCATCCTCGAAGCCATGGAAAGAAGCGCCCGGGACCCCCGGGCCCACGGCTACGCCGGCTACCGGGGGATCCCCTCGCTGCGCCAGGCGGTGGCCCGCTTCTACGCCCGCCGCTTCGGGGTCGAGCTCGACCCCGACCGGGAGGTCCTGATCCTCATCGGCTCCAAAGAGGGGATCTTCAACCTCAGCCTGGCCTACCTGGGTCCAGGGGACGTCGCCCTGGTTCCCTCCCCGGGATATCCCACTTACACGGATGGCGCCCTGGCGGCTGGGGCGGAGGTTTGCGACATGCCCCTGCGGCGGGAGCGGGGCTGGTTCCCGGATTTCTCGGAGATCCCCCCGGAGGCCCTGGCCCGGGCGAAGGTCCTCTGGCTGAACTACCCCAACAACCCCACCGCGGCCTGCCCCACCCCCGAGTTCCTGGCGGAGGCGGTGGCCTTCGCCCGCCGGCACAACCTGCTCCTGGCCTACGACAACCCTTACGCCGACGTCGCCTTCGACGGCTACCGCGCCTCCAGCATCCTCAGCATCCCGGGCGCGAAGGATGTGGCGGTGGAGTTCTATTCCCTCTCGAAATCCCACAACATGGCCGGCTGGCGCGTGGGGATGCTGGTGGGGAACGCGGAGGTGGTGGGCACGGTCGCCCAGCTTAAAAGCAATATCGACTCGGGGCACTTCCGCCCCATCCAGGAGGCGGCCGCCATCGCCCTCACCCACGACGACGAATGGATGGCGGAGCGCAACGCCGAATACGCCCGGCGGCGGGATGTGGTGGTGGACGGGCTGAACGCCGCCGGCTTGACGGCGGAGCGGCCCCGTGCCACGATTTATGTATGGGCGCGCCTTCCCTCGGGATGGCGCAGCGCGGATTACGCCGCCCGCCTCCTGGAGGAGACCGGGGTCTCGGTGGCCCCCGGGGCGATGTTCGGCGAGGCCGGCGAAGGCTATATCCGGATCTCCCTCGTCCAGCCGATCCCCCGCCTCGAGGAGGCGGTGCGCCGCATCCAGGCCTTCCACGCTTCCCTGGGGTGAGGAGCGATGAACCACGTGCCCTATCTGATCGCCGCCGCGATCTTCGAGGCCCTGGTCTTCGGCTGGGCGATCTGGACGGCCTATCGGGAAAGCCGCTCGCGATAGGGGAAGGGGCGGCCGGCGGGCCCCCTTCGCCGCCTGCCGACCGCCCATCCCCTCATGACCGCTTCCAGGAAACCGCGTGACGGAGGTGTGCGATCGGGCGCGGAACGCAGGAAACGGTGACCCCCGTGGATCGAGCGGTGCTGGTGGGCACCGAGATCTACGGAAAGCCGGGGCTGTTGCCGGTGGAGGATTCCCTGGATGAGCTCGCGCAGCTGGCCCGCACCGCGGGTGTGGAGGTGGTCGGCCGCGCGGTCCAGCGGCTCCGCCGCATTCATCCCGCCACCTATATCGGGCCCGGGAAAGTGGAGGAGATCAAGGCCCTGGTCCGGGCGATGCACGCCAATATGGTCATCTTCGACGACGAGCTTTCCCCTTCCCAGCAGCGCAACCTCGAGAACGCCTTCGGCGATGAGGTCCGCGTGCTGGACCGTACGGCCCTGATCCTTGACATCTTCGCCCAGCACGCCCACACCCGCGAGGGAGCGCTCCAGGTGGAGCTGGCCCAGTATGAATATCGCCTCCCCCGGCTGACCCGCCGCTGGCAGAACCTCGCCCAACAGGCGGGCGGATCCTTCGGCCGGGGTGGGATCAGCGGGGTGGGCCTGCGGGGTCCGGGCGAGAAGCAGCTGGAGATCGACCGCCGGCGGATCAAGGATCGCATCGCCCATCTCAAGAGGGAGCTGGAGGAAGTGCGGGCCCATCGCCAGCGCTACCGGGAGCGCCGGCGCCGGGCCCAGGTCCCCGTGGTCGCCCTGGTGGGCTACACCAACGCCGGCAAATCCACCCTGCTCAACGCGGTGTCCGGGGCCAGCGTCCTGGTGGCCGATCAGCTGTTCGCCACCCTGGACCCCACTACCCGGCGGGTGAAGCTCCCGGAGGGCGGGGTTGCCCTCTTCACCGACACGGTGGGGTTCATTCAGAAACTCCCCCATCCGCTGGTGGCCGCCTTCCGGGCCACCCTGGAGGAGATCAACGAAGCCGATCTCATCATCCACGTCCTGGACATCACCCATCCCAACGCCCTCCAGCAGGCCCGGGTGGTGATCCAGACCCTGCGGGAGATCGGCGTGCACGACATCCCGATGATCACCGCGCTCAACAAGATCGATCGGCTCCCGGATCCGGAGGCGGCGCGGGCCCTGGCGGCGGAGCATCCGGATTTCGTGGCCATCTCGGCCGCTTACGGCATCGGCCTGGAGGACCTGTTGCGGAAGGTGGAGGCGATCCTCTACCGGAGCCTCACGCCCGTGCGGGTGCGGCTGCCCCTGAGCCGTGGGGATCTCATCGCCCTGTTCTACGAGCAGGGCGTGGTGGAATGGGAAGCCCATACGGACAGCGAGGTCACCCTCTTCGGGCGCCTGCCGGGCCGGCTGCTGGCCGCCTTCCGGCCTTACCTGGAGCACGGGGAGGTGGAGGCGACGCCTCGCTACTCGATGGCGTAGAACGTATAAAAGATGTCGACGTTGAATCGCTGGATCGATCGCACGGCGGAATTCCTGGCCCACTATAAGGGCCTGCCCATTGTGATTGGGGTGGGCCTGATCCTCCTGGATTTCCTCCTGCTTCTCCTCCATCGGCTCGCCCCCGGCCTTCCGGTCCTCGAGGCCCTGGCGACCCTCCATTGTTTCCTCTATCTGGGCCTGGTCACGGCCCTCCTGGGCGGGCTCATCGCGGAAGTCCTCTGAGCGGCGGGCCGGATGGCGGAGCGTCCTTCGCAGGATCGTCCCCTGGTGGCCATCGTGGGGCCGACGGCCGTCGGCAAGAGCGAGGTCGCCCTGGAGCTGGCGGAACGCTTCCAGGGGGAGATCGTCTCCGCAGACTCCCGCCAGATCTATCGGGGGATGGACATCGGCACCGCGAAGCCGACGCCGGAGGAGCGCGCCCGCGTTCCCCATCATCTCATCGATGTCACGGATCCGGATCGCCCGCTGACCCTGGCGGAGTATCAGCGCATGGCCGGCGAGGCCATCGAGGGGATCCGCCGCCGGGGGCGGTTGCCCTTCCTGGTCGGGGGAACCGGCCTTTACGTGTGGGCGGTGGTGGAGGGATGGCAGATCCCTCCCGCCCCGCCGGACCCCGAGCTACGCCGCGCCCTGGAGGAGCGGGCGCGCCGGGAAGGGCCGGAGGCCCTTTACGAGGAGCTGCGGCGCCTGGATCCCGAGGCCGCTTCCTTCATCGACCCGCGCAACCTCCGTCGGGTGATCCGCGCCCTGGAGGTGTGCTATCGGACGGGGAAGCCCTTTTCCGCCCAGCGGCGGAAGAACCCGCCCCCCTATCGGACGCTCCTCATCGGCCTGACCCGCCCCCGGGCGGAGCTCTATCGGCGGATCGATGAACGCGTGGACCGCATGATCGCACAGGGGCTGGTGGAGGAGGTGCGCCGGCTGGCGGAGCGCTATCCATGGGACCTCCCGGCGATGACCGGGTTGGGGTACCGGCAGATCGGAGCCTACCTGCGCGGCGAGATCTCCCTGGAGGAGGCGATCCGACAGATCAAATCCGCCACCCGGGATTTCGTGCATCACCAGTATAACTGGTTCCGCCTGAACGACCCGCGCATCCGGTGGTTCGACCTGAGCCGGGAAGACATGGAGGCCATCGCCGTGTGGCTCGAGGAGCAGCTTCGATAGAGCAGATGAAGTTCGGACTTGAGCTGGGGATGCCGATGGGAAAGTAGAGCAGCCCCTGCGCCGCCGGGCTTCGAATTTCGGAAGGCGGGGGAGGAGGGTCTGGAGGCCAGCGGCGAGGCGGTGGGCCCCGGGCGCCCTTATCCCATCTCCATCCCCACAATCTGCAGGAACATCTCCTCCAGCGAGAGGCGCTGGGGGATCATCGCCTCCAGGTCCAGCCCCTGGCCCACGATCCAGCGGGCGAGGTCTGCCGGGCGGCGGCCGGGGGCCAGCCGCAGGGTCAGGCGGTTATCGGCCCGGGCGAGCACGTCCCCCCAGTGTTGCAGGTCCGCCTCCAGGCCCGGAGGGATCCGGCCCAGTTGCAGGACCAGGGTGGCGGTTTCTCCCGCCCGCAGGTCCATCGTTTCCACCACCATCCCGGCCTTGATGAAGGCGACGCGATCGCAGACCCGCTCCACTTCGCTCAGCAGATGGGAGTTCAGGAAGATCGTGACCCCCCGGGCTTTCTGCTCCCGAAGGAAATCCCGCACCAGGATCCGCCCGGCGGGATCCAGGCCCGAGGTGGGCTCATCCAGGAAGACCAGGCGGGGCTCGTGGAGGAAGGCCTGCGCCAGCCCCAGGCGCTGCCGCATGCCCTTGGAGAACGTGCGGAAGGGGCGCCGCGCGTCCGCGGCCAGGCCGACGCGCTCCAGCAGCTCCGGGATCCGACGCCGCAGGCGGTGGGGATTCACGCCGGCGAGGCGGCCATGGAACCACAGGATCTCCTCCGCCGTGAGCCAGTCGGGGAAGGCGAAGCCCTCCGGCAGGAAGCCGATGGCCCGGCGGGCGTGGCGGTCGCCCAGGGGCCGCCCCAGCACCCGTCCAGTCCCGGCCGTCGGGCGGATCAGGCCGAGGAGCATCTTGAGGGCGGTGGTCTTGCCGGCCCCGTTGGGGCCGAGGAAGCCGAAGGCTTCCCCCTCTGCGACCCGCAGCGTGAGGTCCGCCACCGCCACGCGATCCCCGAACACCTTCTGCAGGCCTTCGGTCTCAATGATCCAGGGGCCGCCCATCCCCACCTCTCTACCAGACCACCGCTCACCGTTGCCCTGCAGGTTTCACCCTCCTTCGCTGGCATGTTTTCCGGTCTCCCGGCGGCCCGAAGGGACCACCGGGAGAGGATCTGCGGCGGGGGCCTTTCAGCGGATCGAGCGGGCCCAGGCGATCAGCCGGCCCGCCTCCGCCCCTGGCCCACCGATCAGGTAAAGGAATGCCTCATCGTGCCAGAGCAGGAAGCGGACCGGCAGGGCCTCCCCGCCGGGGGTATGGGCGGCCTGGGGGAAGGTGAAGAGCGTCGCTTCCCGACCCCCTATGGGGACGGATTCCACCTCGACGGTCATCCCGGGGGCCATAGGAATGGGCAGCAGGAGCGTCGTCTGCCAGTCCACGGTCCGGGCCAGCCGCCGCGCTTCCTCCGCGGGCATCCCCATCAGCCGCAGGGCGGCCTCGGCCAGCGGCCGGAGGTCTCCCTCCGGCTCCATCGTGTAGGCGGGCAACGGAGCCTGGGCCCAGCCGTAGGGGATCCCTTCCGCCTCAAAGGTGGCCAGCAGGATCGGCCCCACCGTCATCGTCAGGACCGTCCCGTGAAGCGCGTCGGGGACGGTCACATCCTCTGCCCCGGCCACGTGCAGGGCCTCTCGCAGATGGCCCACGTCGACGGTCCAGCGGACGGACGCCGCCGGCAGCACCTGCAGGGTGATGAACTCCTTCACCCCCGGGGGCTGTCGAACCGGGAACCCGAGGAGGCTTTCCGCCTCGGGGAGGCTCTGGACGGTCTGGGGCTCCACGGGCTCGAAGACGAGGTCGCCGCCGAGGATCCGGGAGAGGCTCTCTCCGGTTGCAGCGGGCATAGAGACCGTGTAAGGGACGATCAGGAGGCGGCGGAAGCGGAAGCCCTGGAGGAAATCGTGGGCCGCTGCCCGCAGGGCGGGGGAGAAGGCGAACGCCAGCGCCGCCACGCCCAGCAGGAGCAACCCGGCGAACTTCATGTGCCGATGCATGGGGAATCCTCCTTTTCGGATGCGGAAAATCCATCCGCGCTCCGAACAGGGCGCGATAAGGGATTTTTTCCTCTTCTGACGGGCCTGCCGGCGGCTTCCTGCCGCTGCAGGGAGTGAGCGGGGCCGTTCCTTCGAAAATCAGTTTATCATGGAACCTGGGAGGGGGCGACACGCGGCGGGCGTGGTGGCGAATGCGGAACCCGGCGCTCGGCCCACGCTATCGGGGAAGGGATGGAGTGGAAGAAGGGATCGTCGGGCTTGCAGCCCGGCCAGCGGCGTGCCATGCGATGAGGATATCCTCCGACAGGAGAAGACCCATGCGGCATTTCCTGGTGCGCTGGGCGCTCAACACCATCGCCCTGTGGGCGGTCTCCCGGATCTATCCGGGGGTTTCCTTCCGGGCCGGCGCCGGGCTGGCGGACTTCCTGCTGGCCGGCCTGGTGCTCGGGCTGGCCAACGCGCTGATCCGCCCCATCCTTCTGTTCATCACGCTGCCCCTCAACCTGCTCACCCTGGGGTTCTTCACCTTTGTGGTGAACGCCCTCATCCTGTATCTGGTGGCGGCCCTCACGCCCCTGGAGGTTCACGGGCCCTTCGCCGCGCTGATCGGCGCGGTGCTGCTTTCGATCGTCAGCTTTGGGCTGAGCCTTCTGGTTCGAGAGTGAGGGGCGGAGCGGCTCCGCCGCGCCTCGCCCTTCGGCCCAGGCGTCCCGGGGCCTCCTAAACCGGCGCGATGGCCCCGATGGTGGTGCCGCTGGGGATGTGAAGATCGGGGAAATCCTCGGGGATCACGTCGCTGGCGATGATGCAGTTGCGGCCCACGCGGACGTTGGGGGGGATGATGGTGTTCTTGCCCACCAGCGTCAGCCCGGACGAGAGGTCCCCCAGCCGGTTGGGGCTATAGTCCATCCCATACCCCAGATGCGCCTCCGCCCCCACGACCACGTTTTTGTCCACGATACAGCGATCCACCACCGCCCCCGGTTCGATGGTGGAATCCGTCATCACCACGGAGTAGCGGACCACCGCGCCGCGCTTCACCCGGACGCCCGGCGAGAGCACGCTGTATTCCACAGTCCCTTCGATGATGCAGCCGTCGGAGATCAGGCTGTGGGCGACGTGAGCGCCGGTGCGGATATTGACCGGCGGCCGCTCCTCGCTGCGGGTGTGGATGATCCATTCCCGATCGTGGAGATCCAGCGGCGGGTTGTCCGCCAGCAGATCCATATGGGCTTCCCAGTAAGCCTGCACCGTCCCCACATCGACCCAGTAGCCGCTGAACCGGTAGGCGTAGACCCGATAGGCCTCGATCATGCGGGGGATCACATCTTTCCCGAAGTCGTGGCTGCTGTTCGGATCCCGGGCGTCTTCGATGAGGACCTCGCGCAATACCTCAGGGCGGAACACGTAGATCCCCATGGAGGCCAGGGTCCCGCGGGGGCGGATCGGCTTCTCCTCGAAGCGGATTACCCGGCCCTCCTCATCGGTCTCCAGGATGCCGAAGCGCGAGGCCTCCTCGGGGGTCACGGGGAGGGCGGCGATGGTGAGGTCGGCGTTCTTCTCGGTGTGCAGACGGATCATCGGGTTGTAGTTCATCTTGTAGACGTGGTCGCCGGCCAGGATCAGCACGTGGGTGGGCCGGTGGTGCTCGATGAAGTCCAGGTTCTGATAGATCGCGTCCGCCGTCCCCTGATACCAGTCGGAATCCGCCCGCCCCAGGTAGGGGGTCAGGATCCAGACCCCCCGATGGAACCCGTTGAGATCCCAGGGGGCGCCGCTGCCGATGTGCTCGTGGAGGGAGCGGGGCCGGAACTGGGTGCACACGCCGATGAGGTAGATCCCGGAGTTGACGCAGTTGGAGAGGGTGAAATCGATGATCCGGTATTTACCCGCGAAGGGGACCGCGGGCTTGGCCCGCTTCTGGGTGAGGATGCTCAGGCGGGTGCCCTTGCCTCCCGCCAGGATCATCGCGACCGTGCGCATAAAAGCCCTTTTCCACCTGTTCGTCGTTCTATCCGGGGGAAGTCGTGGGGCGAGCGACGAAGCTGCTCATCCCCATGACTTCCCCGTCCGTGAATCCAGCCGGTTCCATAGGGAGGTCCACTATGGATTATGCCATGCAATCGCACGCCGGTAAAGATCCTCGTAAGCCCGGGCGGAGGCAGCCCACGAGAAATCCTGGGCCATCGCCCGGCGCTGGACCGCCCGCCAGGCGGCGGGATCCCGGTAAAGGGCCAGGGCGCGGTCGACGGCGGCCAGGAAGGCTTCCTCTGTGAAGGGGGCGAACACGAAGCCGGTGCCGTCCTCCTGGCCCACATCCCGGACAGTATCGGCCAGCCCGCCGACCGCGTGGACCAGCGGGAGGGTGCCGTAGCGCATGGCGATCATCTGGCCCAGGCCGCAGGGCTCGAACTTCGAGGGCATCAGGAAGGCATCCGCCCCGCCGTAAAGCAGCCGGGAGAGGTTTTCGTCGAAGGCGATGCGGACGCCGGCCTGGCCCGGGAAGCGGGAGGGCCAGCCGGCGAAGGCCGCCTCATACTCCGGCATCCCGTTCCCCAGGATGACAAGCTGGATGCCCCGGGCGAACAGGGCGTCTGCGGTCCTGAGCAGCAGGTCCACCCCTTTCTGCTCGATCAGCCGTCCGATGAAGGCGAACAGCGGGGCCTCCTCCCGGGGGGGCAGGCCGAAGGCCTGCTGGGCGGCCCGCTTGTTCTCCGCCCGCCGTTCCAGGCTCCCGGCGTCGAAGCGAGCGGCCAGGGCGGGGTCGGAGCGGGGGTCCCAGGCTTCGGGATCGAGGCCGTTGAGGATGCCGAAGAGCCGATCGGCCCGGCGCTGGAGCAGCGGCTCCAGGCCGAATCCGAACTCCGGGGTGAGGATCTCCCGGGCGTAGCGGGGGCTCACAGTGTTCACCGCGTCGGCGTGGGCGATCCCGCGGGCGAGCCAGTTGACGTGGCCGGGCGGCTCGACCTCCAGCCGGTCCACATGCTCGTGGATTCCCCCGAAGGCCAGGAGGGCGTCGCCTGTGATCCCCTGGTAGGCCATGTTGTGGATCGTGAAGACCGTGGCGATCGGCCGGTAGAAGCGGTCCCGCCGGCCGGCGGTGGCCAGCCAGAGGAAGAGGAACCCGGTGTGCCAGTCGTTGCCGTGGAGGATCTCCGGCCGCCAGTTCATGTGGCGCATGAAGGCCAGGACCGCCCGGCAGAAGAAGATGAAACGCTGGGGATCATCGGGGTAGCCATACACCTCATCGCGGCCGAAGTAATGTTCCTCCCAGATGAAATAAGTGGGGACGCCGGTGGCTTCGCTGACCTCGACTTCCGTCAGGCGGGTTTCGCCGGTTAAGCCCACGGGGACGGGAAGGGGAGGGCGGAGGGGGCGCAGGTCGTAAGCGGATCCGCTGATCGTCCGATAGCGGGGGAGGATCACCCGCACATCGTGGCCGAGCGCCCGCAACGCCCGGGGGAGCCCGTAGGCCACATCCGCCAGCCCGCCCACTTTCACGAAAGGCGCCGCCTCCGCCACCGCATAAAGGATTTCCATCGCAAGACCTCCGTGAAGGCCTCGTCTGGTCTCGGGGGGTGCAGGTTGGCCTCTGGCGGCCTGTAACTTACGGACACTCCGCCCTCCCCCCACCCTTTATCTTAACGCAACCCGGAGTGGTGGAAATGGGGGCTTCCGCGGGGATCCATAGGGAACCTGGGCGGGGGAAAGTATTAGAAGGTTTTGACATAGGGTGATTTTCGCTTAATAGAAGATCTGTTCACTTTGGGACCATCCGAGGGGTTGGATTCCCTAAGCGCTCTCATCAGTTAAGAGAAGTTTCAGGCCTGATCCATCAGCCATTGCCATGTAGCGTTCGGTTCGGAATGGCACCTGAGGATCTTTAGGATTCTCCAGCGCTACTATGCGGCCAAATACCAGAGCATGACCATCCGGGGCCCACATCGCCATGTGGCCGACTTGGTCTGCTACACGCTGAGGCCCTGTGCCATCCGTGTTTATCGCCCCCAATTCCCCTCCTATGGTTCGGGCAGCCTTTTCGCTGGTTCCGGGAGGGATGATGAGATAAGCGATCCTCCTCCCATCTGGAGAGACAGCTCCTTCTATGCCATACCCCGCTTGATGAACGAGAGTGGCAAGGGCTCGCCGTTGTTCTAAGTTTGCTATGCTGGTCAACCAGAGTTATGTGGTTGTCCCAATGGGCGATTGGAACATTCTGGATACCGGCTCTGCGCCTCTCCGCAGTCCATCAAAGGCCATAGTAAGGACGAGGACCAGCCCTACGAGCGCCAGCAGGCCCAACAAGCTTCCTGCGATACTCAACAAGCGTTTCATTTTGCACTTCCATGCTTCACTTGAATCCACTGCTGTGGGCGAAACCCGTGTACGGGTCTGGCGGCTTAACGGCGCCGCGCTCAGCCGTTGCGGCCGAGCGAGCGAAGCGTCGGCTACAGCGAGGGGTTGGGCCGCCCTCACGGATAGTTCTTCAGTGCGAGAGGGATAAACGCTTTGCACGGCCCATCCACGCAAACGCTTACATCATAAGTTGGCCAGCCAGAGTCTCCGAACCAGAAGTTGCCATAAGCGGAGGTCACATAGATGTCAAAACGGAGGGTATAGGCCCCAGGGCCCCAGTTCGGGATGTTCTCTATGGTCAGGTTCACCGTAGGGGAAGGGTCGCCCTTTGGGGTGCCACACACAGAGGCCGAACTGCTGCCCGTGACTTCCCCATGGCCTGCCTTCGCCCAGCGATACGTGAGCACATAGCTGAAATTGGGATAGCCACACGTCCAGTCGGAGACGCCTGTGTTCTGCACTTCCACGGAAATGGGATACGTGTTGCTGTGATATACGATGGGCGGCCGGTTGTCAGGTGTGTTCCAGTTGATCTGCAAAGGATTCCAGCGGTCTGCGGGGATGAGGATCTGCTTGTTGGCATCGCGGAGGCGCACGCCAGTGTAGTAATGTACCAGAATCTGCTCGGCACGTTCCCAACGCACACTCCAGGGATCATCCCCTTGTCCCGGGTAGGAACAGCGGTTGCCCCGTGCCCAGCGGCTGGCCCCTTCCTGGCTCATTCCTCGTCCATGCCCGTAGTTATTGGCATCGCAGCCGGTGCTGATGGGATCATCCACTGCCATCAGATAAGGTTGACTCCCGGCAACGGTGCGGTTCCAGACATCCGCCGAGAATTCGGTGAATGCGGGCAGATCATCGTTGGGGTAAGTGCCGTAGGAGATGTAATGACGCGGGGCCACAGCGCTACAGACGATCCGCTGAGAGCTATTGAGGTTGCTGCTGGCACAGGGATTATCGGGGTTGTCAGGGAAAGTCGTTGGGGGCAGACTCTCGAACTTATAGGGGATGAAAGCCTGAAATTGAGTGGAGTTGTTGATTGTGCTCCCCCGATTGATATGCCAGTAGGCATAGGACCGGGCGGCGATGGCTTGGGCCTGTAAGGCCGTAGGGTGGTAATACGTCCCCATCTCCTGGGGAATGACATCCAAAAGATAGTCGGTCTCAATAGGGATGGTCACAGGGTTAGCAGTTCCATACGGGTAGGGATAAGTAGCATCGCCCACGAAAGCTGTACAGCCAAAATTAGTGTTACCGGACGAACAGAGTTCCTGAGGCTGGTATATCACACCGCTAGGAAACTGGAGTCGATACATGCGCACCGTGATTTGCGATGGTGGTGTAAAGTTAGACGCGGATGCCATCTCTGTGCTCAGTAATGCAAGGAGAAACCCAAGGAGTAACATATACTTGGTTCGAGAGTAGGACATGATGCCCCTCTCTTATCATCGAGCAGCGACCGCGATCATGCACAGGCGACCTTCGTTCGCCGTTGGGCAATTTACCGCCATTTGTTGGCCGTTGGGAGACCAGGCTAAATTCCAGCCTGTATCTCCGCCGGTAAACAATGCTTCAGGCAGCACACGCATATCTCGACCAGTCGCAACTTCGACAAGGTAAAGACCCGCATACAGGACCCCTTCCCTCAATTCGACAGCAGCCTGGACAGCTATGATCTGACTGTTCGGTGCCCACGCCATATCCATAACATAATACTGACCTGGCTCAATGTACTGTTTTGGATGCACATGGTGGAGTTCACCTGTGATGGTATCCAGAATTGTGAGGTCACTAAACTTCACGGGAGGATCACCGATGGTTGTCAACATGGATAGATATCGCCCACTGGGAGCCCACTGCGCATAAAATGCCCACCGCTTTCCATAGCGAGATTCGCTTTCTTCAAAACCAAGATCAACCTCACAGACGCGCCCCGAAGTCAAGTCAGCCAGGTAAAAGCCTGTCTCGTTATAGAAAGCGATCTGGTGCCCTTGCGGATGCCAACTAATCCGATAGGGAGACCATCGCATCAGCGGTAACGTGGCGGGGAGGGTGGCCCGCTGGGGCTGAGCCAGATCAAAAACTTCAGGCCGATCCTGGCTCGCCTGGGTGAAGAACACCAACTGCCGACCGTCAGGGCTGACTCCCAAGAAGGAACCCGTCAGGTCAGAAATCGGCGTCTCTACGGTTGCCGTCTCTCCCCGGCTGATGCGCAACACCACCTGCTTATCCGGCCCAACATCGGCAAAGGCCACAGCCTGGTGAGCAGCAAGCCACACCGGCTTACCGGGCAAGCTGTGCCGTTCTCCATAGCGCTGGAGTTCACCGGTGCGGGTGTTGAATATCTCGACATACTCCCTGGACTGTCCAGGAATAAGCCGAGTGATGAGCAACTGCTGACCATCCGGCAACCAGCCGGCGATGCCAATAGCCGAGGTATGGGTTAGCACCACACGCGGTTCCGAAAACTGGTAAGCCTCTATAAGTGGCCCGGGCTCGGCAGGTGCCGGGCGGGCCACAAATGTGCAGCGTGGTACTGGTGTCGGGGCTACGGGAGGCGTGGCCGATGGGCCAGGTAGCGTGGGGGTTACCGGCGGCGGGTAAGGTGGCTGTGTCGGCGTCTCGATGGGCGATTGGAAGACCTGAGACGCTGGTTTCGCTTCCTTCTGCAATCCCCTAAAAGTGAGGGTCAAAGTCATAGCCAGCACTCCAAGCACGCACAGGCCTAATAACCCCCTCACCATGTTTGGTAAGCGTTTCATTTCGTGCCTCCCTGCTCGCTGACATCGCTCTTGCCTGAGGCAAGCCCAGGCGAGGAGCGGCCTAACGGTGCGCTTCACCGGCAGCGAAGCCATTTCAAAATGCTCTGCGTGTGGGTAAACTATAGCCACCTTCCCGTTCCGGAGGTTGGCGATGGTAGGCGAACTGAGGGATGCCTCGTGGGAAGCTATCTATCCTGGTCAGCACGGGGCTTCTGGGAGGGAAACAGCGGAGTGATGGGATCCCAGTGCTCGTCGGTCAGCATCGGGGCTTCCGGGGGGCAAGCAACAGGGCGATAGGGTCCCATTGCTTATCGGTCAGCACCCTCACCACAGCTGCCTCCCCTCGGGGTCTCAGCCCCAGTTTAAGGCAGGGGACGGGTGCCTGTCCACGTTTCGGGAAGGTCTCTCGATCGGCCGTTGCGGCCTCACCCAGCGATCGCTCCGGCCTGGAGGAGCCGGCCGGAGCCCGCCCCTCCGGGCCGGAGCGATCCCTCAGCTCTCCGGCGGGGGCTCGTGGGAGCCGTTGTTCTCGCCCGGTGAGGGGGCCTGCCGTCGCTGCCGGAGCTCCTCCATCCGCCGGGGGATCTCCCGGGGTGGGACCGGGGCGAGCCAGCAGGCGTCGGCTTCCACCTCCCGGCTCAACCGGCGGACCGCGCCGTCCATATAGTAAACAGCGATGGCCACGACGATGTCCCGCGTCTCGGGGTCCGACTTGATCCGCCGGCAGAGCTCGAAGGGATCGCCGTCCGGGAGGGCGTCGCCGATCAGCACCGCGTCGGGACGGCCCTCCCGGATCCGCTCCAGCGCCTCGGCCATCGTCGCGGCCTCCAGGAGCTCCACGTCGAGCTTCTGCAGGCCGATCCGGTAGAGCAGCCGCATATCGTCGTTTTCTTCCACGATCAGGAGTCTCATCGCTCACCTACGCGAACAGGAAATCGGGGTAAGGGGTGATCTCCCGTGCGGACCGGTGTTCGATCCAGCGGGCGGCCGCCGCCGCGAAGTCGGTGAGGTCCTTCGCCCGCACCTGGAGGAGCCACTGTCGCTCCTCCTCGGTGAGGTCATACCGGGCCAGCACCTCCGCCCGGCGGGCGCCCAGCAGATCCTGCCGGATCCGCTCATCGATCAGGGCCCAGCCCACCAGCTCATCGATCGCCGCCGCCGACATGGTCGTCGCTCCCGGAATC
>BEHY01000057.1 GCA_002898735.1 Candidatus Thermoflexus japonica
GTGAGGGGGTGGAGGGATGGGGACCCCCGATGAAAAGCTGGAATTCCAGACGATAGGAATCGAGCGGTCGCCGGAGATCCTCACGGTCTGGCCGGATGATGACTGGGCCTCGTTGCGGTTTCGGATCGCCGCCGCCCGGGCTTCCCGGGTGATCCTGGAGGTCCCGGCGGATCATCCCGCCATGGGGCCGATCCTCCTGCGCCGTCTTCAGCATTTCGCCGAGGGGATCGGGAAGGCGATTGCGCTGGTAACCCCCTCCGCCGAATGGCGCCGGATCGCCCGGGAGCTGGGCATTCCCGCTTTCCCCCGTCGAGAAGCCGCCCTGCGCGCCCCGTGGCCGGACCATGAGGATTCCGGAGAGCCTGGGGTCGTCCTGGGGCTCACCCCGGCTATGCAGGCGTGGGCGGAGGCCCGACGTCGGCCGCTCCCCCGATGGGCCTATGGGCTGAGCCTGACGATTGGAGGCCTGGGGCTCCTCGCGGTGCTGCTCCTGGCGATCTTTCTGGTCCCTTCGGCGGAAGTCACCCTCCATCCCCAGGGGCAACCGGTAGCCGTCCGGGAAACCCTGATCGCGGATCCCCGTCTGGCGGCCCGGGATCTCCGCCAGGGGGCGATCCCGGCCTACCCGGTAGCGGTCATGGTGGAGGGTCGGGCGGAGACGCAGGCGACGGGGCGCCAGGAGCAGCCCGCGGGCTACGCGGAAGGCCAGGTCGTGCTGGTGAATCAGACCCCCCGCCCGGTGGAAGTCCCTGCCGGCACGATCGTTCGAGCGGCCAGCGGCAACATCGCGGTTCGCTTTGTGATCAGCCCTTCGGTCACCGTGCCGGCGGGCTTTGGGGCCACCGCGGTCGCCCGGGTGCGGGCGCTGGAGCCCGGGCCGGCGGGCAATGTGGGGTCGAATCAAATCAACCTGGTGGAGGGGCCCCTGGCGTTCGCGCTGCGGGTGAGCAACCCGGAGCCCCTGACCGGAGGCCGGCTGGAGATCATCCCGGTGGTCACCGCCGCCGATCGGGATCGGGTGCGCGAAGCCCTCATAGTCCAGCTGCGTCAGCAGGGTTACGCCCGGATGCTGGCCGGGCTGGATCCTCAGGATTGTGTGCTGCCGCAAACCCTGCAGGTCCAGGTGCTGCTGGAAGGATACGATCGACTGGTCGGGGAGCCGGCCGAGACCCTGCGGGCGGAGATGCGAGCCCGGGTGGTGGGATATAAAGTGTTGCGGAGCGATATCGGGGCGATCGCCCTGGTCGCCCTCACCCGTCAGGCCCCTCCAGGGTATGAGCTCGCCGCCGAGGGATTCGCCTTCACCGGATGTGAGGATCTGGAAGCGGTGATGGAGACGGATAAAGAGGGCCATCCGCGCATCCGGATGACCCTTCAGGCTCAGGGGAAAGCCATTCCTCGCCTCTCTGTCGCCCAGATCCGCCAGAAAATCCGCGGGCGATCCCCCGGCGAGGCCCTCCGTCAGCTCCAGGACTTTCCCCTGGCTCAGCCGCCGGAGATCCGGATCGCTCCCCACGGCTGGCCCTGGCTCCCGTTGCTGGAGTCCCGAATCCGGGTGCGGATCCGGTAGAGGTGTCCCCTTCGGATGTCGCGGATGGATGACCTAGCCGTGGTGATGGTGACCTGGAACGTGCGGGATTGGGCCCTGCGGGCGTTGCGTTCGCTCTTCGTTGCCCTGGAACGATCGGCCCTGACCGCCTCCGTGTGGGTGGTGGATAACGCCTCCAGCGATGGCACCGTGGAGGCGATTCGTTCCACCTTTCCCGCCGTTCACGTGATCGCGAATTCGACCAATCGAGGGTTTGCCGCTGCGAACAATCAGGCGCTGAGGGCCATGGGGTTCCCGGATCGCCCCGCTGCGCCGCGTTACGTCTGGCTGCTCAATCCGGATACCGAGGTCCTGGACGAAGCCCCCCGGATTCTGCTCCGTTTCATGGAATCCACCCCCCGCGCCGGGGTGTGTGGCCCGCGGCTGATTTACCCGGATGGCCGATTTCAGCACAGCGCCTTCGATTTCCCGGGGCTGGCCCAGCTCTTCCTCGATCTGTTTCCCCTTCATCCCCGCCTGCTGGAGACCCGCCTGAACGGACGCTACCCCCGGGCCTGGTATATGCGGGGAAAACCGTTTCGGATCGGACATCCCCTCGGGGCGGCGATGATGGTCCGGGGGGAAGCGATCCGATCGGTGGGGTTGCTGGATGAGGGCTACTGGATCTATGCGGAGGAGGTGGACTGGTGCTGGCGGATGGCTCGGGCCGGCTGGGAGCGCTACTGCGTGCCGGAAGCGGTCGTGGTGCACGCCGGTGGGGAGAGCGCCCGGCAGGTGCGCCCCGACATGATCCGGGCGCTCTGGGCCAGCCGCCTGCGGCTCTACCGCCGGCATTACCCGCGCTGGAAGCTCCGGGCCGCCTGTCGTCTGGTCGCCCTCGGTGCCGGTGCGCGCGCCCGGGCGCTGGCCCGGGCTGTCGATCCCGAGAGCGCCGCCCTGCGGGCGGCCTATGAGGCGGTGAAGCACATGGCGCTTCAGATGGAAAACCTTCAGGATTAGGGGTTCCGCAAAACCATTCGCTCCACCGGGATATCGATGGGGGAGCCTATGCTGGCGGTGGTGATCCTCACCCGGAACGAGTCGGCCTTCATCGAAGCGTGCATAGAGAGCGTGCGCTGGGCGGATCGGGTGGTGGTCTTCGACTCATATAGCGAGGATGACACGGTGGAGCGGGCTCGCGCATGGGGAGCCGAGGTCATCCAGCATCCCTTCGAGAACTACGCAGCCCAGCGGAATGCGGCTCTGGAGCGGGTGGAGGCCGACTGGATCTTCTTCGTGGACGCCGATGAGCGGGCCACGCCGGAGCTGGCGGAGGAGATCCGGGCGGCCATCCGGGATCACCATTATGTGGGCTGGTGGGTGCCCCGGCGCAACTACCTGTTCGGGCGGCTGACGCGGGGCGGAGGATGGTGGCCGGATTACCAGCTGCGGGTTCTGCGTCGGGGTTATGCCCGATATGAACGTCCGGTCCATGAGATCGTGGTGCTGCAGGGAGCGGCGGGGTATCTGCGGAACCCGCTGATCCATTATAACTACGATTCCCCGGCCGAATTTCGGGCCAAGCAGCGCGCTTACGCGCGGCTGGAGGCGCAGGCCCTGCGGGAGGCCGGGGTGCGGCCCCACTGGTATACGCCGTGGACGATGATGGCCCGGGAGTTCTGGCGTCGCTTTATACGGCTGCAGGGCTATATCGATGGCCTGCACGGCCTCCGGCTGGCCGCGTGGATGGCCCTGGCCGTGTGGGAGACCTATCGGCTTCTGCGACGAGCGCACAGGGAACCGGGAGACGTTCATGAGGGGGCGGTCGGCGAAGCCGACGCCTCCGGATCCCCCAGGCCTCCTTCCCCTTAAGGTTTTCTTAAGCTCCCCTTTGGCTCCCCTTCAGGACAGCCGCGCCTCTCCCGCTTAAGATCTTTTGCTGGAGAACCTGGCTGAAAGGAGGAGAGGCGATGCGCCATCGAGCCCTGCGCTGGCTGAGCGGAATCGGGTTCGCCGCGTTGCTGGCCCTGACGGCTTGCGCCCGGGCCACGCCTTCGCCGACGGCGGCGCCCACCCGGCCACCCGCCACCCCCACGAAGGCTCCGCCCAGCCCGACGCCGACCCGGGTGCCGACCCCGACGCCCACGAAGGCGCCCACGCCCACTCCGACGCAGGCGCCGACCCCGACCGTCACGCCCCGGCCCACGCCGAGCAAGCCGGCCACGGTGAAGGTGGGCCAGAGCACGGCCCTGGGGAAGTTCCTCACCAATGAGCAGGGATTCACCCTCTATGTGTTTATGAACGACCCGAAGAACACCAGCACCTGTGAGGCGGATTGCGCACAGCGGTGGCCGCCGTTCCTCACCGCGGGCAAGCCGATCGCTGGCCCCGGGGTGAACGCCGCCCTGCTGGGCACCATCCGCCGTAAGGATGGCACCATCCAGGTCACCTACAACGGCCATCCTCTCTATTACTTCTCGGGCGACACCAGGCCCGGCGATACCAACGGCCAGGGATTCAACAAGCTCTGGTATGTGATCGGCCCGGACGGGATGCCGATCCAGAAGTAAGACTTCCGGGAGCGCTTCAGAAGGGGGCATCGGACAGCTCTGGATTCAAATCCAGTGGCGCATGTCCTGAGGGGAAAGGGGGAAACCATGCGTGTGTTAGCGGGGTGGAAGAAGTTCATCGGCGCGGTGCTGGGGGGCCTGCTTCTCCTGAGCTGGGGAACCGGGATGGCATGGCCCCAGGCGGCTCGTCAGACCCGGGCCCCCGCCCGCGTCATTGTGCGCGGGACGATCGCCAAAGTGGATGCGGCGGCGAAGATGCTGACCGTGAAGACGGCGAAAGGGGAGATGGTGGAGGTCTCCGGA
Source organism: Candidatus Thermoflexus japonica (assembly GCA_002898735.1). Lineage (GTDB taxonomy): Bacteria > Chloroflexota > Anaerolineae > Thermoflexales > Thermoflexaceae > Thermoflexus > Thermoflexus japonica. Next base: position 4,402 of record BEHY01000057.1, read on the forward strand.
ACGGATAAGACGGTCCTCCTCGTGATCGGGATCCGCAAGCCGACATGGGCCGATCTCCATCCGGATGAGCGCGTGCTGATCGTGGGGACGCGGATGGACGGCAAGGTGGAGGCCCTGCGGATCGGCGTTCGGCCGCCGGTCCGGACCTTCCATGGCACCATTGCGGAAATCCAAGAGAACCGCCTGGTTCTCGAGACAGCGAAGGGGAAGGTGAACCTGCTCACCGATGACCGAACACGCTTCCGGGTCCCTCGGGTGAAAAGCCCCACCTTGAAAGATTTCAAAGTGGGGGATCGGGTGAACGTCCTGGGGGTAGGTCACTTCGATGACACCTGGTATGTCACGCTCATGAGCCTGGTCCGCCGGGCCCGGTAAGCGATCCCCCGGGATTCTTCCCCTGGGGTGCGGGGAGGGTACAATAAGGGTGCGAAGGGCGCGGGGGGCGCGGCGAGCTTCGACGGCCGCCCCCCCGCGCGGATTTGGGGGGAAAGGGGGAAGCCATCGATGTTCCGTATCGGCGCGGAAGAGCTGTTGCTGATCTTCCTGCTGGCCCTGCTTCTCTTCGGCCCGGGCCGGCTGTCGACGATCGCCCGGGAGCTGGGCCAGAGCGTTCGGGAGTTTCGCCGCGGCCTGATGGAAGAGCCTCCTGAGGTGCCCCGCTCTCAAAGCCGTGAGCCTCTGGGACATGCGATCGCGGGGAGCGGGGAGGGGAAAGGAGAGGTCCGCGTTCAAGGCCCCGAGCCTCCGGGACCTCCCGCATCGGCCCCCTGAGCGCCATGTTCTTCCTCGTCGGGCTCAGCGATGGTGCGGCTTGGATCATGGCGGGTGTCCGTTTTCTGGTTGTCCAGGACCTGGCTGGCGCTTTCCATCAGCCTGTTGGGCGTCGGCTGGTTCCTTTTGCGTCGCCGCACCCGGCCTGCGGATCTCTGGCGGATCGAGGGCTGGATCCTGATAGGGGGTCTGGGGCTGGCTCTGATAGGGCTCTTCTTGTTGATCGTATTCGCCTGGGGCTGATTTCACCGCCGGTGAGGGGTGGGGAAAATTTCGCGGGCCTGTAGTGGCTCCGATCCATATTTGGGCTGGATCCCTCGGGGGCTGTGGGCGCAAAGAGATGACCCCAGCCCCCGCAGGGTTTTTTCTCTCCCTCCCTGCGGCCCCAAGGGCCACGGGGGAGTCCGCGCGCAAGCGGGATGAACTCCTCTATCTGGGGCGAGGGGAAGATGCTCACGATCCGGTTCTCCAGGAAGGCGCTCAAGGACCTGGAACGGCTGCCGACCAAGCATCGCCAGCAGATCCTGGAGCATATCGCGCTGCTGGCTGAGGAAGCGAACCCCCGTCTGACGAAGATCCGGCATGATCGAGGGCTCCTCCTGAGCCACCGGGCGGGAGAATATCGTCTCTACGTGCAACGGGGGCGTGGCCTGCTTCAGATCCTGGGGATTCGAAAGCGAAATGACGCCTATCGCTGAGGAGGGAGCAGACCCCGTTGCAAAAATGGGAAATCCCGTGGGGCGTGGCTTATAGGGACCAGAAGATCCCGGGAGGTGCACCATGACCGAGATGAAAGAATCCAGCGCTGAGATCGCCGAATATATCAGGGCGCTGGGCAGCCCCGATCCTGCGAAGGTGCAGGCGGCCCGCCGGGCGCTGGTTGCCAGGGGCGCTCAGGTGGTGGAGGCGCTCTGGGCCGCCAGGGATCATGCGGATGGTCTCCTGCGCTGGGAAATCACCCGGACGCTGGTGGAAATCCGGGATCCTCAGGTGGCAGACCGCCTGGTCCAGATCATGATCGATGACCCGGACCCGGGCATTCGATGGATGGCCGCGGAGGGGCTGGTGGGTTTAGGGGAAGCCAGCCTGCGTCCGCTGCTGGAGGCGCTGATTCATCATTCCGACTCGCCGTGGCTTCGCCAGGGCGCCCATCACGTATTGAAAGCCCTGGTGACAGGGCCCCACGGATCATCGCTTCGTCCGGTTCTGCAAGCCCTGGAGAGCATGGAGCCTGTCCTGCAGGTTCCCCTGGCTGCTCAACAGGCGCTGATGAGCCTGGGTTTGCTTCGCTGAGGCGCTACGCCAGGCCCGAGAGAAACAACGCTCATCCTCCCGAAGTGCAGCCTCCGACAGCTCCTGCCGTTTCGTCTTCCCCCTGTGCGGATGGAGAAGGGCCGTTTCATCGCCCTTCTCCATCTTCGTGGGGTAGAGATGACAGGATCAGCGTCCAATCTACCTGCTCCACTGCAGTGCTCGAATCAAGAGGGATGAGAGGCCTCCGGGTGCTGGCTCTTGACTTGGAATTCAATTTTCATAATATTATAACAAAAGGGATCGGGTGACCTGGATCCTGGAGTCCTAACGGGACGAAAGCACGAGGTCCTCCCGAGAGAGTGGGAAATGTCCATCCGACGGAAGCTGGATCCGGCGAGTGGGATTCCGATCCATGAGCAATTAAAGGAAATCCTGCGGGCGGAGATCCTGGAAGGGCATCTTCGGCCTGGGGATCGCCTGCCGACGGAGGCGGAGCTGTGCGCCCGCTATGGCGTCAGCCGGGCGCCGGTGCGCCAGGCGCTGGAGGATCTGGCCCGGGAAGGATTGATCGTCCGTCAGCGGGGTCGGGGGACGTTCGTGGCGGTTCGTAACGGCCGGGGAGGGCCGCCGGTGGTATTGCGGGTGATCCTCTCCCATCCCCGGTGGCGGATCCCTCTGGATCAGGCGGTGAGCCGCTGGAACGCGGAGCATCCCGATCGCCCCCTGGAGCTGACGGTTCAGGAGATCCCCTTCCTGCGCCTCCGGCAAACCTTGATCGAGGCGGTGGGGAATGGGGAGGCGCCGGATCTCTCCATCCTCGACTCCGCGTGGCTGGCGGAGTTCGTCGCCCTTCGGTATCTCCGGGCGATCGGAGAGATCGACCCGGTGTGGGAAGCTCAGGCGATCGCCTGGCTGATGCCGGGACTCCGGATGGCATACGTCCTGGAGGGACATCTGTATGCCATCCCGATCAGCATGGACGTCAGCGTCCTCTGGGTGCGCCGGGACTGGCTGATGGCGGAGGGATTGCACCCGCCGACCTCCTGGGAGGATCTCCTGCGGGTGGGGCTTCATTTCCGGCGATCGGAAATCCGGAGGCGCTACGGCCTGGGCCCTTATCCTCTGGCCATGGTCGCGGGTCGGGCGGGAGGGGAGACCACAACCTACCAGACGCTTCCGTTCCTCTGGGCGAATGGAGGCGAGCTCGTTGCGAACGGTCAGGTGCTGCTGGACCAGCCGGCAACGCGTGAGACGCTGGCGTTCCTGCGCTCGCTGATCTGGGAACACGGTCTGATGCCGCCGGAGGTCGTTGCCTTCTATCGGGAGCAGGCCGCCCAGTGGTTGGGGGAGGGACGGGTGGTGATGGCCGTCGGCGGCACTTATGAGGCGGAGCTGATCCGTCAGATCACCGGCTGGGATGAAGCGGCTTTTCTGGAGCGGATGGCGGCCGTTCCGATCCCGGCGGGGCCTCATGGGCGACCGGCGGGTCTGCTGGGCGGTATGGCCTTTGGGATCTACCGCCAATCGCGACATCCGGAGCTGGCTCTCGCGTTGTTGCGGCTGGCCGTAGAAGGGGAGGCGTTGATCCCCTTTGCGCGGACCACGGCCCGGCATCCCCCCTGGATCCCGGCGGCTTCCCGTCTGGCCGGCGAGCCGCAGGGATTCCTGGCCCGCACGTTGCCGTGGGTCGAGCAGGGGCGGCCACGTCCTCCGTTAACCAACTATGCCCGGGTATCGGAGGAGTGGCAGGCGCTGGTGGAGGATGTGCTCGCCCGGCGTCGTCCTCTGGAAGCGGCAATCCGGCGAGCGGCCGAGCGGATCGCCGCTCTGACCGGATGGATGTTGCCGGAAGATCTCCCCACATCTGCAAAAGGAGGTTAGCCATGCGAGATCGAAGGCTCTGGACCGTTTTCTCCCTCCTTCTCGCTTTGCTTCTTGCGTGCCAGCCGGCGGCGACACCGACCCCTACGCCCACAGCCGCTCCTCCGCCCGCTGCCCCCTCCCCGACGCCGCCCCCGCCGACCCCCACTGCCCCGCCCAGGCCGGTCCTTTTCCTCTCCACGCAGCTGCGGCCGGTCGAAGAAGCGGAGAAGATGCGGAATGTCATCCTCAAGCCCTTCGGTGCTCCGGTGGAGTTCATCCCCGAGGATGAAGGGCCGTTCCATGACCGCATTCGGGCGGAGATCCAGGCAGGGAAGGTGACCGTGGATGTGGTGGGCGCGTTGCACGGGAACTTCGTGACCCTGCTCAAGGATAACGCCCTCGAGGACCTGGCCGCCCTGATGGAGCGCCTGAAGGATCGCCCGATGGTCTCCCAGTTTGTGGAGCTGGGGAAGCTGGGCACCGATCGTCCGTATTGCATCCCCTGGATGCAGGCCACCTATATCCTGGCCATCAATAAGAAGGCGCTGGATTACCTCCCGGCCGGAGCGGATCTCAATGCGCTGACCTGGGATCAGCTCCGCCAGTGGGGGGAGAACATCCATAAGGCTACGGGGGAGCGTAAGTTGGGCTTCCCCCTGGGCCCCAAAGGGTTGATCCACCGCTTCGTCCAGGGCTATCTCTACCCCTCCTATACAGGCGCCTTTGTGACCACCTACAAGAGCCCGGAGGCGGTGGAGATGTGGAAGGCCTTCAAGGCCCTTTGGGAGCATGTGAATCCGCAATCCACCACCTATGACTTCATGCAGGAGCCCCTGCTGGCGGAGGAGGTGTGGATTGCGTGGGATCACACGGCTCGTCTGGTCAATGCCTTCAAGGAGCGCCCGAATGACTTTATCGCCGCGCCGGTCCCGGCCGGCCCGAAAGGGCGAGGCTTCATGCCGGTCCTGGCCTGCCTGGGGATCGTGAAGGGCGCGCCGAACCGGGAGGGGGCGGAAGCGCTGATCGAGTTCCTCACCCGCCCGGAGACCCAGCTAACGATCCTGCGGGAAGTGGCATTCTTCCCCGTGCTGGATATCCCGATCCCTGCGGATATGCCGGTCCACGTGCGGATCGAAGGGGAGGCGGTGGTGAAGCAATCCAGGGCCCCGGATGCGATCCCCGCGCTGCTGCCGGTTGGCCTGGGCGGGAAGGCCGGTGAATTCAACAAGGTCAATCGGGATACCCTGGAGCGTATTGTCCTCAAGGGGGAGGAGATCGAAAAGGTGCTTCAGGAGGAGGCGGCGAACCTGCAGGCCATCCTGAACGAGACCGGCGCGGCGTGCTGGCCGCCGGATCCTCCCAGCACCGGGCCGTGCACTGTCCGATGATCTGGGAAAGGGCTGCGGGCTGCCCCTGGCGGCTCGCACCCCCGGGCATGAATTCCGCCGTTCCGAGTGACTGCGTGGGGGTGGGCGGAGCGCGTTCGACCTCCTGCCCACCCCCTGCAGGTATTTTCCCTGGAGATCCTGCGATGGGGAACGGAAAGGCGCCGGAATGGCTGTTGCCGCTGGCTCTGCTGGCACCGGCGGCGCTCTTCCTCACGTTCTTCATTGCTATCCCCAGCGTCCAGGCCCTGCAGCTCGCTTTCCACAGCTCCTCCGGGAGCGGGTCCCTGGAGCCGTTCCGCCGGATGGTGTCCGATACCCGGTTCCTGCCCGCCCTGCGCAACACCCTCATCCTGATCGCCCTCATCATCCCGATCCAGCTGGTCCTGGCGCTGACGATGGCCCTGATCGCTCAATCCCGCCGCCGGGGAGCGGGTTTTTTCCTTTACGTCTATGCGATCCCTCTGGCCATCTCGGAGCTGGCCGCGGGGCTGGTCTGGCTGGCCATCTTCACCGAGCGGGGGTATCTCAACGTGATCCTGCACGGGCTGGGGTGGATCCAGCGCCCGGTGATCTTTCTCTCGTATGAGCGTCCGCTGGGGATCCTCCTGGCGGTGGTGGTGGCGGAGGCCTGGCGGGCCACCGCCATTGTGATGGTTACCCTGGTGGCCGGGTTGCAGATGATCCTGGGGGAATACTGGGAGGCCGCCGAGGTTTTCGGCGCCAACCTGATCCAGAAGATCCGCTACGTGGTCCTGCCCCTCTTGCGGCCCAGCCTCCAGGCGGCGCTGATCATCCGGACCCTCTTCGCGTTCCAGACGTTTGCGGTGGTGGTGGCTCTGGGCGGGGGCGTGCTGCCGGTCCTGGCCTCGGAGGCCTATAACTGGTATGTGGGAGCACACAATCCCCATGTGGCTGCCGCTTATGCTCTGGTCATCCTGGTGCTCTCGGCGATCACCACGGGGCTGTATCTCCGCCTTCTGCGGGTTCGACCGGAGGAATTGGGGCGATGAAAGGACGCTCGTGGGTGGGAGATGTCCTCTGGTATGCCGGGGCGATCGCGCTGGCCCTCTGGGTGCTGGCCCCCATTTACCTCATTGGCCTGCTGGCTTTCAGCCCGCGCATGGCGGTCTATCGCTGGCCCCGTCCGCTGCTCCCTCTCGAGCTCTCCGTGGAAACGATGCGGTTCTTTGTGACCGCCACGGGGACACTGGCGGCCACCTGGAACAGCATTGTGGTCGCCCTGTTCACGATGATCCTCTCCCTGATCCTGGGGGCGCCGGCCGGGTATGCCCTGGCCCGCTTTTTCTTCCCCGGGCGGGAGGCGGTGCGGATGGGGATCCTGATGACCCGGATGTTCCCGATGGCCATCCTCTCGATCCCTCTGGCGGTCACCTTCATCCGAATGGGCCTCTATGACACCCCGTGGGCCGTCGCGCTGGTCCACACGGCGATGGCCCTGCCTTTTGTGATCCTGATCACGGCCAGCGTGTTCACGGCCATCCCGCGGGACCTGGAGGAGGCGGCGATGACCCTGGGGTGCAGCCCCCTGTCGGCGTTCCTGCGGATCTCATTGCCGCTGGCGCTGCCGGGGCTGGCCGCCGCCGCGCTCTTCACTTTTGTCATCTCGTGGAACGAGGTCTTCGCCGCCGCGATCCTCACGCTGCGACAGCGGACGTTGCCGGCGCTGGTGATCACGGTCCTCAACGAGTCGCCGCTTTACTTCCGCTTCGCCGGAGGGTTCTTCATGGTCGCCCCCGCGCTGGTGATCCTTCTCATCATTCGTCGCTATCTCTTCCACCTGTGGGGGGTGAGCGGCCGCTGAGCGGCAAAGAACGTCCGGGAGGAAAGGCGATGGCTGGAGTGCGCCTGGAGGGGGTGCGGAAGACGTTCGGGAAAGTCGTGGCGCTGCGGGAGATTTCCCTGACCGTGGAGGATGGGGAGTTCTTCGTGCTCCTGGGCCCCTCCGGTTGTGGCAAGACCACCCTGCTGCGGTGCATCGCCGGGCTGGAGCGGGTGGATCGGGGTCGGATCTTCATCGGAAACCGGGAGGTCACCGGTCTCCCGCCCCGCCGTCGGAACATCGCCATGGTGTTCCAGAGCTATGCGGTGTTCCCGCACATGAAAGTCTACGATAACATCGCCTTCGGCCTGCGCATGCGGCGGGTTCCGGAGGCCGAGGTGCGTCGGCGGGTGGAGCGAGCGGCCGGGATGCTGCAGCTGGAGGGGTTGCTGGATCGTTACCCGGCGCAGCTCTCGGGCGGCCAGCGCCAGCGGGTGGCGGTGGCCCGGGCGCTGGTCATGCAGCCGGAGGTGTTGTTAATGGACGAGCCCCTCAGCAACCTGGATGCGTTGCTGCGGTTGCACGCCCGGGCGGAGCTCAAGCGCCTCCATCAGGAGACCGGGATGACCATCATCTATGTCACGCACGATCAGGTGGAGGCGATGAGCCTGGGGGATCGCATCGCTGTGATGCGGGAGGGGGAGATTGTCCAGGTGGATGCCCCCATGCGGATCTATGAGGCACCGGCCACCGTGTTCGTGGGTGGGTTTATCGGGAACCCGCCGATGAATTTCCTCCAGGGGGTGGTGGAGGATGGAGAGGGCGGGCCGGTGTTTCATCTGGAGGGACATCGGATCCCATTGTCCCTCGCCGGCGAGGTCTCCTCCGGACAGCAGCTGCTGCTGGGCATCCGGGCGGAGCATATCCGGGTCAACGATGAATCTCATCCCGGAGCCTTGCCGGCGGAGGTCCTGGTGGTGGAGCCTCTGGGCGCCCAGCTCTTGATCACGGCGCGGATCGGCACCCAAACCCTGAAACTGAGCCTTCCCCCCGGCCATCCGGTTGCACCGGGTCAGCTCCTCTGGCTATCTTTCCCCGCGGAGGCGATCCGGTGGATGGATGCCCGCAGCGGCCGGGCGATCCCGGCCAGCGCTCCGGGTTCCTCATAAGCCCCTCTGGGGGGAGATCGGGCCGGGGTCGCCTCTGGCGATCTCGGCCCCTTACGGAACAATCTGAACTGCGTCCCGCCCCTCAACCGGCACGCCCTCCCGGGTTTGCCCCCGGAATATTCCTTCCGTATGTTCCGGACGGAAGCCCATCTGATCAGCCCGGAAATAACAGAGGAGATCCGCCAGCCCGTCCCCGTTCAGGTCCCCTGCGGTCGTCTGACAGCCCACCCCAGGAGCCTCAGCCCCCGTGGGGCCGAAGGTCATGCGGGTCCGGTCCAGATCTATAACGGCCATGAAACCGGGATTCGACAGGATGGCGACCGGGATGAGCACGGAGCGATGGAGCGGAATGCGATTGGGGGCGATGCCCGGCTGGATGTCGATGTGGATCTGGAGCAGCGGGCAAACCGGCCCCGGCGGCCCGGTCAGCCACGGCTCGAAATGGATGTTATCGCCCGCTCTATCCCCTCTGCCGGACAGATTTCGCAGATCGTGAAGGGGCCCCGCGGCGTTCCCCCACCAGTTGAACGCCGCCGCCATCACCGTCCCGTCGGTCGCGGTGTTCCGCGCCCCCGTGGCGTTCCCGCTGATTTCATTGCACCGGAAGACGGTTCCTATCCCGGGGAAGGAAGCATCGCTGTTGAAGGACATGGCGACGCCGTTGCGGGTCAGGCGGTTGTGCTCCACCCGCGTGTAGGGCGAGCGGTCGACGGTGATGCCGTTGCCCGGGTTATCATGCACCTGGTTGCCGGCTACGGTGGTCCAGTAAGCCGCCCGGCCCGGCGCGAGGCTGAGCACCAGGATCCCATGGCCGGCCAGGTTCAGGAGCTCGTTTTCGATCACCTGATTGCTCTCCGCGACGCCGTTGCCCGCATCGGCCCCATGCACGATGATGCCCGCATCGGGCAGGCCTGCGTTCCCGCGGCCGATCATGCGGTTGGCGCGGATGACGTTGCGATCCCCCTGGACGAGAATGAGGGTGTGGGGATGGGGATGCGCCGGGGGATCCGGGACTTTATCCTCGATCACAAACCCTTCAAAGGTGTTTCCATCGCCGAGGATCCATACCCCCGCAGGGACCAGCTCCGCCGGCCGCAGAAGGGTGTCCGGGCTTGGATCTAAGGCCGATCGATCGAAGGAGTGGATCGAGAGCCGGTTCCGGCGGATGGTGATCTGTTCGACATAAATCCCGGGGCAGACAATGATCTCGTCCCCATCCTGCGCGGCCTCGATTGCCGCCTGGATGCTAAAGTAAGCAGTATCCGCGCCATCGCAGGAACGGCTGGCCGCCCCCACCGTTCCGTCATCATCCACCCAGCGTTGCTGGGGGTTGGGGTTCGATCCTCTGGTTCCAAGATGAAAGAGGATAAGCCCTGCGAAGGCCAGGATCGCGATCGAGGCCAGAGACCGAAGCATGGCAGCTTCTCCAGCTGGGGATCGGGATCGCCGATCAGGGTCCCCGGGCACCAGGATGCCCCGCGACCCTGAAAGCCTCCGGGAAGGGATCAGCTGCGCAGATCTCACACTGCTTTTATTA
>BEHY01000058.1 GCA_002898735.1 Candidatus Thermoflexus japonica
AGGCGGGCGTTGGCGATCGCCACCGCCATCTGATCGACGATCGTGCTGAGCCAGCGGAGCTCGTCCGCACTGAACAGATGGGGGGATTCAAAGACCACATGCAGAGCGCCCATCACCCGGCCGGCATGACGGAGCGGGAACGCCGCAATGGCTCCGATCCCCCAGGGCCGCGTTTCGGGGTCCTGGAACAGCGGATGCAACGAGGCGTCCGGAATCACCAGCGGGCGGCCCGTCCGGACCACGGTCTCGGTGACCCCTTCCGGACAAAGACGAGGTGCTTCAAGGAGAACCTTCCCCTCCCGCGTGAGGGTCATCCCCGAACGCCAGCGCTCCCCGTTTTCGCTGAGCAGATGGATGTATACCCGATCCGCGCGGGTGTGCCCCATCAGATGCCGGCCCACTGTCTCGAGCACCTGGTGGAGATCCAGCGTGGACGTGACCTGCGCGGCCATTTCCTGAAGGGCGCTGAGCTCGGCGATCCGCTTCTGCGATTCCTCGTAAAGCCGGGCGTTGTGGAGCGCCAGGCTGATGTGATCCGCCAGCGATCGAAAGATCGGCTCATCCTCGGGGACGAAAACGTGGGGATGAGCAGAGAAAATCGCCAGGAGGCCAATGATCACATCCTCCATACGAAGAGGGACGACGATCATCGAGCGGATCGAATCGGTCCCTTCAGGCGCAAGGGGCAGATCCTCTTTCTCCCCCAGCGCATCCCCAATCCACGCCATCGCATCCTCAGCGATAGCCCGGGCAAGGGCGCCCGCCAGCGGCCAGACGCTGCCCTTCACAAGATACTCGGAGAGCCATCCCGCCGAGGCCGCGACCTCCAGCCGGGTTGGATCCAGGCCGATTCGGAAAACCGCCGCCCCATCGCCCATCATCTCCTCGACGGCCACCCGGACTGCGGTCTCAAATACCTCTTCAGGGCGCAACGTGGCGGTTAATGCCCGGGAGATCCGGCTCAGCGCTCCCTGCAGGCGGGCACGCCGCTGCTCCGCCTCGTAAAGCATCGTGTTGGCCAGAGCCACCCCGACCTGATCCGCCAGCGCCCGGGCCAGCTGGATCTCCTCTTCGGTGAAATGGCGAAGCTGAGCATCGCTGAGCTCGATCAGACCGATGGCACGGCCCCGCACCCAGAGCGGAAGCATCAGACATGTCTGATAGCCGAAACCCTGCATCCAGGCCTTCTCATGGGGATCGGCTTCCGGATCGTCCATCCGGATGACCAGGAAGTCCCCTTCCTGCAACAGGCGGGCCGTCGCCGGATACTCCGCCAGAGGATAATGACGGCCAATCTCCGGAGGAGAGGGGTCTTCCGCCAGTCGCTCCGGGGGCGTGTAATCCGCGTAAACCACGAGCGCATCGCCTGAGGGGTTCAGGAGCGAGATGGTGCAGTTGGTGACCCGGAGCACCCCGGCCAGATGACGGGATACCTGCCAGAGAACCTCCTCCGTGCTGAGGGTGGAAGCGGCCAGGGCGGCCCCCACCACCAGCGCGCCCAGATCCCGGATCCGCCGCTGGGTCTCCTGATACAGGACGGCGTTCTGGAAGGCGATGGCCGCGTGAAAGGCCAGAAGTTGCAGGGCTTCCGCTTCTTCCGCCTGAAGATCTCGCGTGGCCTCTATCAGGAGCGCGAGATAACCCAGAATCCGCTCCCCATGCGACAGCGGTGCCATCCACACCTGAGCCTCCGGGCCCTCGCCGGGCCATCCCCCATCTCCACCCCTCGAAAGCAAACGCGGCCCAACCGGTGGCTCTCCGAAAAGAGCAGCCCATTTCCCATGAGACAGGCGTTGCCCGGGAGGGCATCGACCCGGATCCGTCGTTGCGCGCAGAACCAGATCCTCCCCGGAGGCATCCCACAGCCAGATCTGAGCGCTCGCTGCATCGAAAAGTTCGCAGGCCACCCTGACCGTTCGATCCAGGACGATCTCCGGATCCATCTCGCTGGCCAGCTGCGCCATCGCCCGGTTCAGCTGTTCCATGAGCCGGCCCCGGCGGCGCTCCCGCTGGCTCATTCGAGCCGTCTCCAGGATCGCCCCCAGCTGATCCGTGATCGCCGTAATGAACGTCTGCTCCGAGGGGGTCAGATGCTCCACAAGGGAAGAGACCAGGCCCAGCAAGCCGATCGCCCGGTCCTGCGCCCGAAGCGGAGCCAGGACCAGGGCGCGAACGCCCGCAGGCCATCCCGCCTCGGGCGGCCGATGAACCTGGACCCGATCTTCCCGGAGCGCCCGGTCCAGCAGCTCCGGAGGCAGCTGCGCGATCAACGCCCGCACCGCTTCTGGATCGCGCCCCCTCACATACCATCCTTTCCCCTCACCCTCCGACAGAAGCAACCATCCACCCTCGAAGCCCAGGCCTTTTAGGAGCCACTCCAGGGCCTCCTCGGCCAGCCGGGAAACATCGGGGATCAAACCGGACAGGCCGATCATCCCCTGGAAAGCGGCAAGCTCGTGGGCCATCCGCCGGGAATGCTCCAGCAACCGGCAGGTATACACGGTGGAGGCGAGCAACCCGCTTAAAGCCTCCATGAGGCGCGCCTCCACCTCCGTCCTCTCGGAGATCGGCTGGCTTCGTCCGAGAATCACCAGGCCCAGCAGGCGGCCCGCAAAGCGCAGCGGGATCACCTCGACAGAGGCAAAGGCAGAGGCAGGCAGCAGATCCTTCAGGGGATCCGGAAGACGCTCCCACAGGACCCCTTGAAAACCCTGTATGCCCATCAAAGCCTGGAGATTCCTCTGGATAGCATGGCGAATGGATTCCCCGTGCTCGTCTGTTAAACCGACCGCAATGAACGCGGGGAGGGAAGAGGGGGCCTCGTCCAGCATGAGAAGGATCCCGGTCTCCGCACGGGCCAGGTTGAGGAGGATTTGCAGGGCCAGGCGCAGCCACTCCTCTACATCGGTGGTCTGGGCCGCCTCGCGACCGGCCTCCGAAACCTGAGCGATCGCCTGACGATATCGTTCCAGCTCCATCTGAGCCGATCGTAAGCTCCTGGCGGTCACCAGGGCTATCGCCATTTGATTGGCGATCAGAGTCAGCAGATCGCGTTCCATAGAGAAGGCCGGCCGAGGCCATCGGTAGCCAAAGGCCAGAAGGCCGATCGGAGCTCCCTGATGGATCAGCGGGAGCATTACCAGCGTGCGAACGCCGATCGATTCCACAACCTCCCGGGTGATGGGCGCCAGCGTGGCCGTCCGGGTATCCTCGATATACCAGGCATAGCGATGGGCCATGAAGGCCATGTAGGTGGGCTCGTCCATCTCCAGATGGCCGAACCGGGCTGGGAACCCCTCATCCAGGCCGAAGCCGATCAGCAGATCCAGACGCCGACCGTGAACCTGATACGCCACTCCCACCTCGGCTTTCCATACCTCCATGAGCAGATGAAGAGCGCTGGACATCAGAGCCTGCGGATCGTGGAGGTGATGGGCGAGCTCGGCCAGCATCCCCAGGGTCTGGGAGAGCTCCCGCTGAAGTCGCTCCTCCGCGTTTGAGGCGATCTGACGGATCACCCCCCAGGAGGGGCCCGGGGTGGCCAGCCAGCGGGCCTGACCGCGCTCCCCCTGAGACCCAAGGACGATCTCCCAGATCGCCGGAAGGCCCTCGTCGAAAAGCCGGCGCCACGCTTCTTCCAGCGCGCCCCGTTGAGACAGGCCGACCCACTCCCAGAGCGGGCGCTCCAGGAAGTTCGCACGCGGAATCTGCCAGAAGGAGGAGGCGGCGGCGTTCAGCCAGAGGATCCTCCCCTCCGGGTCGAGCACGTAAATGGGCTCTCTCTGGGCTTCCCACTGGGCCAGGCGCTCAACCGGGATCAGGGGGTCCAGATGAAGCTGAAGGATATGCGGCGAGCGCCCTGCCGTAGCGACAAAGCGATAGGGGAAAGCTCGGGGGGTCAACCAGAGATAGCCAGCGGAGGGTTCCCTCGTCCGGATCGCCGCTTCCAGAGCGGACCATGAAGGAGCGATTCTCAGGATGCACTCGGTCGCCCGGGGAGGTCCGGGGCGTTCCAGCCACGTCTCCAGGACGGCAGCGAGACGTTCATCCGGCAGAAGGCGATCGCTGCGCAGATTCAGACGAGCCAGGAATGTGCCCGAAATCCTCTTTTGCCGGCCCATCCCAGTCTCCTCATCGGAATCCAGGTCACCCATTCCGGCAGGGGCAGGCCTCGAAGGCAGACCGTTTCCACGCTCGCGGGCATCCACCCTTCGACCCCTATCCGGATGGGGAGGATGCCCTTTCCTGTTGGGGCTGCGAGGGAGAGCCTTCGGCGCTTCCCCGCAGCCCCGGAAGCCCTTAGGGAAAAGGCCAACCGCAGCACTCCTACCCTTAATTTAGCGGCGACGGCGTTCGGCGGTCGATGGGGAAGCTGGGGTCGTTCCCGGCAGAGGAGGCGCCCCTGGCCGGCCATGGCAATGCTTATACTTCTTGCCGCTGCCACAGGGACATGGATCGTTCCGCCCGATGGGGCGGGATGCAGCCTCCGATTGAACCTGCGCTCGGGATCCCGGGGCCCCCCGGCGTTCCCGGGCCAGGGCCTGGCCGGTGGGCACGATCAGGAAAAGCCGCCGCACGGTTTCCGCCCGGATGTTGTTCAACAGGTCCTGGAACATCTCAAAGGCCCGCCGCTTGTATTCGACCAGGGGATCCCGCTGCCCGAAAGCCTCCAGCCCGATCCCCTGCCGCAGGTTCTCAATCGCCGTGAGATAGTCCACCCATAGTTGACCGATGAGGCTGAGCAACAGGTTACGGGCAGCGGTGGAAAAGGCCCGGCGCCCAAAGAACCGGATGGCGTCCTCCTGGAGCTCCGGCTCCCAGCGTCCGAAGGGCGTTTCCGCCACCATCTCCCAGCGCTCCGCCCCCAGCCAGTTCATCAGGCTGAGGCGGGTCGCCTCCTCCAGATCGAGGGGCCGCTGTTCCGCCATCGAAACCCACACCGAACGGCCCAGCTCCTCCTCGCGGGCCTCCAGCACCTCCCGGAGGTGCTCCAGGATCCGCGGGCCGCGCTCCGATGGGGGGATCTCTTCCAGCAGCCGCCCGGCCAGATAGGAAAGCGGGAACACCACCTGGGCGTAAGTCACCCGCTGATGGGTCCGCGTATCAAAGGCAGTTTGCCGGGTGAACTGAGCTTCCCAGAGCGCCTGCGCCAGCGTGACCGGATCCCGCTGCCCGTTCAGGCGATCAGCCAGGACCCCTTCCACCTCCCGAAGGTGGGCCTCCAGCCGGGCCTGGGTTTCCTGCAGGATCCCCTCGCGGATGATCTCCGCCAGCTCCTCCCACGAGGCCTCCAGCAGATCCACCTCCGGAAGGGTCAGCCTAACCCCCGCCCGCCGGGCCGCCGCGGTGAGGGCCTGCATGCGCAGCGCGCGATGTCCGGCTTCCCGCACCGCCTCCATCAAACGCTCGCGCACCTCCTCCGGCGCGGTGGCCCGCAGACCTTCCAGCCGGATCTCCAGCCCGGTCAGCTCGCGCACCCGCTCCAGGAGGCTGCGCAGATTCAACCCCTGGCGGCCCTCCGAGCCTTCCTGAAGCCAGTCCTCAAACGCCCGCTCCGCCGTATCCACCCAATCCGAGAGGGCATCCCGGCTGCGCTCAGCCACCGCCTGGACGGCCCGGGCCGCCGCTTCCGCCCAGTGAGCGGCCGCCGCCTGCGCCGCCTCGCGAAGCAATCCTGTGACCCCCTGCAGGGAAGGCTCGCCGGACGTTAGGCGCTCCAGGAGCAGGGCCAGGCTGAAAGAAGGAAGGAACCGGCCGTCGCTCAGCACCATGGGGGGCTGAACGCTGTCCAGCCACTCGATGACCTTCCATCCCTCGCCGGGCTTCATCTGCTGAAGCCGGTGCCCGACCTCGGCTTCCACCATGGCCCAGAGATCGTCATGGAGATCATCCCGCAGGAGCAACCGGAGGCGCTGGCTGTAGATCAGCTCGCGCTGGCGGTTGAGGACATCGTCATATTCCAGCAGGTGCTTGCGGATATCGAAGTTGTAGCCTTCAACCCGCCGCTGGGCCTCCTCGATGGTTTTGTTCAACCATGGATGCTCCAGCGGCTCATCGTCATCCCCCCATACGCGCTCCATCCAGCCCCGCAGGCGATCCCCGGCGAACCGTCGGAGCAGATCGTCCTCCAGAGAGAGATAGAAGCGGGAGGATCCTGGATCTCCCTGACGGCCGGCGCGGCCGCGCAGCTGGTTATCGATCCGTCGCGCCTCATGGCGCTCGGTGCCGAGCACATGCAGGCCCCCCAGCGCCTTCACCGTGCGCTCGCCTTCGATATGCTCCAGGAAGCGCTGCACCGCCTCCCGATACAGCCCATATTGAGAGGGATCCAGCCGGCGCAGCGCCTCGGCCCGTTCCTCAAACGTCATCTCATAGGGGTTGAACCCGGCCCGACGCAGGACCCGGTTGACATCCCCGAGGATCTCCTCCGGCAACTCGCCGCCCAGTTTGATATCCACACCGCGCCCCGCCATGTTGGTGGCGATGGTCACCGCCCCGACCCGGCCCGCCTGGGCGATGATGCGGGCCTCCCGATCGTGGTGGCGCGCGTTCAGCACCTCATGGGGAACCCCATGCTCCAGGACACGCCGGAGCCGATCCGGATGATCCACCCGCCACAACGCCATCAGGCGCTCCAGATTGGCCGGGGACAACGGGTCCGGATCCAGCCCCAGGGCCCGGGCCCAGGATCGGAGCTTCCCCATGGGCAGTTTCTCCGGCGGCTGGCCAAGAAGCCCCCGCTCCTCTTCGGAGAGCGGGACCTCCTCCCCCTGGGCCTCGCGACGTCGCAACGCATCCTTCACCAGGTCCACCAGCGCCAGCCAGCGCAGGCCCTCCGCCTGCAGACGCCTGCTCAGGTAATCCGAGGCCTCCACGGAAGTGGTCCCCACCAGCACCGGCCGGCCCATCGTGTGCATCTGGACGATCTCCCGGAGGATCGCCCGGTGCTTGGCCTCCTTCGTCCGATAAATCACATCCGGATGATCCACGCGGATCATCGGGCGGTGGGTCGGGATGACCACCACATCCAGACCGTAGATCTTCTGGAACTCCTCCGCCTCCGTCGCCGCGGTGCCGGTCATCCCGGCCAGCTTCTCATACATGCGGAAGTAGTTCTGGATGGTGATGGTGGCATAGGTGACGTTCTCCGGGCGAATGGGCACACCCTCTTTCGCCTCAATCGCCTGGTGGAGGCCATCGGACCATCGGCGGTCCGGCATCAGGCGGCCGGTGAACTCATCGATGATCACCACCTGACGCCCCTGCACGATATAGTCCCGGTTGCGGTGATACAGGAACTGAGCCTTGAGGGCCTGCTCCAGGTGGTGGATCATCTTCACCTGCTCGGGGGTGAGCTCCTCGGGGCGCTCCGGATCGAAGAGCGGCTTGCCGATGAGCTGTTCAACCCGGTCGTAGCCGGAGTCGGTAAGATGGACCGTCCGATGCTTCTCGTCGATTTCGTAATCGCCAGGTCGCAGCTGCTTCACGATCTGAGCCCAGCGGACGTATTCCTCGGTCGCCTCCTCCGCCGGGCCGCTGATGATCAGCGGCGTCCGCGCCTCATCGATCAGGATGTTATCCACCTCGTCGACGATGGCGTAACGGTGGGGGCGCTCCAGCCGCTGGACCCGGGCCTCCAGCGTGAAGGCCATATTATCCCGAAGGTAATCGAAGCCGAATTCGTTGTTCGTCCCGTAGGTGATATCCGCCAGGTAGGCTTCCTTACGTGAGACCGGGCGCAGCTGGGCGAAATCCTCCTTCCCCCCATCGTAATCCGGGTCATAGATGTAGGCATTGCCCTCCCCGGCCTGCAACAGGCCCACCCGGAGGCCCAGCATGTGATAGATCGGCCCCATCCAGCGGGTATCCCGTCGGGCCAGGTAATCGTTCACGGTCACCAGATGGGCACCCAGCCCCAGCAGGGCGTTGAGATAGAGGGGGAGGGTGGCGACCAGGGTTTTCCCCTCGCCGGTCTTCATCTCGGCGACCTTGCCGAAGTGGAGCGCGATGCCGCCCAGTAACTGCACGTCGTAATGACGCAACCCGAGGGTTCGCTTCGAAGCCTCCCGCACGGCGGCGAAGGCCTGCGGCAGAAGCTCCTCCAGGATCGCCTCCTCCGCCTGGCGCAACTCCGAGAGGCGCTGCTTCATTTCGTATTCCAGCTGGGTGCGCCGGTCCGGGTCGCGCTCCACCAGCCAGGCCAGATAGGCCCGGCGATACGCCTCCCGATGGCCGGCGATCGCCTCGGCGATCCGCGCCCGGAACCGGTCGGTCATCGCTCGCAATTCGGCATCCGTCAGCGCTTCGAACTCCGGCTCCAGGCGATTAATGGCCTCAACCAGGGGAGCCCACCGGCGCAACCAGCGATCGGAGGGATCTCCCAGGATCTTTCCCAGGATCTGTTTCAGCATCGCTTTCCTCTCAGACAACGGATAAATCTGGACAAGCGCCGATCCGCACCCTATGGGAAAACCCGCTCCTCCTCCAGAGAGGGATGAGCGCTGGACGCGGTCTTTGAAGAGATGCCCGCATTCCCCCCAGGTGCTGCACGTTCATTATTAAGTTTAACCCAGAATATTCAATCCGGGAGGGTGATTTCCCCGGGAGCCTCCGTTCGGCAATCGCCGTCGCTCGAACCGGTCCGCTGAGCCTGCATGAAGGCGCCCGCCCCTTCCCGCGCCGCGGAGCGGCAGAGGGAGGGGAAAGACATGGTGGGTGTGGGAAGGCGCGCCCGCGATTTTCCCCTGGAGGCTCTGGGGGCCGGACACCTTTTCGATCCACGCCCCATAGTGCAAGCCCTAAGCTATAATGAAACCGATCTCTGGAAGAGGGCCGCGTGGCCCATGGATTCCTGCCGCCCCAGCGGCTGACCATGACATCCATGCGGTGCCGGTTCCCCCATTTCAGGCCGGGGAGGAGCCTATGATTTTCGATCTGGTGCTGGTTCTCGGAGCGTTGATCAGTGGGTTTATCGGAGGACGCAGAGGGCTGATCAAGCAGATCCTGAGCCTGGCCTCCGTTTATCTCTCCCTGCTGCTCGCTATCGGCTTTCAGGATCTCCTGGTGGGGGCTTTCACCCGGGCCGTGGGTCTGATCACCATAGAAACCTCTATATTCTTTTTCGCCATCATCTTCCTGATCGCCTACATCGGGGTGGAGCTTTTGAATTTCGCTTTCTATCGAGAGACCCGTCTGGCGGCTCTGGGATTGATGGATTACCTGCTGGGCGGGCTCGCCGGGCTCCTGTGGTGGCTGGTCCTGGTAGGGGCGGTTCTCACCCTGATCTTCTACAGCCTCACGGTCCCCTGGACGTGGCGGCTGGCCCCCATCGCAGCGGCGCTCCGCGCGGATTTCAGCGCTTCCACCACGCTCCCGATCCTGGCCATGCTCTTTAAGAACTACGCCATCATCCCCATCCGGCTGCTGATGCATCCCCTTCCCCCCATCCTGACCGGATGGCCCTGAACAGGGCCGGGCTCTTCCCCCCGGGCTTCATCCCGGTATGGGTTCCAGGATACAGGCCGCCCGGATCCTGGAAGGGGGCGGCCCTTCGACCCACAAAGAGAAAACCGTTTGGCCCCTATTGAGACCCGTTCTACCCCTTTTCCTGCAGGAGGCGAACCACACGATCCAGGACGGCCTCGGCGACGGCAGCCTTGCTCATCAGAGGGAGCGGCTCCACGTGTCCCCGGGTGTCGATCAGGGTGACCCGGTTCGTCTCCACGGCAAACCCGGCCCCCGGCTCGGTGACATCATTGGCGACAATGAGATCGAGGCCTTTGGCCTGCAGCTTAGCCCGCGCCTTCTCCAGCAGATCCCCGGTCTCGGCCGCGAAGCCCACCACCACCCGGGGCTTTCCCCGTTCGAGCCGGCGTGCCGCCACGCCTTCCAGGATATCCACCGTAGCCACGAGCTCAAGGGTCAACGCGGCGCCCTTCCGGATCTTCAGGGGCTGCATCTGAGCTGGACGGTAATCGGCCACTGCCGCGGCCATCAACAGGACATCCGCTTCCGCGCACTCCCGCCAGACCGCTTCGGCCATCTCCGCGGCGGTTCCCACATCGATGCGGCGCGCCCCCACCGGGGTCTCCAGGGTCACCGGGCCGGCGATCAGCACCACCTCCGCGCCGCGATCCAGAGCGGCCTGGGCCAGGGCGAAGCCCTGCTTCCCGGAGGAACGGTTCCCGATGAATCGGACCGGATCGATCGATTCATAAGTGGGGCCAGCGGTCACGACCACACGTCGGCCCGCGAGGGGCCCTTTCCGGCCCAGGATCCGGCGGATGTGCCCCAGCAGCTCCATCGGCTCGACCATCCGACCCCAGCCCTCCAGCCCCGAAGCCATGCGACCGTAGGCCGGGCCGGCGATCTCCACACCTCGGGCCCGCAGGCGTTCCACGTTTTCCCGGGTAACCGGATTCGCCCACATCCCCACATCCATCGCGGGGGCGATCAGGATCGGCGCCCGGGTGGAAAGGCACAGGGCGCTGAGCAGATCATCGGCCAGCCCGTGGGCCATCCTGGCGATGAAATCGGCCGTGGCCGGCGCGATGACCACCAGCTCCGCCGCCTCCCCCAGAGCCACGTGGGGAATCGCCGTCCCCGCCGCGGGCGTCCATAAATCCGTCCACACCGGCCGGCCCGTCAGCGCGTGAAACGTGAGCGGAGCCACAAAGCGAGTGGCCGCAGCGGTCATCACGACGTCCACCTGGGCCCCTGCCTGAGTCAGCTTGCTGGCCAGGTCTGCGGCTTTATACGCCGCGATGCCGCCGGTGACCCCCAGGATAACCCGCCGCTGTTTTAAGATCGGAATCGGCTCCACGTCCCGCGCTCCCGCGGAGAATGGGCAAGCCTCATGCGTTCAGAGTTCCCTATTCCTCCAGCAGGATCTGATCCCCCTCTACGCCGACCACCACGG
The DNA here is from genome assembly GCA_002898735.1 of Candidatus Thermoflexus japonica. Lineage (GTDB taxonomy): Bacteria > Chloroflexota > Anaerolineae > Thermoflexales > Thermoflexaceae > Thermoflexus > Thermoflexus japonica. Next base: position 10,919 of record BEHY01000058.1, read on the forward strand.
CCAGGGATTCGATGGGCACCCCCAGCGCCTGCAATCGCGCCCGACCTCCTTCAAAGCGCTTTTCGATGACCGCCCCGATCCCGACGACGTGCGCACCCGCTGCCTGAGCCAGCCGGGCCAGCGCCAGGATCGTAGCCCCTGTCGCCAGAAAGTCGTCCACAATCAGCACGCGATCCCCGGGTCGGAGGTAATCCGCAGCCACCAGCAGCGTCACATCGCCCCCTTTGGTGTGTGAAGGCGCGGTGGCGAAGAACACATCCTCCCCCATCGTAAGAGGCTTATGCTTGCGGGCGAAGACGAGCGGGACCCCGAGGGCATACGCGGTCATCAGCGCCGGTCCGATGCCGGAGATCTCCGCGGTCAACACTTTGGTGGGATTCAGCGGACGAAAACGCCGGGCGAGCTCCTGGCCGCAGGCTGCGATCAGGACCGGATCGATCTGATGGTTCAGGAAGGCATCCACTTTGATGATGCCGTTCCCCAGATGACGGCCGTAACGGCGGATGGCCTCTCGAAGGGCTTCCACGACATCCCTCCTCATCGCGGGGTGTCCCCTGGCTGGAGAAAACGATCCTCGCGATCTCCGGGAGCAACTGCCCCACGCTCCCTAACGCCCTGGAAGCACCCGAATGGGAGTCAGAATCAGGCGGCGAGCGACGGGATCCGCACCCTCCCCGCTGACCGGAAGCCGTTCGCCGGTCTCCAGAAGATACATCCCGATCTCCAGCGTATACATCCCTGGCGGCGTCTCCTCCGGCAGGTGGAGCTCATAGCGATCTCGCAGAGGCTGCCCGGGGATCCAGTGAGTGGTCGGATAGGCCCCTTCCAGCGGCACCTGGTCGTCCTGGGCCCATACCGGGTTGCCGGTGGCCGGGTTGAACGTTTCGCCGATCAGGTGGGTGAACACCACATAGGAGCGCTCCACATGCGTTTCGGCCTCCCAGTAAAGATCCAGAAGCAGCGTGTCCCCGGGCATGGCCGTGGGAGGGGTTCCCCCCCGCGTTCCCTGCAGGCGATAGCCGAGGAAGCGAATCCGATCCCCCAGACGCGCGGACATCGGATGGGCGATTTCGGCCAGAGCGGGCGGGCTCAACGTCTGTTCCACCCGAACCCCCCGGATCACCGCGAGAAGCCTCTCTCCCATTCGGACGCGAAGCGCGTAGTCGCCAGAAGGCATATAAGGGTGAATGGGCAACTCCACCGAATACCGTAGAACGCCGGAGCCCGCAAGGGGCGGGAGATCCTCCCGGGCCAACACCTGGCCGGGCTCCCGAATCCATTCCGCCGTGATCGGGGCGGGCAGGCCGGATCGAACATACAATCCGACCCGGATGATCTCCCCCGGGCGGAACGACCGACCGATCTGATCGTATCCGAGAAGGATCCCCTGGGGATCATTCAGACGATGAAACCATTTCAACGAATCCAGGTTCTCCAGGGGGATCTCCGGAACCTGGGGGGAGGTTGCATAGAGGATCAGGGCATTATGGCCGAAGGGGAACTGGAGGACCCGATAAAGATGCCCATCCAACCACCGCTGCACCCACCCCTCGGGGTCCTGGAGGTGGCTTTCCACCCGGGCCAGCCAGATCCGGGAGTGCCGGGCGACGATGTCCCGCAACTCTGCCTCCACCGTATCCGACCGAACAGGAACAGCGAGGCGGGGGACTGTGTAAACAGGCGGGCGTCCATCGGAACGGGGGTTCTGTTCGTAATAATACGAAAACTCCGGGAATCGATCTCCGGAAACGAGGACCACCCCATCCCCAGGCCGGGCGTAAACATGGATCAAATAGGATTCGAGAACGGGGTCCGCTCGCCAGTGGCGGGACGTGTAATACTCCGGCAGCACAGCGATGGAAAGCGAAGCGAATCCCAGCAGAAGCAACCCGGCAAGAGGTCGCAGACGGCGCACGGCGAAAACGGCGCCGATGGACCATGCGAGCAGCAGGACGAAGAGAGGGAGGGATGGGATAAAATATCGCGCCTCCAGGCGGGGAGTATATAAAAACGAACGGGGTTGGGTGATCCACCAGATGATCCCTGGCTGAAGGATCCATCCGCCCACCAGCAAAATCCATGGGGCGAACCGATCACGACGATCAGGGGACTTCCAGATGCTTCGCGCCTGTGCCGCCAAGCCAGGCATCATCCCGCAGAGCACCAGGAGCGCCGGCGCAATGAATCGCTCCAGATGGATGGAAACCCCGGTGGTCCACAACACCGTTCCCAGGTATAACACCGCCGAGAACGATGGGGGCGGGGCGGCAGCGGACCAGGTGGCCATCTGCGGAAGCGCGAAAGCCAGCCACACGGCAAAAGGGATCACCACGATGGCCTGGGCCAGCGCCATACGGGGCCATGCCCGCCGGGGGAGAGCAAGCAACCAAACAAGGCTCTGAAAAATCCATATGAACACAGTAAGATACAGGGAGAAAATCATGACGGCGGCCGCCAGAGCCCAGGACAGCCACCGCCCTATCGAATAAGGGGCCCGCTGCACCCGGATGGCCAGATCCGTCGAAAGAGCGACCCCCAGGGCAGCCAGCGCATACATCCGGATTTCCTGGGACCACCAGATGTGAAAACGGGAAATCGCCAGGATCCAGAGGGCCAGAAGACCGACCCATGGTCCGCCGATCCGGCGCCCTGTGGCGCCCGCGATGGCCACGGTGAGGACGCCGATAGCCGCCGATAGAAAGCGCGCCGGGAACTCCCCATCGCCAACCCCGCGGATCCACGGCCAGAGCAACCAGTAATAAAGAGGGGGATGGGTATCCCGCGCCGTTCCCAGCGTCATCTCCAGGAAGGGCTGACGGGCCAGCCAGATCGTAAAGCCTTCATCCCACCAGACGTTCTGAGCGCCCAGACGATATACCCGAAGGGCAAATGCCGCCCATAAGCCCGTCAGCATGAGCAACCGCAAAAAGATCGC
>BEHY01000059.1 GCA_002898735.1 Candidatus Thermoflexus japonica
TTGTATTCCGCCGCCACCACCAGGTGATCGCCGGAGGCCGCGATCAGCGCAATGGCGCCGCGGTCCGCCCGGAGGACGGTGACCAGCTCCCGGATGGCGGTGGTGAGCAGCTCATGCCAGTCCGCGGCGCGGTTGGCCAGGAGCGCCAGGCGGTTGAGGAAGGCCAGCTCCTCGGCCTGGCGGGCTGCGGCCTCATGCAGGGCGGCCCGCTCCAGGGCCAGCCCCACCGCCTGGGCGGTCGTCTCCAGGAAGGACCGCTCCTCCTCCGTCCAGGCCCGCTGCGCTTCGGTCCCGATGAGGAGGCCGCCCGCCCATCGCCCTTCCCGCATCAGGGGGAAATAGGCGGCCGCCTGGAGGCCCGCGCCGCCGATGGCCTTCCCCCGGGGACCATGGGCCTCCGGTCCGTCAGGGAACAGCCAGGGGCGCTCCAGCGGCAGGCCAGCGGTTTCCAGCGCTTCCCGCATGTCAAAGGACGAGGGGACGGGCCATCCTCGCCGGGCCCGCAGGGGGGCGCCCCCGGGACGAGGATGGAACTCGATCCATCCGTGCGAGACGCCCAGCGCCTCCAGCGAAACGTCCAGCGCGGCCTGCAACATCGGTTCCGGCCGGGGATGGGCCTGGGTCATCCGAAGCAGCAGCGTCGCCAGCGCCCGCTGGTAGGATGCATGGCGTTCGATCGCGATCGTCATCTGCCGGAATGCTTCCGCCAGGGCTCCGAACTCACCGCCCTTCCATCCGGAAAGTCGGGAGAGCGCCTGCAGATCCCCCGCGGCGAGCTGGACGGCGGCGCTCATCAGCTGGCGGATCGGCCGTCGCACCGCCCACTCGGTTCCGGCGTAGGCGCCGATCAGCAGGACAAGGAGCAACCCGCCCAGCGTCGCCAGATCCTCCCGGAGCGTTTGATCGGCCTCTGCGAACAGCGCGCGGGTCGGCGCCTCCATCACCAGGGTGAGCTCGCCCGGGCGGATCGCCGCGATCAGCGTGATCCAGGGCGACCCATCCGGGCCTGTTCGGATCCGGCGCCCGGGCTCCCCGGATCGGGCCATGGAGATCACTGCGGGATCGGGGAAGGGCGTTCCGGGGGAAGGTTCCCCCGCCTCGGGCCACCGGGCCAGCAGGATCCCCTGGGCATCCAGCACGGCGCTCCAGGCGGGAGGGGGAAGCGGCAGCGAGGCGAGCAGATCGCTGAACGTCTGAAGCTCGGTGCTGGCGAAAAGGACCTGATGGATTTCCCCTCCTGGATCTCGAAGGGGCTGTGCGAAAACCAGGACGGGCTTCCCGGTGATGCGGCCGATCTGATACGCCCCTATGGAGAACGCTCCGGTCTCCATGGCGCGCCGGAACCATCGCCGATCGGCGACATTCACCGGGCCAGGGAGCGGCACCGCGCTGCAGCGGATGTTCCCCTCCCGATCCGCCACGCCGAGGTTCGCATATCGGGGGAGGAGGGCCTGCAGCTCCGTCAGGCGTCGGGAGCAGGCGGTCGGGTCCTGGAGGGCCTGCTGGACCTCCGGGAGCTGGGCCAGCCGGGCAAGGAAGGCGGAGGCTTCCGCTTCCTGGCGGCGCAGGATCTCGCGGCCGCGGTCCGCCTCGCGTTCCAGGCTCTGGAGGGCGCGATCGACCTCCCGGGCCCGTCGGGCCTCCGCCCGGGCGACCGCCATCCCAAGGGCAGGCAACAGCAGCAGCAGGATGACCAGGCTGACGCGAACCCGAAGGCTCATCCCGAACCGGACTCCTGGGACGTTCCGTTCGAGGGGGATGGCCGATCCTCCCGATCTCCTCCGCGGCGAAAAGGGGCGGAAAGGCCGGGGATCCCCCAGGGAGAAACCCGCTCTTCCCCTGTAAAGTTTAACGTCTCAGACCCCCTGGAGGTTTTATTCTATTCAGATTAGATGAAACTCGCCAACCGGAGATCCCCTGAGGTTCGGGCGTCGTTGGGGCCCGGGTTCGGCGGTCCGCTTTCGGGCTGGTGGGGCGATCCGCTGGATCCCCGGGCCTGGCGAAGATAGCACCACGGGCGGATCAGGTCGTGGCCTTTCCCCAGCCGTTCCCGCAGGGCGGCCCGCATCACCTCCCGCTCATCCCACGGATATTCCACGGTCCCATAGCACATCGAGGGCTCATGGCCCTTGCCGCACGCGATCACCAGATCCCCCGGCCGGGCCTGTTCCACGGCGAACCGGATCGCCTCCGCGCGGTCCGGGATGCGCCAGAAATCCACGCCCTCCACCCGCCCCTCCGCCTGCACCCCTTCCGCGATGGCCTCCATGATCGCCTCCAGATCCTCCGTCCGCGGGTCCTCCGCGGTGATCACGATGAGATCGGCCAGCCGTCCCGCCACGTGGCCCATCATCCCGCGCTTCTGCACATCCCGCAGCCCGGCGCTTCCGAAGACCACGATCACCCGCCCGGAGGTCATCCGCCGCGCGGTGCGCAGGGCCTGCTCCAGGGCGTTCGGCGTATGGGCGAAATCCACGATGGCCAGGAAATCCTGTCCTTCGTCGATCCGCTCCATCCGGCCGGGGACGCCGCGCAGGCGCCGAACGCCCTCGGCGATGGCTTCCAGGGGAATCCCCAGGGCGATCCCCACCCCGGCGGCCGCCAGGATGTTGGCGACGTTGTAGGCGCCCACCAGGGTCGTTTCCACCGGGATCGTTCCGGCCGGCGTGCAGAGGCGGAAGCGGGTGCAGTCCGGCTCGAACCGCAGATCCTCCACCGTGAGGTCCGCCGGCTCCTCCAGGGCGTAGCTGAGATAACGGTCGGCGGGGATCCGCCGGAAATAGTCATAGGAAGGATCCTCCGCGTTGAGAACGGCCGTCTTGGGGAGGCCCTTGTCCGCGGAGGTTCGGAGCATCTCAAAGAGGCGGGCCTTGGCGGCCCGGTAGTTCTCCCACGTGCCGTGGAAGTAGAGATGCTCGTGGGTGAGGTTGGTCAGGACGGCGATGTCGAAATCGCACGCGGTGACCCGATGCTGGGCCAGGCCCTCCGAGGTGGTCTCCAGCACAGCGTGGGTCAGGCCGGCCTGGACCATCTCGGCCAGGTAGCGCTGGACGTCGGGGGCCTCCGGGGTGGTGGTGTGGAGGCCGGTATCGTAGACCCGATCCCCGATGACCGCGTTCACCGTGCTGATCATCCCGGCCCGCAGCCCCGCGGCCGTCAGGATCGAATGGATGAGGTTTACCGTCGTGGTCTTGCCGTCCGTCCCGGTCACGCCGATCAGGATCAACCGGCGGGAGGGGAAACCCTGGAAGGCCGCGCACAGCCAGGCCAGGGCCTCCCGGCCGCTATGGACCTCCACGTAGGGGAGGCTGTCGGGGATCGGGAGGTCCTCCCGGGGCCGCTCCCCGACCACGGCGACGGCCCCCCGGGCCAGGGCATCGGGGATGAAGGCGTGTTTATCGTGCTGCAACCCCCGATAGGCGACGAAAAGCGCCCCGGGGCGAACCTGGCGTGAGTCCGTCACCACATCGAGGATCTCGACGTCGCCCTCTGGATGCCGGTAAGGAAACGGCAGCGCGTTCAGCAATTCCGAGAGCTTGCGCGGCGGCATGTCCCATCTTCCTCCCTCGCGGATAAGGCTGGAGGCCGTGGAACGGGAGGCTCCGATCACCCGTTCTCCGTCGGCCCGGCTTCCCCTTTCAGGAGCGGTTCGAGGAGCGCGCGGCGTTCCGCTTCCCACCGGGCGATCCAGGCCCGTTCCTCATCCGTCAGCGCCGCTCGCAGGAGGAGGTCCGGGCGCCGTTCCCAGGTGCGCCGCAGGGACTGCATCCGCCGCCAGCGGGCGATGGCCTGGTGGTGGCCGGAGCGCAGGACCTCGGGGACCTCCCATCCGCGGTAGATGGCAGGGCGGGTGTAGTGGGGGTGTTCCAGGAGGCCTTCCGCGAAGGAATCATGACGGGGGGCCTCGGGATCCCCCAGCACCCCGGGGAGCAGGCGAACCACGGCATCGATGATCACCAGGGCGGCGGGCTCGCCCCCGGTCAGGACGAAATCCCCGATGGAGATCTCGTCCGTGACCAGGTGCTCCCGCACCCGCTCATCCACGCCTTCGTAGTGGCCGCAGATCAGCACCAGCCGGGGATGACGGGAGAGCTCCCAGGCCACCTGCTGGGTGAAGCGGCGCCCCCCGGGGTCCAGGAGGATGATGGGGATCTCCCCGCGCGCGTCCGGCGGGACATCCGAGAGGATGTGCTCCACGGCGTCGAAGATCGGCTCCGGCCGCATGACCATCCCCCCGCCGCCTCCGTAGGGGGTGTCATCGGTCACGCGGTGGCGCCCCAGCCCGAAGGCCCGCAGGGGATGCACCTCGATCCGGACGCGGCCGGTCTCCTGCGCCCGCTTCAGGATGCTCACCCGCAGGGGGCTCTCGAAATATTCCGGGAACAGGGTCACCACATCGATCCGCACGGTCCCTCGCTTGTGGCAGATGCTGCGCGCGCTCCCGCCTCGCCCGGTGCGCGGACCGGCTGGTCCGTGGAAGCCGGAGGCGGATCGCTGCGCACCGGGATCCGCCCCGGTTCACTCCGTCACCACCGGGATGATCATCGGCCGGCGGCGGGTGTGGCGGTAGAGATAATCGGCCAGGGCGCTCTGGATGCGATGGGCCAGGGCCTGGCGGGACTTCCCCTCCCCGTTGGCCGAACGCACGGTCTCGATGATCAGCTCCTCGGCGCCGGCCAGCAGCTCCTCCGCCTCGCGGGCGAAGGTGAAGCCCCGCGTGATGAGCTCCGGCCGTCCGATGAGCCGGCCCGTCTTCGGATCCCGGCGCACGATGGCCACCACGAATCCCTCCCGCGAGAGCACCTCCCGCTCCCGCAGCACCTCGGGGCCGATATCCCCGATCAGCGCCCCGTCCACGAACACATAGCCGCCCGGCACCCGCTCCGCCACCCGCCCCTGGCCGTCCCGGAACTCGATCACCCATCCGTTCTCCACCGTGAAGATGCGCTCCGCCGGGATCCCCAGCTCCATCGCCAGGCGGGCGTGGGCCTTGAGGTGGCGGATCTCCCCGTGGATCGGGATGAAATACTGGGGCCGGACCAGGTTGATCATCAGCTTGAGCTCCTCCTGGCTGGCGTGGCCCGAGACGTGGACCGGGGCGATGGGATCGTAGAGCACGTCGGCCCCGCGCTGGAAGAGCCGGTTGATGGTCCGGTGCACCATCTCCTCGTTGCCCGGGATCGGGTGGGCCGACAGGATCACCGTGTCGCCCGGGACGATCCGTAGCTGCGGGTGCTGGCCGACCGCCATGCGGGCCAGGACGGAGGAGGGCTCCCCCTGGGCGCCGGTGGTGACGATCACCACCTGATGCGGCGAATAGCGATCGACCTCGTCCAGGCGGATCAGGACCCCGGGCGGGATGTCCAGATAGCCGAGCTTCTGGGCGATCTTCACGTTCTCCAGGATGCTGGTCCCGGCGAAGGCCACTTTGCGGCCGTGGCGGAGGGCCGCCTGGATCACCTGCTGGAAGCGGGAGATCAGCGAGGCGAAGGTGGCGACGATGATCCGGCCCTTCGCCTGGCGGAAGACCGTATCGAACGCCCCATCGATCACCCGCTCCGATGGGGTCCATCCGGGCCGATCGGCGTTGGTGCTGTCGGAGAGCAGGGCCAGGACCCCCCGCTTGCTGAACTCCGCGAGGGTTGCGAAATCCGTGGGCTTGCCGTCCACCGGCGTCTGGTCGAACTTGAAGTCGCCGGTGTGGACGATCAGGCCCGCGGGGGTGGTGATCCCCAGCCCCACCCCATCGGGGATGCTGTGGCAGACCCGGAACAGCTCCACCGTGAACGGCCCGAGGGTCAGCCGGTCGCCGGCCTGGACCGTATGGAGGGTGACGCCCTCGGTGACCTTCGCCTGCTTGAGCTTGACCTCGATCAGCCCCCGGGTGAGGGGCGTGGCGTAGACCGGCGCCGGGATCTCGCGGATCAGGAAGGGGAGGGCCCCGATGTGGTCCTCGTGGCCGTGGGTGACCACGATCGCCCGCACCCAGGCCTTTTTATCCCGGAGATACTGCCAGTCGGGGATGATGAAATCCACCCCCAGCATATCGTTCTCGGGGAACATGATCCCGGCGTCGATGATCAGGATGTTGCGGCCGTATTCGATGGCCATCATGTTCTTGCCGATCTCACCCAGCCCCCCCAGGGGGACAATCCGTAAAACCTGTGCCATGGAACCTGTCTCCAGGTCGAGATTGCGATTTCATTACAAACACGGGGCAGGGAAACGCCCCGGAGCCCCGCGGTGGATGTCCGAAACAAAAAGGCCGCCAGCGCCCCAGCGGGCATCCGGCGGCCCCATCCCGAACCATTGGGTATCGAGCGAACCTGGACATCTGACACCTTTAATTGTATCCGCAAAACCGGATTTCGTCAATCTTCCGGCGCCGGCCGCCGGCTTCCCGGAGGGGCGTTTCGGGTGGGTGGGGGCCGAACGGCGTGAGCCAGGCGTGGAGCCCGGGGCCCCCTTCCCGCGCGGCGGTCCGAGGTATAATCATGCCTGGAGGGGTGGCCGAGTGGACGAAGGCGGGTGACTCGAAATCACCTGTGGGCCCTTGAAGGCTCACCGCGGGTTCGAATCCCGCCCCCTCCGCTCGTGCGGGCGTAGCTCAGACGGTAGAGCGTCTCCCTGCCATGGAGAAGGTCGCGGGTTCGAGTCCCGTCGCCCGCTCTGCAGTTTTCCTCTCTGGACATCCTCAGCGGGAAGGGGTTCGCGAATCGAATCCCTTCCCTCGTTCGTTCCCCGTTCAGGTCCTCACGGAAGGCCACTGAAATCTCGTTCCGTCGCGTGGTGACCCCGATCCGTACGTCCTCGAGGTCAAAGGGATGCTCCCAATGTCCCAGGGGCGGCTTCCATGTTCACGCCCAACGGCCCCGGTCGCTCCACTCATTCAGGGGGAGCATTTCAAATATTACGAATAGGACTGAAATTTCAAAAAGGATTAAAATATAAAACAGAGCTCTTATGGGGGGGATGGATGGCGCGGAGCCGGAGGGGAGGAAAGAACGGGAGCGAACGGGGGAGCGCTGAGATCCGCTTTGTGGAAGCGATGGGTCTCTACTACGAACAGTTTGGGATGCCGCGGCTGGCCGGGCGTCTCTTCGCCTGGATGCTCCTCGCGGATCGCCCGCTCCCGGCGGAGGAGATTGCCCGAGCCCTTCACGTCAGCCGCAGCAGCGTCTCGAACGCCCTGCGCCCGTGGCTGCTGGGCCGCCTGATCGAGGCCCGCTCCCAGCCCGGCGACCGCCGCCGCTACTACATCCTCTCCCCGGATGTGTGGACCCAGGCCATCCGTCTCCGGCAGGAGGGGCTGGCCCCCCTGCGGCAGCTGGGGGAAAGCCTGCTCGCCGCCCTCCCCGCCAGCCACCCGGGCCGCCGGCGGGTCCAGGAGATGATCGAATGGGCGGATTTTATGGCCCGGGTCTATGAAAAAGCCCTGGCGGAGTGGTCACAACGACAGAAAACAGCACCCCCGGGAAAGGAGCGTGGAGGATGAGCGAGGCGCTGGCGATCGAAATCCGCGATCTGGAGAAGTCCTATGGCCGGGTGCGGGCCCTGCGTGGGGTGAACCTGGAGGTGCAACGGGGGGAGATCTTCGCCTTCCTCGGGCCCAACGGCGCCGGCAAGACCACCACCATCCGCTGCATGCTGGATCTCATCCGCCCTGACCGTGGGCTCATCCGGGTGCTGGGGATCGATCCCCAGCGCGATCCAGTGGCGGTGCGGCGGCGGGTCGGTTATCTCCCGGGGGAGCTCCACTTCGATGAGAACCTGACGGTGGAGGGAGCCCTCCGCCTCTTCGCCGCCATGCGGGGGCACACGGTGGACTGGACCTATGTCCGGGCGCTGGCCGAGCGGCTGGATCTGGATCTGCGTCCCCCCATCCGCAATCTGTCGAAAGGGAACAAGCAGAAGGTGGGGGTGATCCAGGCCCTGATGCATCGGCCGGAGCTGCTGATCCTGGATGAGCCCACCCTGGGGCTGGATCCCCTGATGCAGCGGGAGGTCCTGCGGCTGCTGCGGGAGGCCCGGGCGGCGGGGGTCACCGTGTTCTTCTCCTCGCACATCATGAGCGAGGTGGAGCAGGTGGCCGACCGGGTGGGGATCATCCGGCAGGGCGTGGTGGTGGAGGTAGCCCGGACGGTGGAGCTGATCCGTCGTGCCGTGCGGCGGGTACGCGTCCGCTTCCAGGCCCCGGTGGATCCTCAGCCCCTGACCGCCCTGCCCGGCGTGCGGCTGCTGCGTCGGGAGAACGGGGACGAGCTCCTGCTGCAGGTGGAAGGCGCGATGGACCCCTTCATCAAGGCCCTGGCGGCTTTCCCGGTTCAGGATATGGAAACCGAACGGCCGAGCCTGGAGGAGATCTTCCTCGCCTATTATGAGCCTTCCCCGGCTTCTCAGGAGGAGGTTCGTCCATGAAAGCGATCTTTCGTTACACTCTGTCGGGATTCCGGTGGGCCATCATCGGCTGGGGGCTGGGGCTGGGGCTGCTGGGGGGCTATCTCATCCCCTTTTACGACACGATCTTTGAGCAGCGGGCCCAGTGGGAAGAGCTGTTGCGGGCCTATCCCCGGGAGCTGCTGGTTTTCTTCGGGGAGATCCAGGACATCGGGGATCCGGCGACGTATCTGCATGCGGAGTTCTTCTCCTGGCTGCCGCTCTTTCTGGGCTTCTTTACGATCCTGGCCGGGAGCGCTCTGCTGGCGGGCCTGGAGGAAGGCGGGCAGCTGGATCTGTTCTTGGGACAGCCGGTGAGCCGGCGGGCCTTCTTCACCGCCCGCGTGATGGCCTTCCTGCTGGCCACGGTGGCCATTCTGGGGCTGGCGGCGCTGGGCCTGTTTCTCGCCCGGCCGCTTTCCCGGCATCTGGAGCTGGGGCCCGGGGAGCTGCTTCGGCCCTTCCTGTCGCTGTTCGCGCTGTTATGGCTGTTTGGGACCCTGGCCATGGGGCTGAGCCTGGTGTTGCCCTCGCGGCGAGCGGCGGCGGCCCTTACGGGCACGTTGCTGGTAGCCGGGTTTTTCCTCACGGCCCTGGCCCGGCTGGACGAGCGGCTGGAGCCCCTGGCCCGCCTTTCCCCCTTTACTTACTATCAGGGAGGAGAGGCCATCCGGTCCCTGCAGGTCGATGGGTTGCTGGGTCTGCTCATCGCCTCGCTGGTTTTTCTGATCCTGGCCGGCTGGCGGTTCGAGCGGAAAGATCTGCGGGTGAGTGGCGAGGGCTCCTGGGCGCTCCCGATCCCTCGCTCCCGGTCCGCGTCGTGAAGGCCGGGCATCTCCGGCCTCCGGGTTGTCCGCGGACCGGAGGTGGGGGGGAGAATAGAGGCAGACCCCGGGAAGGGCCGGTCGGGGCGCCGCGCAGCCGCGCCCCGACCTCACCGGTTGTGGGAGAGGGGCCGGCGATGATCGAGGGCGGAGATCGGCTGCGGGCCCGGGTGCTGGAACACCTGCGGGCGCTGGGGTTTGAGATCGATCCGGAAAATCCCCGTGCCCTGACGCTCCGCGGGGTGGAGGAGAAAGGGCTCCTCCGCCAGCTCCACGAGGCCGCGCGTCGCTTCATCCTCCTGCGGCATCAGTCATGGATTCATCGCGCCTGGCCGAGGCTCTCCCTCTATTTTGCCCGGGGGGAACAGATCATCCCCGAGCGGATCCGACCTGTCCTGCTGGAGGTGACGGAGCCATGGCAGGAGGATCTCTTCCGCCTGGCCCGCCTCACCTGGTCTCTTCCCTATTCAAAGGGCTATGGCAGAAGGCTCCGCTTCCTGATCATGGATGAGGGCAACCGGGGTCCCCAGGGGCGGCCCTTCCTGATCGGCATCCTGGCCCTCCAGTCCCCTCCGCTCGCTTTCCCGCCCCGCGATCGGCGCTTTCAGTATCCCCCAGGGCGTAAGGTGGAGCTGGTCAATCAGACCATGGACATCCAGACGCTGGGGGCATTGCCCCCGTATAGCGATCTCCTGGGCGGGAAACTGATCGCCCTGGCCGCCGCCTCCAATGAGGTGCGCCGGGCTTATCAGCGGAAATACGCCGGCCGCCGGACGGAGATCGAAAAACGTATTCTGCCCGCTCATCTGGTCGCTCTGACGACCACCAGCGCCTTCGGGCGATCCAGTCTCTATAACCGCCTGCGATACAACGGCGAGCCGATCGCCATCTCGCTGGGATACACGGAGGGTTATGGGACCTTTCATCTGGAAACGCTTTATCCGCTGTTCCGGGAGTTCCTGGAATCCCAGGGGATTTCCACGAGGGGTGGCTATGGGGTAGGTCCACGGATCAAGTGGCAGATCTGCGTGCGGGCTCTGGAGCGGCTGGGGCTTTCCCGCTCTCTGCTCCGGCATACGCTCCGGCGGGAGGCGTTTCTCTTCCCATTGATTCACAATCTGGAAGACTATATGGAAGGCCGGGCGGAGGAGCCGTTGTATCGGGATCTCCCGTTTGCGGATCTCGCGGCCCACTGGCGGGAGCGCTGGCTGCTGCCCCGGGCGAATCGTGTGAACGGCTGGCATGCATGGGAGCCGGAGCGCCTGCTGGAACGGCTGATCGTGCATGGGGAGGATGGGAGGAATGCTTGAGGAACGGGAGCGGCCCTTCGCAGAGCTTCCTGCGGGCCTGGTCGAGGAGATGTTGAGAGGGTCTGGCGAGCTCAGCCGGCGCATCGGAGCGGAGCTGGATGCTCTGCGGGCCGCGCGTCGGGAGCGACGGGAGTCGCTGGAAAGGAGCGGCCTCCTGCGGCGAGAGGGCGATCTTCCCGCCATCCCGATCCCCACCACCTGTGGGGTGGATGGGGCCTACGCAGTAGAGCGGCTGATCGCCGCGGACCTGGTGGCCACGGTGGCTGTGGCGGTGGAGGGCCTGACGCCCCCTTCTGAGACCCGATACTGGCCGGAGCCCCGGCATCGCGCCTATGTGGAGATAGAACGCCACGAGGAAGAAACCGGGACGCTGGCGCGAGCGGTGATGATGGGCATGGAGCTGGTGCTGGCGGCCCAGGCTCCGCACGATGTGATCTTCCTGGACGGCTCTCTCACCACCCCGCTGATCTACTTCAACCAGGCCATGAACCGGGCCCGCGAGGCCCCGGATCTGCATCTGACCGCTTTCCTTCTGGAGTATATGGAGGACTACCTTCTCGCCTATCAGGACGTCTTGCGAGCCCAGCGGACGGATCGGGCGTGGGTGGCAGTGCCCAAATACTCCGTCCGGCGGGAGATCGGTCGGCAGCTGGGCTGGCCTGAGTCCATGGACGATCGGGCGATGCTGACCGGCCTGCTGGAGCCCGGCGAGTTCACGGCCCCCCGGCCGCTGGAGCCGCCCCGCCAGCCCTGGCATATCCAGCTGAGCCCCCTTCCGGAGAGGGTGCGCACACGCGCGGAGCCATTACGGGATGAGATCATCAAGCTGCTGGGGGAAGTGCGGGTCGCCTATTACCGTCCCCGGGCCTGGTTGCCGGCCATCCGGCTGGAGCTCAGCCGGCCGGTGGCGGAGAACGCGGCCCGGCTGGCCTCCGTCATCCAGGCCCTTCACTTTCAGTGCGGTGCCCCAGGGATGCTGGAGCCCTACCCGCTTTATCTCGCGGATCGGATGGTGAAGCATCTGGGGCGGGCGATCCCCAGCCTGCGCCAGGTGATCAGCCAGCGGCTGGCGGAAACCTGGGAGGGGGCGATCGATGAGATCTTCCTGAGCCTGCACGGCTATCGCACGGAGAGCGGCCGGTGACGGCCTTCCCGGGAGGAGGTGGAAAATGACGGCGCATTCCCTGGATCAACAGATCGATCAGACGGAACGCATCGGCGTGGTGGGCTCGCCATCGTCCACCTCGGAGCTCGCCCTGGACATCCTGGCCAGCGCGGTGAACCGGAAACTGGTGGGCGAGTTCGCCCTCTTCCGGTTCCAGCAGGACGGCAAAACGCACTACGCCCTGGGTCAGATCACCGAGGTGAGGCTGCGGAACGTCTGGCATGAGGACCCCACGATGCGCAGCCTCATCCGCCAGCGCGGCCGGGTGGATGCGGTGAGCGAACGCCAGGACACGCATCAGGGTGAGATGGTCGTCAGCGCCGTCTTCTGCCGCGATGGCCCGACTTATCGCCCCAGCATCCTGGGCACCGTCCCCGCGACCGGCACGCCGGTCCATCTGGTGGATGATGCCATCCTGGAGGATCTGCTGGCCCCCTACCGGACTCAGCTCTTCTACCTGGGGCGGGTCTACGGCTCCACGCCCAGGCTTCCCCTCTGGTTCAAGCACTTCGATAGCGGCCCGGACGGTGCCGGCGAAGCCTATCATCTGGGGATCTTCGGGAAAACGGGGTCTGGAAAATCCGTGCTGGCCAAGATGATCCTCCTGGCCTACGCCCGCTACCCTCAGATGGCCCTGCTGGTCCTGGATCCCCAGGGCGAGTTCGCCAAGGACGTGCAGGGGAAACCATCCGGGGAGTTTCGCCTCCCCATGGATCGGATCCTCCGCCGGCTGGGCAAGCCGGTGGAAGTCATCAGCGTCCGGGATCTGGTGCTGGATCGGTGGGAGCTTTTTGCGCGCATCCTGTATGAGACCCCCTTCTTCGAACAGCTGAGCATCCCGAAAGGGGAGAACCGGGAGCTGGCATGCCAGGTCCTGGCGGATCGGCTGCCGCGCCGGCATGTTCGCCTCACGGACCTGCATACTCGCGAGGCTTTCAACAAAGCCTGGTCGCTCTTAGGGGATGAGCAGGTTCAAAAGGTCTTCTATCGCTCGGATGTATCGAGGGAGCGTTTTCAATCGATGTATCGGAGCGCCGACGCGAATGAGTTCTACATGCGCTACTGGCTCCCTGTTGCGCGTCTGTTCCGCGAGGATCGGCAGGGAGCCCGCAAGGTGGATCTGCTCCTGTCCGAGCTGCTGGGGTCGGCCGGAGGGAATCGCCCCCTCGTGGTTATCGATCTGTCCGCGGAGCGGGCGGGGGCACAGGGCCCGCAGCCCTCCGCCCCATCTTTGCCGCTGTTCCAGGGCACTGCTGGCCTGGAAGAAGTATCCTCGATCTTCTGGACGGACACCATTCAGGCGCTGGTGGTGAAGCGATTCCTGGAAGGGATCCTGCATGCGGCGGAGTCCGCCTACCGGGAGAATCGTAGCCTGAACACCCTGGTCCTGATGGACGAGGCCCATCGGCTGGCGCCGCGCGAAGATCCGGAGGATGCCGAGAAAAAGGCGGTTCGCGACCTGCTGATCGATGCGGTCCGCACCACCCGTAAATACGGCGTGGGGTGGATGTTCATCAGCCAGACCCTCTCCAGCCTGCATCGGGGGATCGTGGATCAGCTGCGCATCTTCTTCTTCGGGTTCGGCCTGGGGATGGGCCAGGAGTTCCGCGCCCTCAGCGAGCTGGTCGGGGGGCGAGGCCGGGCCCTGGACCTTTATCAGCTGTTCCGGGATCCCCATTCCTCCTTCGACGCGGCCTCCCGGGAGTATTCATTTATGACCACCGGCCCGGTCT
>BEHY01000060.1 GCA_002898735.1 Candidatus Thermoflexus japonica
ATAGGCGTTCCCTGTGTGGGGGAAGAGGCGCGCGCTGAGCTGAACGGCGGCTTCGCCGCCCTCTTCCAGCAGGGAAAGCAATCGCGCCAGCGCCCGGCGATCCCCCGCGCGGGCGCGTTCAAAGAGAGCGATCGGATCTCGCGTCAAGGACATCCCTCCGCAAAGGGGAAAATCAGATTCCCCGGCCCGCTCAGGGGAGCGCCGGTTCGCCGGCCGCTTTGAGATCCTCTGGCCGGATGCCGAAGTGCTCACAGATGAATTGCACGATGGTCTCGGTGCTGGTGCCGGGCCCGAAAACCTCCCGGATGCCAGCGGCCTTCAGGGCGGGGATATCTTCCTCGGGGATGATCCCCCCGGCGATCACCAGCACATCGTCCAGCCCCCGTTTCCGGAGCTCCTCCACCACCCGGGGGAGCAGCGTCATATGGGCCCCCGAGAGGATCGAGAGACCCACCACATCCACATCCTCCTGCAACGCCGCCTCGGCGATCATCTCGGGGGTCTGCCGCAGGCCCGTGTAGATCACTTCGAACCCCGCATCCCGGAGGGCGCGGGCGATCACCTTGGCGCCCCGATCATGGCCGTCCAGCCCCGGCTTCGCGATGAGCACACGGATTTTACGACCCATAGCGGACCTCGCCGGATGGGATCGATCCAGTGTTCGCCCTGCCTGCTTAAATTTTAACCCACCTCGCCCCCAGGCTCTGGACCAGCGGATCGATCTCCGGGGCCCGTCAGGCCGGAGCGCCTGAGACAGGGTCGTCGTCCCAGAGGGTCGTAACGACGCTTTTGATCGGGATGATGGAAAAGACCTCCATGAAATCCCTGTTGAGGGGAAATCGACCCCTTGCCTTTGAGAAAGAACGAGGGGATCATGGTTTGCCAGCGCCCGATGGGTGAAAAGGAGAGCCATGGCCGCGAATCCCCGGAGAGCTCCTGCGGTTCCCGTTAGAGGAGTGGGGCTGCTGAGCCTGCTGACGCTGATGCTGCTCCTTCCCGCCGCCTGCTCCGGTCGCCCCCCGCGGCCGCCCGTGCCTCTCACTGAAGGAACGCCGATCCCCGCCACATCCCCAGAGCCGACGCCCACTCACGCACAAGGGAAACCATGCGCGCCGGAGACGCTGCCGCGCATCCACGCCCCACGCTTCGAGGGCCCCATCCCCTTCGAGCAGACCGCCATCGCCTGGTTCGGCCAGGTTTCCCCCACACAAAATTACACCGATATCCGCGTGGGCTACAATGAGCAGGAGCTATATATCTACCTCGCCATCTTCGACCGTCACCTGTGGTATGATGAGCACCCGACGCCCCAGACGCTGACGCAGTGGGACGCCGCGACGGTGCTGCTGGATACGTCGGGCGGCGACACGCTTTCCCCCGCGTCCTGGCGTTTCGTCGCCCAGCTTTACGGCGAGCCCAGCCCCTCCCGGCGCGCCGCGTATCGGGGAAGCGCCTCCGGGTGGCAGCCGGCCGACCCGCCCTTCCAGGCTGTCCCGGGCTGGCGTGGGAACGCCCTCAACGACGACCGCGAAAGCGACCGGGGATGGGCCATGGGCTTCACGATCCCCTTCACCAGCCTGGGCCTGGCCGCCGCGCCCCCCGAGGGCACCCGCTGGCGGCTGGCCGTCCAGGTCCACGACCGCGATTCCCCCGCTGGCCCTCCCATCGGCGATACGTCCTGGCCGCCTGGCGCTTCCTCAGAAAGCCCGGCGTGCTGGGGCTTCCTGCAGTTCGGTCTTCCCGTGTACCGCGCCGAAGGCACACCGACCGGTTACGTTCGGATCCACCGCCCCACCCGGAACAGCCCCCTGGTCCCGGACGCCAACGTCGGCGGGATCACCGCCCGCCAGTGCCCCGGCGACGAGCATGAGATCTGGAACGAGTGGGGGAACCGCAACGATGGCCACGCGCCCGATTTCAACATTCAGAACCAGTCCGACGTGGCCGACTGGCCGTGCTTCGCCAAATACTACGTGACGTTCCCGCTGGATGCCATCCCGCCGGGCCGGGTGATCCTTTCGGCCACATTGACCCTGCATCAATTCGGCAATGCCGGGGACCCCGGCCGGGCACAGCCCTCATGGATCCAGGTGCTGATCGCCTCCGGGGATTGGGACGAAGAGTCCATCACGTGGAACAACGCGCCGCTGGCCTATGAGAACATCGGCGGCGCGTGGGTGGACCCTCTGACCGCGTGGCCGGGCTGGCCCGGCGTCCCCCGGGTCTGGGATGTCTCGTATGCGGTGGCTCGGGCCTATGCCCGGGGCGAGCCGCTACGCCTGATCCTTTACAGCGCGGATGGGGCCTATCACAGCGGCAAATACTTCGTCTCTTCGGATACGGAGGACTGGAACGCGGAGGGCCGCCCGCTCCTCGAAGTGTGGTGGGGGGAGCCCCGCTGAATATGTCGAATGAATTCGACCGGGAGAGGCCTGCGGCCATCGGCCTTTGGGTGTCGAAGGAATTCGACCTCCCGAGGCCTTGCGGCCAATGGCCGGCCTCCGCCGGCCGGAAGGCTCCTCGCGTCGGCGCAGGCCGACGCGCGGCGCACCGCGCCTCTGGAGGCCGATTTCAATCGGCACACCAGGCCGACGTGGCGCACGGGGAGGGCGTCGAATGAATTCGACCTTTCGAGGCCTTGCGGCCGGTGGCCGGCCTCCGCCGGCCGGAAGGCAATCCGCGTCGGCGCAGGCCGACGTGGGGCGCGGGGTGGGCGTCGAAGGAATTCGACCTCCCGAGGCCTTGCGGCCAATGGCCGGCCGCCGCCGGCCGGAAGGCGATCCGCGTCGGCGCAGGCCGACGCCCGGCGCGCCAGCGCCTCCGGAGGCCGATTTCAATCGGCGTGAAGGGTCATCGGCCGGCCCTTGGGTGTCGAATGAATTCGACCTCCCGAGGCCTTGCGGCCAGCGGCCGGCCTCCGCCGGCCGGAAGATGATCCGCGTCGGCGCAGGCCGACGCCCGGCGCACCGCGCCTCTTAAGGCCGATTTCAATCGGCAAAACGGACTGCCAAAAAGTGGGGGGTCGGCCGCCTCGCCACCGACCCCCCACCACGGATCATCTGCCAGAGCGCAAGCAGGCTGCGCTCACTCCTCCAGTGTGGAGAGATCCCCCTCCGGCAGGCCCAGGGCGCGGGCCCGCAGCACCCGGCGCATGATCTTCCCCGACCGGGTCTTGGGGAGCTTGTCCACGAAGTGGATGGCCTCCGGCCGGGCGATGGGGCCAATCAGTTTGGCCACGTGCTGGCGCAGCTCCTCGGCCAGCTCCTCGCTGGGGGTATAGCCCGCCTTGAGGATCACATAGCAGTGGATCCCCTCGCCTTTCACTTCGTGAGGCAGGCCGATGGCCGCCGCTTCGGCCACCGCCGGATGAGCGACCAGCGCCGACTCGATCTCCGCCGTCCCCAGCCGGTATCCGCTCACCTTGAGCACATCGTCCACCCGACCGATGATGTAGAAGTAGCCGTCTTCATCCCGCCGGGCGGAATCCCCGGTGAAGAACCTGCCGGGATACTTCGACCAGTAAGTCTTCACATAGCGCTCCGGGTCCCCATAGAGGGTGCGGGTCATCCCGGGCCACGGCGTCTGGATCACCAGGTAGCCTTCCACCCCGGGCGGGCAGGAATTGCCGTTCTCATCCACCACATCCGCCCGGATGCCCGGGAAGGGGAGGGTCGCCGAGCCGGGCTTGAGGGGGATGCAGGGCATGGGAGTGATCATGAAGCCCCCGGTCTCCGTCATCCACCAGGTGTCCATGATCGGGCAGCGCCCCTTCCCGATCACCCGGTAATACCAGCGCCAGGCCTCCGGATTGATCGGCTCGCCCACGGTGCCCAGCAGACGCAGGGAGGAGAGGTTGCGCCGATTGGGCCATTCATCCCCGAAGCGCATCAGGCCCCGGATCGCCGTGGGGGTGGTGTAGAGCACCGTCACCCCGTATTTCTCCACAATGCTCCACCAGCGATCCGGATAGGGATACGTCGGCGCTCCCTCATACATCACGCTGGTGGCGCCCAGCATCAGGGGCGCATAGACGATGTAAGAATGACCGGTTACCCATCCGGGGTCTGCCGTACACCACCAGATATCGTCGTCCTTGATGTCGAAGACCCACTTCATCGTGGCGTAGATGAAAACCGCGTAGCCCCCGTGCACGTGGACCTGGCCCTTGGGGGCGCCGGTGGTGCCGGAGGTGTAGAGAATATAAAGGGGATCTTCCGCGTCGGTGATCTCCACCGGGCATTCGCCCTGGGCGAAGGGGAGCCGCGCCAGCTCATCATAGAAGTAATCCCGCCCGGGCTCCATGGGCACCTCATGGCGGGTGCGGCGAACTACCAGGACATGCTCCACGGAAGGGGCACGCCGGACAGCCTCATCGACCGTGCGCTTGGTCTCCACGATGCGTCCGTTCATGTATCCGCCGTCGGCGGTGATCACCAGGCGGGACTTGGAATCCTCGATGCGGGTGTGAAGGGCTTCCACCGAGAAGCCGGCGAAGACCACGCTGTGGATCGCCCCAATGCGGGCGCAGGCCAGCATGGCGATGGGCAGTTCGGGGATACGGGGCATGTAGATGGTCACCCGATCGCCCTTGCGCACGCCCAGGGCTTTCAGGACGTTGGCGAAGCGGTTGACTTCTCTGTAAAGATCATAATAACTGAGAACCCGGCGTTCCCCGTTCTCCGATTCCCAGTAGAGGGCTACCTTGTTCTTGCGCCAGGTCTTCATGTGGCGGTCCACGGCGTTATAGCAGATATTGATCTTGCCGCCCACGAACCACTTGTAGAAGGGCCGCCCGCTGTCATCCAGAACGCGGTCCCATTTCTGGAACCAGTCCAGCTCCTCGGCGCGCTCGGCCCAGAAGGCCTCCAGGTCCTGCATTGCCCGCTGATAAAGGGAGGGGTAATCTTTGATATAAGCGCGCTCCAGGACCTCGGGGGAAGGGTAATACACCTCGCCGCTGAGATGACGGATGTCCGCTACCAGCTCCTTGACCGCCATGGCACCCTCCTCCTGAAAAATAAAGTTGGAGAGGCGCACGGTCCCTGCGCCCCCACCATCATCACCATACCGCGATCAACCGGACCGGCCCCCCGGAGGCGCCTTCGATACGAAGCGCCCCTACGAAGACCATGGCTCCCGCGGGCGGGATGCGGCCCAAATTGGCCACGTTCTCCAGCCCCCACTTGTTCGCGGGGAGGATGGTGTAGTGCGTCTTGAAATCCCGGGAGGCTCCGTAATCCAGGCTCAGCGTGTCCACGCCGATGCCCACGATGTTCCGCTCCCGCAGGAGAAACTCCGCCGTGTCGGGATGGAAGCCCGGGAAGTGCATCACCCCCTGCGCGTCCATATTGCGGTAGGCGGCCTCATCGCCCACCCGGGCACCCCATCCGCTCCACATGAACACCACAGCGCCATCCGGCAGCCGCCCGTAGCGCCGCTCCCATGCCCGGATATCGTCCGGGGTCACCTGGGCATCGGGGTTCCGACGAGCCCGATCCCGGATGTCAATGACCGCCGCGGGGGCGACCAGGACCTCCGCGGGGAGCCGTTCGATGGTGAGGGCGTTCTTCCCGAAGTGGACGGGGGCGTCCATGTGGGTGCCGTGGTGCTCATAGATGTGCCAGCGGTTGGCGTAGAAGCCGTGCTGCGCGTGATTGAAGACGTTCTCGATTTCCAGCCGGGGAGCGCCGGGCCAGATGGGGAAGCGGGGGTTCTGCACGTAGGTGAGGTCCACCTTGCGCTGGAACACCCGGACCGCGGCCCGCACCATGACGCCGACGGGGGCGGAGGCCGCCTCACCGTAGGCGGGCTTCCGCCAGGAGACAAACCCGTGGGCGCTCACCAGGGTGGCCGCGGGATGAGGGGCGACCTGATAGCGGAAGGGACCCAGGGTGCCTTTGGGGGGGATCTCCTCAGCCAGCCAGACGGCGGACTGGAGGTCCCCTCCTTCCGCCTCAAAGCCCCGGAACCATGCCCGGGCAGGGGTGGCGGTGGCAGCGACGAAATCGGCGTTGCGAGGGACGTGGCCAGCGACGTAGAGGTCGGAGATCGTTTCTTCGGTGAGGTTTCGGACGGTGAGGGTGAAGGAGACCAGATCGCCTTCGCGAGCGCCGTGGATCTCCACGGCCAGCCAGGGCCAGACCGTCGGTTGAGGCTGGGGGAGAACCGCCGCCGCCATCGCGCCGCCCAGCATCTTGAGGAAATCCCGACGGCTCCAGGCCCGCGCCATCGCCTCATAGACCTGCGGCCCGCACATGGCCCCTCCCTACCACGATTTATTTTCTATTTAGCAACAATAAGCCGCCTCCTGTCAAGATGCTCCACCCCATGGAAATATGCGCCCTCCCGATCACGCGCGCACGTAATGCATGGCGCCGAGGTGGCGGGCCATCCCTTTCAGCTCCATCATGGTCAGCGCGCTGCTCACCTGGGCCACCGGCAGCCCAGCCGCCCGCGCGATGTCATCGATGTGCTGTGGCTCCCGGCTGAGCACCTCCAGCAGGCGCGCCTCGATGGGATCCGCGGGCAGCTGAAGCTGGGCTTCCACCTGCTGGGCCGCCGTGGACCAGTTGAGGGCCTCCAGAAGCTCCTGAGGGGAAGTCACCGGGGTCGCCCCGTCGCGGATCAGCCGATGGGTCCCCTGGCTGGCGGGGGAGAAAATGCTCCCCGGAATGGCGAAGACCTCCCGCCCTTGATCCGCGGCATGGGACGCCGTGATCAGCGCCCCGCTGGTCGCCCCCGCCTCCACCACAAGCACGCCCACCGCCAGGCCGCTGATCAGACGGTTCCGGGCCGGGAAGTTCCCCGGTTCGGCCGGCGCCCCCAGGGGAAGCTCGGAGACCAGCGCGCCGTTCTCCAGGATCCGCGCCGCCAGACGGGCATGCTCCAGGGGATACACCCGATCCACCCCGCACGGCAGCACGGCGATGGTCCGCCCCCCGGCCTTCAGCGCGGCCTCATGGGCGATGGCATCGATCCCCCGGGCCAGCCCGCTGACAACGGGGATCCCGGATCGCGCCAGCTCCCTGGCGAACCACTCCGCCGCCTGCCGCCCATAGGCCGTCGGCCGGCGGGTCCCCACGATGGCCAGCGCCCATTGGTCCGCCTCGGCCAGATGCCCCCGGATGAACAGCACTGGCGGCGGATCCGGGATGCGCCGCAACAACGGGGGATAAGCGGGATCCTCCCATGTGAGGGCCTTCGCCCCCGAGCGCTCCAGCCGTTCCCGCTCCCGATCCGGATGGAGCCGTCGCCTCGCTTCCGCCAGATTCCGGATCGTCCGCTGATCCAGCCCGGCGGCCCGCCATGCCCCCTCGTCCGCTTCCCACGCCGCCCGCAGATTCCCGAAATACTGCAACAGGGCCCGCAGACGCGCCGGCCCGATCCCCATCACCCGGTTGAACGCCAGCCAGTAGCCCAGATCCTCCATGGAGACTCTCCGTTATGGATTCCTCCCCCCAGGCGGTGGAAAGGAGAGAGAAGGCCCGTGGGTCCACCCGCTCCCGCGGATGAACCCTTCCTCTGAAATGATGATAGCCGGTTCGGGAGGCGATCCGGGGAGGATCAGGGGTTGTTTTCATCCGCGACCATGCGCCGGAGGCGGGCGGCGAGGAGACGGTAGAAATACGAGCGATCCCGAAGTCGAAGGAAGCGCGCGCTGAAAGGCGCCGCCGCGATCTCCACCCGATCCCCCTCCGCCATCGGCTCATCCCCGGCCCCATCGATGGTCAGGGCAGCTTTGCCCTCGGTGTGCACGGTAAGGGTGAGCCGAACCCCCTCATCCAGCACCACGGCCCGATCCAGGCTGAGATGGGGAGCGATGGGGACCAGCAGGATATTCTTGAGCTCGGGGGGAAGGATGGGGCCGCCGGCGGCCAGGGCATAGGCGGTGCTGCCGGTCGGCGTCGCCACAATCAGGCCGTCCCCGATATAGGTCGTGAAGTAACGGCCATCGATCTCCACCCGAACCCGCACGATGCGCCCCAGGCCCATCCGACCGATCACCACATCGTTCAGGGCGTAAAAGGGCCCCTGACGCTGATCCTCCCGGATCCAGCAGGCCTCCAGCATGAGCCGGTGCTCCACCCAGTAATGGCCCTCCCACACCCGGTTCAGCTGCTCCAGCCATTCCTCCGGCTGGATCTCCGTCAGGAACCCCACCCGCCCCAGGTTGATCCCCAGGATGGGCACGCCGGCAGGGGCCGCGTAGCGAGCGACCCGCAGCACCAGCCCATCCCCGCCGAAGGTGATCGCCAGATCCCACCCGGCGACGACTTCCACACGATCCAGGGCCTCGGCTGGGAGCAGGATCGGCTCCCGGCCGGTCCGCTGGAGGTGTTCCGCGACCGCTTCGGCCAGCCCCCAGGCATGGGGACGCTGGGGATGGAGAACCAGCCCGACGCGCTGGAAGCGAGCTTCCGACACAGGGGATCTCCTGTTCCCATTCAGGGCCAGCGGAAGGAACGCGCATCCAGACTCTGCCCGGTGACCGCCCGGCTCTCGTCGGAAGCCAGGTAAACGAAAATCGGGACGATCTCCTCCGGCGCGGGCAGGGAGAGGGGATCTTCCTCCGGGTAGGCCTGGGCCCGCATCCGGGTGCGGGTGGGGCCGGGGTTGACCGCGTTCACCCGGATGCCCTCGGGGGCCAGCTCCTCGGCCAGGACCTGAGTCAGGATCTCCACCGCGCCTTTGGAGACGGCATAGGCCCCCCAGCGCGCCCGCCCCCGGCGGCCCACGCCGGAGGAGAGATTGATGATCGATCCGCCCCCGGTCCGGCGCATCAGGGGAAGCGCCGCCCGGGTCACCAGGAAAACGCCCGTTACATTCACCTCCAGGACCTCGCGCCAGGCCTCCAGAGGGTATTCGGCGATCGGCACGCGAGGCCCCAGCACCGCGGCGTTGTTGACCAGCACATCCAGGCGACCGAAGGTGGCTTCCACGGCAGCGATCAACGCCTCGACCTCCTCCGGTCGGGTCACATCGCACGGTCGGGCCAGAACGCGGGGTTCATCGCCCGGGGGGCGCAGGGCTTCGGCCGCCGCCGCCAGGGCAGCAGCATCCCGGGCGCAGAGGGCGACGGCCGCGCCCTCCTGCAGGTAAGCCCGGGCGATCGCCAGCCCGATGCCCCGGCTGGCCCCCGTGATCAGCGCCACCTTGCCCTTCAGCCGCATCGACCATGCTCCCCAGGGATCTGAAAGATCCTGAAATCCTCAGAGCGGACGGGCAGGCCCATCCGCCCCGGAAGAAGGATAAGGTCGCGGATGGCATCAATCCGGGATGAACCAGGTGCCGGTCTCGCCCCGCAGGGCCGCCGGGATGTGCGGCGGATCGGTGATCAGAGCGGCCTTCCCGCCGCCCTCCAGATACTGGAGGATCGCTTCGACCTTGGGCCCCATGGAGCCCGGGGGGAAATGGCCTTCCGCCAGATAGCGGCGGGCCTCCGAGGCCGTGAGCCGATCCAGCCAGCGCTGGTCCGGCTTCCCGTAGTTCAGGGCCATCTTCTCCACCGCCGTCGAGATCAGGAAGAGATCCGCCCCGATCTCGACGGCCAGCAGCGCGCTGGCCAGATCCTTATCGATGACCGCCTCAACGCCCACCAGGTTCCCCCCCTCATCCTCCACCACCGGGATCCCCCCGCCTCCGACCGCGATCACGACGAAGCCATCCTCCAGCAGGGCCCGGATGGCCGGCAGCTCGATGATCCGCCGGGGGCGGGGGGAGGGGACCACCCGCCGCCATCCCCGGCCGGCGTCCTCCCGCACCACCCAGCCCTGTTCGGCAGCCCGCCGTCGGGCGGTCTCCTCATCCATCCAGGAGCCGATGGGCTTGGTCGGATTCTGGAAGGCGGGATCGTGGCGATCCACCAGCACCTGGGTGACCACCGTCACCGCCAGCCGGTTCAATCCCCGGCGCCGAAATTCATTGTAAAGGGCCTTCTGGAACATATAACCGATCGCCCCCTGCGTATCCGCATCCGCAGCGTCCAGGGGAACCGGGTGGAGCTCGTGAAGGGAGAGCTCGCTGCGCCGGAGGATGAAGCCCACCTGAGGGCCGTTCCCGTGGGTGATGACCACCCGCCAGCCCTGAGCGATCATCTCCGCGATGTGGACCATGGTCTCGCAGGCCGCTTCATACTGATCGGGAACGGTCATACGGTCCGGCCCTTTGATCAGGGAATTGCCACCGACGGCCACGACGGCCAGTCCGGGTTGCAGACGCATCCGAGCCTCCAGGGGCAGGTTCAGCGCATCACCAGGGCCATCACGGCTTTCTGGACATGCAGGCGGTTTTCCGCCTGATCGTAAACCACGGACTGAGGGCCATCGATCACGGCGTCGGTGACCTCCAGGCCGCGGTCTGCAGGCAGGCAGTGCATGTAGATGGCATCGGGGCGGGCCAGCTGCATCCGCCGCTCATCGGCGATCCAGTCCTGATACTTGCGGGCGATGCGGGCGCTCTCCTCCGGATCGGTGGTGGTCAGCCAGCACCCCCAGCTCTTGGGGTAGACCGCATCGGCGTCCCGGAAGGCGTCGTCCATGCTGTCGGTGATCTCGAAGGCCCCGCCGAAGCGCCGGGCGTTCTCCCGGGCCTGCTCCACGATGTCCGGCATCAGTTTGAACTCGGGGGGATGGGCCAGCACCACGTGCATCCCGAAGCGGGTGAGCTGCAGGATCAGGGATTGTGGGACCGAGAGGGGCTTCTGATAGCTGGCGGCGTAGGCCCACGTGACGGCGATCTTCTTTCCCCGCAGGTCCCGCCCTTTCTTCTCCACCAGGGTCATGAGGTCGGCGAGGATCTGGAAGGGATGGTAGATGTCGCACTGCATGTTCAGGACGGGCGCCCGGCTGTAGCGGGCGACCTCCGTGATATATCGATTCCCCACCCCCCAATCCACGTGACGGATGGCGATGGCGTCGAAGTAGCGGCCGTAGATCTCCCCGATCTCCTTGGCGGTGTCCCCATGGGCGATCTGGGTGGTCTTGGATTCGATGAAGGCGGGGTGCCCGCCGAGCTGGGCCAGGCCGGCCTCGAAGGAGGCGCGGGTGCGGGTGCTGCTGTAGAAGAAGAGCATCGCCATGGTCTTCCCTTCCAGATAGCGATGGGGGATCCCCATGGCCTGCTTCATCTTTAGATCGAACGCCACCTCCAGCACCGTCTGGACTTCCTCCACGGAAAGGTCCAGGTCGCTGATGACATCACGGCCGCGCAGATGGGTTTGCATGGGAAACCTCCGAAATTTGGGATGGGTGTTCACCCGGTGGAGCCCTGAATCTCCGGCCATGCGGGAGGGGAGCGGGCCGCTGAAATCAGCTCGCTCCCCCCGGAGGACGATCCTGCTCCCTCTGGAAGGCAGAGCGATCCTTCCTCCTGACGCGCTGCCCCGAATCCTCACGCTTCGGAGCGACCATCTCGAATTATACGGGGAAATAACGCCGCAGGATGGAGGGGAAAAGCGCGTAGAAGGCCGTGGCTTCGACCACCTCGGTCAGGGAGATGTGCTCATCGACCCGATGGGCGTAGGTCTCGTCCCCGGGGCCGAAGCCGATGCTGGGGATGCCGGCCTTCCCCGCCCAGTAAGTGCCGTTGGTGGAAAAGTCCCACTTCCCGGTGGGCCGCCGCTCGCCCCAGATCGCCTCGATGGTCGCCTGGCCCGCCTGGACCAGGGGGTGGGATTCCTCCAGGGCCCAGGCCGGGAAATACTTCTCCACCGGATACCGGAAGCCGGTGTAGCTGGGATCCTCATACTGCAGGATCTCCACCCGGATCGCCGCCCGGTGCTCGGGGGGGATGCACGCTTCGACCTGGGCCATCGCTTCTTCTTGGGTCTCCCCGAACGTGAGCCGGCGGTCGATGTAGATCGTGCATTCGTCCGGGACGGCGTTGATGGAGGGGGTGCGGCTTTCGATCATGGTGACGGTGATGGTGCCCCGACCCAGGAACTCGTGGGACTTCAGGTGGGGGTCCAGGTCGCGGATCGCGGCGATGACCGGGAGCATCTTGTAGATGGCGTTGTCCCCCAGCCAGTTGGAGGCCGCGTGGGCGCTGCGCCCCTTGGCCACCACCCGGAGCTCCACCCGCCCCCGGTGGCCGCGATAGACCCGCAGGCGCGTGGGCTCCCCGATGACCACGGCGTCGGGCCGGATCTTCGGATCGACCTCGACGAAAATATTCGGGGCCAGCCCGTCACACCATTCCTCCATGTTCCCGAAGTAATAAACCGTCCAGCCCTCCAGCAGCCCCAGGTCCTGCGCGATGGCCAGGCCGTAGATCATCCCGGGGGTGGATCCTTTCTCATCGCACGACCCTCGGGCGTAGAAGCGATCCCCTTCGAGGCGACCCCGGAAGGGATCCCAGGCCCACTGTTCCGGATCCCCGATTCCAACGGTATCGAGATGGCTGTCATACACCAGGACGCGAGGGCCGCGGCCGATGCGCCCCCGGATGTTGCCCATCACATCGAAACCGATCTCCTCAAAGCCCAGGCGGGCCATCTCCGCCGCCACCCGTTCCCCCACGGCCCGGATCTGGGCGTCGTAGCTGGGGATGGCCACGATATCGAAGAAGAAACGCAGGATCTCCTCGCGGCGCGCTTCGATAGCCCGCCGGATCCCGGCAACGATCTCGACGCTCATGGTGTTTCCTCCATGAGAATGTGGATCGCTGGCAATCCTAACGAAGATGCGGATTTTGTCAACCGAGGAAGTGCAGGATCTTCTGTCCGCCTATGGGGTCGAATTCGCGCTGCTTTTCGGGTCCTTCTCACGGGGGGTTGAACAACCGTGGAGCGATCTCGATATCAGGATCTGCACCTCCGCCCCCCTTTCGCTGCCAGAGCTCGGCGAGCTGACGGCGGCGCTGGAACAGCTTCTCGGGCGGGACGTGGACCTGATCCCGCTGGAAGCCGCGCTGGAGCGACGCCTGGCCCTGGCCTATTGAGCGATCGCGGAGGGCATCCTGCTGTTCTGTCGAAATCCGCAGCGCTTCGTGGACTTCAAGCGCCGGGCGATCCTGCGCTACCTGGATACCGCCTTCCTTCGAGATATGGTGGAGCGGGCATTTCGGGAACGCCTGCGCGCCCGCCCATCCGCTGAGGAGCAAGAGAATGCATGAGCGCCTGCAGCGGCTGGAGGCTATCCTCCGGGAGCTTCGGCGTTTTCGGGAGCGCTATATCTTAAGAAGATATCGATCAGGATCCCCACCTGGAGTGGGCCCTGCGCTATGGCCTGCTGGAAGCCATCCAGATGGTCATCGACATCAGCTGTCACCTGGTGAGCCGGGATCAACTGGGGGTTCCCGCCACTTATGCGGAATGCATCGAGCAGCTCTATCGGGCCGGATA
>BEHY01000061.1 GCA_002898735.1 Candidatus Thermoflexus japonica
GAAGGAGGCGGCCATCCTCCGGGCGGAGGGGGAGCGCCAGGCGCAGATCCTGCGCGCCGAGGGCTTCGCGATGGCGCTGGAGCGCATCTTCAGCGTCGCTCGCACCCTCGACGCCAACACGATGACCCTGCAATACCTGGAAGCCCTCAAGGCGCTGGGGGCCAGCCCGGCCACCAAGTTCGTCTTCCCCATGGAATTCACCCGGCTGATCACGCCCCTCTCGAACCTGGTGGGGAACGCGGGCTCCCAGAGCTCCCCGACGGGGAGCGAGCCCTCCCGGTAAGGAGCTCAGGGCTTACGCCGTTCGGCGCGAACCGGGAAGGACCGATGGCCTCTCCCCCCTGATCTGCCCTCTCCGTGGCCCGGAGCGACACAGGGAGGGGAAAGAGAAGGAGGATCCACGCGTGACGGCGCGCATCCTGGATGGGCGGGCCATGGCGGCCCGATGGCGGGAATGGGTGAAAGCCCAGGTGGAAGCATTTCGGGCTCGCACGGGCCAGGTCCCCGGCCTGGCCACGGTCCTCATCGGCGATCATCCGGCCTCCCAGACCTATGTGCAGGCGAAGCAGAACGCCTGCGCGGCGGTGGGCATCCGCACCTTCAGTTACTGTCTGCCGGCCGATGTGGAACGGGAGACCGTCCTGGAACTGCTAAGGACACTGGCCCGCAGCCCCGAGGTTCACGGGATCCTGGTGCAGCTGCCGTTGCCGCCCCATCTGGACGAGGAGGAGATCCTGAGCGCGATCCCGCTGGAGAAGGATGTGGATGGCTTTCATCCGCTGAACATTGGCCGTCTGGGGCTGAAGGGGCGGGATCCCTACTTCATCCCCTGCACGCCGCTGGGGATCCTGGCCATGCTGCAGGAGGCCGGGATCCCGATCGCCGGCCGCCGCGCGGTGATCCTGGGGCGCAGCCGGATCGTGGGGCTCCCCATGGCCCTCCTGCTCCTCCGCCTGGACGCCACGGTGACGATCGGTCATTCCCGGACGCCCGATCTGGGGGCGCTGACGCGTCAGGCCGATCTCCTGATCGTCGCGGTGGGGCGCCCCGGTCTCATACGGGGGGAGATGGTGCAGCCCGGCGCGGTGGTGATCGACGTGGGGATCAACCGGATCGCGGATCCGCATGCCCCGCGGGGCTACCGGCTGGTCGGCGATGTGGCCTTTGAGGAGGTGGCCGCCGTCGCCGGCGCCATCACCCCTGTCCCAGGGGGGGTGGGCCCGATGACGGTGGCGATGCTGTTGGTGAACACCCTGAAGGCGGCCCAGCGTCAGGTGGAAGGGTTCGCATCGCCATGGCTGGAGCCCACCAGGGGCTGAGCGATCCCCGGGGCCGCTTCGCCCCCCTCACCCTTTCCTGCGCGACCCGGCCTTCGCCGTGGCGGCTTTCCCGGTTTTCGCCCCCTTCTCCTCCGCATAAAGGTCCAGCAAACGCTCAATGGCCAGACGGATACGGCGATGGATCCGCTCGCGATCGGGCTCAGGGACGGGAAAGTAAGCCATGAATTCGTTCACGAGAGGGCCCAGCTCGACTTTCCGGCGGCTTCCCGCCAGGGTTTTCACCCGCCTGAGCATGGTCCTGAGGTAATCGAGGACCGGCGAGACCCCCTTCGGTTCCACCAGCGGGCCTCGCCCGGGGACGATATGGCGGGCCACCCGTCCGGCGCGCAACTGCCGGAGCTGTTCCAGCCAGCGCTCCAGATCCGCCTCGCTCAGGTTCGGATGCGCGTTCAGTGTCACCGTATCGCCAACGAACACCACATCGTGCTCCGGGATCCGGACCCAGATCTGACCCGGAGAGGCCCCATCCACATGCTCGAGGATCAGCGTCGGCGAGCCGAAGTGCAGGGTCAGGCGATCCGCAAACGTGAGGTTGGGCAGCACCACCGGGGTTCGAGCCAGGAGCTCGGCGGCTTCGCTCTGGCCCATGTTGATCAGCGTGTCCATCACCTGCTGACGTCCCATCTCCCCGTGGCTTTTGATCCGATCGAAGGCCTGATGATGGGCGATGACCAGGCCGGGGCGATCCTCCAGAAGGATCGCCGTCCCCAGGACCCGATCCCGGCTTGCGTCGGTATAGATCACCGCCAGGACCGGAAGGGGGGCGATGGCCTTCAGGGTTTGCCGCCACCAGATCGCATGGGACGGGTCGGCCGGCATATCGATGCAGATCCATCCCTGATCGGTGCGCACCGCCCCCACGGTGGAGAAATGCAATCGGTCTTCGATGAACACCCGGGATTCCAGCGAAAGGGGAGGCTTCTCCTCCAGCGCCATGGTTGATCATCCACCCGTTTCAGGGTTATCCGCGCTCTGGCCCTTTCGAATCCCGCGCCGCGGGGCGGCGCGGGGAGGGGAAAGCTGTCCCGGAGTTGCGCCGCTGGCTCTCCCACCCGTTGAAAAGCCCTGATCGAAGGCGGCCTGCATCCGGCGAAAGCTTTGCCCGAAGGAAAACAGTGGAGCGATCGCCCCGGGGGATCCGGGTGCATGGATGCGCTGATCCTGCCCCTTCCCCCAGCTGGGGTTTAATGTTAGCGCAAATGCCCCGGAGGCTCAAGGCATGGGGCGATCGCCCGGGGCTTCCCCCTCAAAAGCCACATAGGGGAAGGCTTCCGCCCCGGCTCCCGGGAGGTCGGCCCTGCCGATCTCCCGGCTGAAGGCCCGCGGGGAGGGGATGTTCCCGATATGCTCCGACCCGATCCACCCCGCGGTGCAGATCACGCGCC
Organism: Candidatus Thermoflexus japonica; assembly: GCA_002898735.1. GTDB lineage: Bacteria > Chloroflexota > Anaerolineae > Thermoflexales > Thermoflexaceae > Thermoflexus > Thermoflexus japonica. The sequence continues at coordinate 2,726 of BEHY01000061.1, forward strand.
GGATCATTGCCCATTTTGGAAGCGTCGGCTATAATCCCGGCCAGACCGGCAGGACTCCGGAGCGGGACCGCCGATGCCATTCGCCCTCTACCGCAAGTGGCGCCCCCGACGCTTCGAGGAGGTGGTCGGCCAGGAGCATGTAACCCGCACCCTGCGCAACGCCCTGCGCCTGGGCCGCATCACCCACGCGTATCTCTTCGCGGGTCCGCGGGGGACCGGCAAGACGACCACGGCGCGCCTCCTGGCCAAGGCGGTGAACTGCCTGGCCGAGTCCGTGGAGGAGCGCCCCTGCGATCGCTGCCGGATCTGCCAGGCCGTCAACGAGGGCCGCCTCATCGACCTCATCGAGATCGACGCCGCGTCCAATCGGGGCATCGATGAGATCCGGGATCTCCGGGAGAGGGTTCGGTTCTCCCCCAGCGAGGCCCGCTACAAAGTTTACGTCATCGACGAGGCCCATATGCTCACCACCGAGGCGTTCAACGCGCTCCTCAAGACCCTGGAGGAGCCCCCGCCGCACGTGATCTTCGTCCTGGCGACGACGGAACCCCACCGGATCCCGGCTACGATCCTCTCGCGCTGCCAGCGGTTCGATTTCCGCCGGCTGAGCACCGCGGAGATCGCGGGGCGCCTGGAGGAGATCGTGACGGCCGAGGGGTTGAGGGCGGAGCCGGAAGCCCTGACCTGGATCGCCCGACAGGCCACTGGCAGTCTTCGGGACGCGGTCACCCTGCTGGATCAGCTGGCGGCCGACGAGGAGCCCATCACGGTGGAACGGGTCCAGCGAGCCCTGGGAGCCGGGCGCTGGGATCTGGTCAGCCAGATGATCGAGGCGCTGGGGGAGGGCGAGATGGCCCGGGGCTTAACGCTGATCGCCCGGGCGGTGGAGGAAGGGGCCCATCCGCAGCAGCTCGCCCGCCAGCTGGTGGAGCATCTGCGGGCGGTGATGTGGATCCAGTGGGGAAACACCGAGGCCCTGGATCTTCCCGCGGAACAGATCGCGGCGGCGCAACGGCATGCGCGCACGTTGCCCCCGGAGATCCTCCCCCGCCTCATCCGTTTGTTCACGGCGGCGGCATCGGATATGCGCACGGCATGGCAGCCCCAGCTGGCCCTGGAACTGGCCTTCGTCGATGCGGCGCTGGCCTGCCAGCAGGCCCGGGCGACTCGGGCGGCTCCGACTCCAGCCCCTGCGCTGACGCCCTCCGCCGCGCCCTCCGCCCCTCCCGCCGCTGGAACACCGTCCCCACTGCCCCCCAGCGCTGCCCCGGCAACGGGGGCGGGGGCCGGGGGCCTGACCTTAGAGACGCTTCGGGAACGCTGGGCCAGCATCCTGAAAGCGGTTCGGGCCCAGAGCCTTCCCACCGAAGCATTGCTGAAGTCATGCGCCCTTCACAGCGTGGAAGGGAACACCGTGGTGCTGGCCTGGCCCTCTGAACTGCTGCGGGACAAATTCCAGGATCCCCGGGCCAAAGCCCAGGCCCTGGTGGAAGACATCCTGAGCCATACGTTCGGGCTCCCGGTGCGCATTCAAAACATCGTGGCGCGGAAAACCCGTCGGGGGCGCCCCGCCCTGGAGGATCCGCTGATCCGGCGGGCGGTGGAAGACCTCGGGGCGCAGGTCGAGGAGGAGTGAGGGGAGAAACCGAGGGATCCGGGTTTTCGAGAACCGGAGCCCCATGGCGCAAATCCTGCGCGTTCGCGATTCATCCTTCTTCAGGAGCACCCCCATGGCGAAAGGGCGTTTGCCTGGCAATCCGATGCAGCTCCTCCAGCAGATCCAGCGGCTCCAGGAGGAGATGGTGAAAACCAAAGAGATGCTGGCTCAGGAGACGCTGACCGTGACCGCCGGCGGCGGAGCGATCACCGTGGTGATCACGGGGGATCAGCGCATCCGCTCCATCGCGATCGATCCGGCGCTGATTTCCTCCGGAGATGTCGAGATGCTGCAGGATCTGCTGGTCGCCGCCATCAATCAGGCGATCGAGCAGTCCCAGACCTACGCGGCGGAACGGCTGAACGCCCTCGCCGGCCAGATGGGTCTGGGCGGGCTGCTGTAGAGCGGGCACAGCGATGCGCCTGGAGACCCTGGCTGTCCACGCAGGAGCTCGCATCGATCCGGCCACCGGAGCGATCGCGCCGCCGCTCCATCTTTCCACCACCTTCGAGCGGGCCGCCGATGGAAGCTATCCCCGCGGCTACATCTATACCCGCCATGGGAATCCCAACCGTGAGGCCCTGGAGGAGGCGATGGCCGCCCTGGAGGGCGGCGCGGTGGCGATGGCTTTCGCCTCCGGCTCCGCAGCGGCTTTTGCGGTTCTGCAGGCCCTCTCCCCCGGGGATCACGTGATCGCCCCCAGGGATCTCTACCACGGCCTCGCCCGCCTGTTCCAGGAGATCGCCACCGGCTGGGGGCTTTCCATCTCGTTTGTGGATCTGACGGATCCCGTCGCTGTAGAAGCCGCCATCCGGTCGAACACGCGTCTGATCTGGGTGGAAACGCCCTCCAATCCCATGCTGCGCATCACCGAGATCGCCCGGGTGGCCGCCATGGCCCGTCAGGCCGGCGCCCTCTGCATCTGCGATAACACCCTGGCCACCCCTGTCCTTCAGCGCCCCCTGGCCCTTGGGGCGGACGGCGTGGTGCACTCGGCCACCAAATACCTGGGCGGACACGGCGATGCGATGGGTGGGATCGTGGTGCTGAAAGAGGACAGCGCTTTCGCCCGGCGCCTGCGGGAGATCCAGATCACGGGCGGCGCGGTCCTATCCCCCTTTGAGAGCTGGCTGATCCTGCGCGGCCTGCGCACGTTGCCCTACCGGATGCGGGCCCACTCCGAGAACGCGATGCGGGTCGCCGCCTTTCTGGCCCAGCATCCCGCCGTGGAGGCCGTGCATTACCCGGGCCTGCCCGGGCATCCCGGCCATGCGGTGGCCGCCCGTCAGATGTCCATGTTCGGCGGCCTGGTGTCCTTTCAGGTCCGGGGAGGGCGGGACGCGGCTTTCCAGGTCGCGGCCCGGGTGCGATGGTTCACCCGGGCCACCAGCTTCGGCGGCCCGGAGAGCCTCATCGAACATCGGGCCTCCATCGAAGGCCCCGGGACCACCACCCCGGACAATCTTCTTCGTCTCGCCATCGGCCTGGAGCATCCGGAGGATCTCATCGAGGATCTGGATCAGGCCCTGCGGGCGCTCCTGTGACCGGCTGACGGCGCCGCATCCGGGCCCCACGGCGGACATCCCGAGAACACGGAGAAGCTCCGCCGGCCTCCGGGATCCCCGGGGGAAACCGGCGGCTGTGCTATGATGAGCATGGCGCTGTCCACCGAGGAATGGGGAGAGCTCTCCGGATGGAATTCGACCGGGGTGGGTGAGCCGATATGCGTCCGTTAACGACGATTACCCCTCCTCCCATCGCACGTCTGATCGAGGCCCTGGTGAAACTTCCCGGGATCGGGCCGAAGACGGCCTCCCGCCTGGCCTTTTACCTGCTGCGAGCGCCGGACGAGGAGGTGATGGCCCTGGCGGAGGCGTTGCGGGAGCTGAAGCGGCAGACCCGCCTGTGCGAGATCTGTTTCCATATTACCGACGAGAGCCCATGCGCGATCTGCCGGGATGAGCGCCGCGACCATGGGGTGATCTGCGTGGTGGAGGAGCCCCTGGATGTGCTGGCCATTGAGCGCACCGGGGAATACACGGGCGTCTACCATGTGCTCCATGGGGTGATCTCCCCGATGGATGGCATCGGGCCGGAGCACCTTCGGATCCGGGAGCTGGTGGAACGGGTGCAGCGCGAACCCCCGCGGGAGGTGATCCTGGCCACCAACCCCAGCCTGGAGGGCGAGAACACCGCGGTCTATATCCATCGATTGCTGGCCCCAATGGGCGTGCGCATCACCCGCCTGGCCCGGGGCCTGCCGGTGGGGGGCGACCTGGAATACGCCGATGAGATCACCCTGGTCCGCGCCCTCCAGGGCCGTCAGGAGATGGGATAGAGGAAACCCCGACTTCCCGGGAGAACCCGCTGGAGGGACCGAATGACGGCACCGGTTATGCGGATCGAGCGGATCGCAGCGTATGTGGGGCAGGAGGTCACCGTCCAGGGCTGGCTCTATCACAAGACGGACAAGGGCCGCCTTTACTTCCTGCTGGTGCGGGATGGGACCGGCATCGCCCAGTGCGTGGTGTCCATGCGGGATGTCCCCCCGGAGACGTTCGAGACCGCCCGTCGCGTGACCCAGGAGTCCTCCCTCATCGTCACCGGTATCGTCCGCCAGGACGCCCGGGCGCCGGGGATCCCCGGAGGGTATGAGATCGCCGTCCGGGAGATCCAGATCGTCCACCTGGCGCAGGATTATCCCATCGGCCCCAAAGCGCACGGGGTGGAGTTCCTGCTGGACCACCGGCACTTATGGCTCCGCTCCTCCCGCCAGTGGGCGATCCAGCGCATCCGCGCCACGGTGATCCGGGCCATCCGGGACTGGCTGGATGGACACGGATTTCTGAACGTGGACACGCCGCTGCTGACCGCGACGGCGGCGGAGGGAACCACCACCCTTTTCCCGGTGGATTATTTCGGGGAGCGGCTGTATCTGGCCCAGACCGGGCAGCTCTATAACGAGGCCAACATCTTCGCGTTCGGCCGTGTCTACTGCTTCGGGCCCGCCTTCCGGGCGGAGCGCTCCAAGACCCGGCGGCATCTGCTGGAGTTCTGGATGGTGGAGCCCGAGATGGCTTTCTGCACGTTTGAGGAGATGCTGGAGATCGCCGAGCAGCTGGTCTCGTATGTGGTCGCCCGCGTGCTGGAAGAGCGCCGCAACGAGCTCCGGGTGCTGGAGCGCGACACCGCGCCTTTGGAAAAAGTGACGCCGCCCTTCCCCCGCATCACCTATGATGAGGCGGTCCGTCTGCTGAACGAATGGGCGGAGGAAGAGGCGGATCCGGAGCGGAAGGCTGCCCTGCGGATCGAATGGGGGGATGATTTCGGGGCTCCCCACGAGACCGCCCTCTCCCTCCATTTCGAGAAGCCGGTCTTCGTCACCCATTACCCCGCGTCCATCAAAGCCTTTTACATGCAACCGGATCCCCAGCGGCCGGAGGTGGTGCGCTGCGCGGATCTGCTGGCCCCGGAAGGCTATGGGGAAATCATCGGGGGCAGCGAGCGGATCGCCGATTACGACCTCCTGCTGCAGCGGATCCGGGAACATAACCTTCCGCTGGAGGAATATCAGTGGTATCTGGATCTCCGGCGCTACGGGTCCGTGCCCCACAGCGGCTTCGGGCTGGGGATCGAACGGACGGTCGCCTGGATCTGCCATCTCGATCACATCCGCGAAGCGATCGCGTTCCCACGGATGCTTTACCGGTATCGGCCGTGACCCTCCCACGTCTCTTTTCCCGATCCGGACTCCTGCCGTTGGGCTCAAACCCGGGGAAACCGGATGGTCCTCCTCGAGGCTCAGAAGCCTCCGGGGCAGGGCCAGCTGCGGAACTCCTGTCGATGGCGGACGAGGATGGGCAATCGGGCGATGGATTGGTTTCGACAGGCGGAGCGGGATCTGGAGCAGGCGGAGGATTCACGCCGGGCCGGACGGCATGAATGGGCGTGCTTCGCTGCCCAGCAGGCAGCGGAGAAGGCGGTGAAAGCGCTGCACCGCTCCTGCGGGCAGGAAGCCTGGGGACATGGGATCGCCCGTCTGCTTCAGGAGCTCCCGGATGCCATCTCCGTTCCCCCGGATCTGATCGAGAAGGCGCGGGTGCTGGACAATTTTTACATCCCCCCGCGCTACCCGAATAGCTATCCGGCCGGCGCGCCCTTCTGCGGATTTGTTGATTTACACGCAAGGGCACGCCCTGGAAAGCCCCGAAGCCGCGCGCTAACGCGATCGGGTCGGCGTGGGCGCGGGCATGAGGGATACCTGGATGTTCGGCGGGATCAGCGTCCATGAGAGATTGGCCACAGGGGCGCTGAGGGTGACCGTGGGCGTGAGCGTATAGGTTCCCCGCTCCAGATCCCCCACATCGATCCACACCCGCAGCTCGTCCGGCCGGAGGTTCTCCACATACGGCAGCGGCCCCCGGAGGATGACATCCACGGTCTCAGGCGAGAGGCGGGCGATCACCCCCGGCCGAAGGCCTTCCACCATAATAGGGACCTGCTGGAAGACCTGGGTGCTGAGGATCGGTTCCACCTGAAGCCGAACCTCCACCGTAGCGGGGCTGCCCACCAGGGCCACCCCTGCCGGGAGGACCAGAGGGACCTCCGCGATGAGCTCCCCGCGGGCCTCCGAGAGGTCAATGGGTTCCGTCGAAATGAAGCTCCCGATCTCCTCCAGCCGCCGGGGATCCCCGGTGAGGGTCACCGTCGGTGGATCCACGGAGATCTCCGTGAGCTGATAGCCCCGGGCGGGCCGCCCCTGCAGCGCCACCCGGACCGGCAGCTCGCGGAAGCCCAGACGCTGCTCCACCGGAACCGTGACGGTGATCTGCTCCGGCTCAACGTTCAGCTCCGGAAGCAACACCCCCTGCGGGTCCACCGCGGCCAGCCGGACCTGGGTTTCCACCGACTGCCGCACGCCGTCGATCTGGATCCTCCCCACGGCCATGGCCGCCACCGCCACCCGCGAGCGCGGGCCGCTCACCCGCACCTCGGAGAGCGCCGGAAGGGGGTTCCCGGCCTGATAGCCGATGGCGGGTTGCCCCAGGACCTGAATGGACACCGGAACCTCCCGGCTTTCCACCCGCTCCAGGCGGAAGCGAACCCGCGGGGGATCCACGCTCAGGATCTGAATGCCCCGCCGCTGGATCCGAATCTGGACCGGCCGCTCATAGGCGCCTTCCCCCAGCCCCTGGACGTCGACGAAGGCCTCGACATCCTGAGGGGAGAGGCTGCCTTCGATGGCGCGCGGCACCCGGAGGCGGAGGCGGATCCGTTCCGCCGAGGCTTCGAAAACCACATGATCCGATCCCAGCCCATGGAACACCAGGGGCAGATCCGCCAGCGTCCGCTCCACCGGCGGGTTCTCCTCCCACACCGCGGCCGCCCAGAGGGCAAAGGCCATCCCAAAGGCCAGCAAGGCCAGGCCCAGATTCTCCCGTATCCACCGGGTTCCCCGCATCTCCTTCACCGGACGAGGGCTTTATTTACGTAATGTCCGGGGAGATGGCCGGCCCCGCCCCCGGCTCTCCGCGCGCACGACGGGATGCCCGTTCGGCCTATCCCCGGCTTCCCTGATGGGGGAAGAAGAGGACCCATGCCCGCCGCCCGAGCTCCCGCAGCTCCTGGAACCACCGCTGGGTCCGCTCGACCTCCGGCGGGGGGCTGTAGAAGTTCCGCAACACCAGCTCCAGACGCCGCGCGTCCAGGCGGCGCACCATCCGCCCGTTCAGGGCCACCGAGATCGTCCCCCGCTCCTCCGAGATCACGATCGCCAGCGCATCGCTCACTTCCGTGATCCCGATGGCCGCCCGATGGCGCAGGCCCAGCTGGGGATCCCCCAGCCATCCGGTGGTGAGCGGCAAAATACAACCGGCGGCCACCACCCGCCCATCCCGGATGATCACCGCGCCATCGTGCAGAATGGTGTTCGGCGCGAAGATGGTCATCAATAACTCGGGGGTCACCCGGGCATCCAGCCGGATCCCGGTCTCAATATAATTCTCAAGGCCCGTGGTGCGCTCCAGGACGATCAGGGCGCCGTGCCGGCGCTCCGCCAGGCGCGGGCACGCCTGCACCAGGGCCTCGATCACCTCATCCGCCCGTGCCCCCTGGGGGTCCCGCTGCAACCAGAGCCCCAGGCGCCCCAACCGCTCCAGGGCCCGACGGAGTTCAGGCTGGAAAATGATCGGGATGGCAATCAGGAGGGCCGGCAGGGTCCGTTCCAGAAGCCAGCGCATGGCCCGGAGGGAGCTCAAAGGCCCGCTCAGGATCAGAACGAGCAGGACGAGGATGAACAGGCCCCGGATCAACGTAACGGCCGGCGTCCCCTTGAGGGAATACAGGATCCCGAAAAAGAGAAGCGTCACCAGCCCGATATCGATCAGGCTGATCCAGTTCAGCTGATCCAGCAGATAAACCAGATCCCGCACGAAAGCTCACCTGTCTAATGGATCTCCATCCTGTTCCCCAGGAGGATGCATCTCTCAGGACATCTGTCGCCAGGTCCTGATCCGGAAAACAGGGACGAGAGGGGAAGAACCTTCCGAATCTGAACCCAACGACAGATATCCTGGGAACACAGGAAAGCCCCGCCGCCACCCAGAGCCCCGTGCAGCGGGGAGGCGAGATCAGCGGATCAACTTCCGAGAACAGCGCGGCCCGGCCCCGGTTCAGCTGGATCCGGGATTGATCGATCGCCCGGGCTCGTCCCGGCGTCCCTGCTGAAGATCGTGTCCCCGGATCCGCTCCAGGTGCGCCATCGCCGATTCCCTCTGGCCGAGCTCCAGATAAGCCTGGGCGGCCAGCTGCCGCAAACCCGGCTCTTCCGGGGAGAGCGCGATCAGTTCCTCAAGGTTTGACATCGCCTCCGCCAGCCGGCCCGCAGCCCGCGCGTGGTTCAGCAGATCGTGCACCTCCGCCAGCGCCTGCTCCCTCCGGCGGGCGCGCAGGTAGGCCTCGGCGAGACCCCAGCGGATCTCGAGATCCCTCGGATCGATGGTCCGGAGCCGCTCCAGATGCTCAACCGCCCGGGCCCAATCCAGGCGCTGAACGGCGATCTCCACCAGCCGGAGCAGGAGGGGGCGGAGCGCCATACCGGAAAGCCCCCGCCGCGAAGCCCAATCCAGCCCTTCCTGGCAGATCCGCTCCGCCTGCTCCAGGTTCGCCATCTGCAAATATGCATCGACCATGCCCGTGAATGCCTGGATGGTTCGGGAGGGATCCCCGAGCTCCTGAGAAAGGCGGAGCAACCGCTGCAGGGCAGGCAGATCGAGCGGGGCGAGCTGAAGGGCCTGCTCAAAGGCGGCCATCGCCATATAGGGATCCTCCATAAATAGAAAATACTCGCCCAGCGTCCGGAATTTCCCCACCGCCGTCTGACCGCGATGGCCCCAGACGAGCAGCCGGCCCAGGGCCAGATGGGCCAGCGGCGCAAAGGGCATCCCCGCCACGATCCGCATCGCCTCCTCCAGCGCGCTGTAGAACAGACCGTGCTGCGCCCAGGTGTAAGCCTGCCCCAGCTCGATCAGGAGGCGCTCCCCATCCGGGCACATCAGCGCATCCGCCAGGGTGAGCCGGAACGGCGTCTCCGCCGTCCACTGGTCCAGGGCCCGTCGGATCAGGGTCACACGATCCCGCCAGGTGGGGCTTTCCAGGATCTGCTGCGCCCCCTTCCGGAGGGCCGCCTGCTGCTCGGGATGTCGCGGGATCCAACCCCGCAGGAAGCGATAGCGCTCGCGCAGCTCCTCCGCTGGAGCGGGATGGAGCAGCTCCCGATCGATGTGCTCCAGGGCTTCCAGATATCGCTCCGCCGCCCGCTCCGGGGCTCCATGACGCTCCTCACAGCGGGCCAGCAGGAGCAGGCTGGCCAGATAATAAGCCGGGGAGGCCATCGCTCGTTGAAGCCGCGAGGCGGCCTCATCGCAACGCTTCAATTCCGTCAGGATGGCCCCGGTGGCGAACATCAGGGCGGGGTGCTCCAATCCGGCCCCCAGGACCTGGTCATAAAGGGCCAGGGCCTCCCGCCACTGGCCCCGGGAATGCGCATCCACCGCCCGCCCCAACCCCGCATGGATCCGGAACCACTCCTCTTCGGAGAACGTGCCGCGATCCTCGGAGAACACCAGATCGGCCAGCGTTTGAAGGGCCTGGGAGAGGGCCTGACGGATCAGATCGGTGGGGGCTTCCCCCTCCTCCAGCGGCAGCATCCAGAAGGCTTCCGCCCGGGCCTGTTCCGCCTCGGCTTCCGCCCCGCGGGCGGGTAAGGGGGGCAACGGGCCGGTGCCGGTTCGGCGGGCGAGCTGAGCCCGCAGCCAGTCTCGCGCCTGCAGCGCCTGGGGATGATCGGGATCCAGAGCCAGCGCGGCGCTGACCGCTTCCAGCGCCCGCTGCAGATCCCCCTGTTGAACCCAGGCGCGGGCCCGGGCGAGATCGGCCCGGATCGCTGCCTCCGGCTGATGGAGCTGCCGATACGCCCGGGCCAGCGCCTCCAGGGTCTCCACCCGCCCGGGCTCCAACCGGATCGCCTGAACCCATGCCTGGACCGCCCGGCGGAGATCGGCCTGCTCCACGAACAGCTGGCCCGCCTGGTGGTAATGGGAGGCGGCCTCCGCGAGGCGGCCGGCGCGCTGGTAAACCTCCGCGAGGCGGAGCACCGGCGTGGGATCGCCCGGGCGAAGCCGCATCAGCTGCCGAAAGGCCGTTACGGCCTCCTCGTAGTGGCCGGCCTCCATGCACGCCAGGCCCAGGCCCGTCAGGGCTTCCGGCTGATCCGGAAAGGCGGCCAGCGCCTCCCGATAAGCCGCGATCGCCGCCGTCCACTGCTTCTGCCAGAGGGCCTCGTGCCCGCGTCTCAACGCCTGTTCGTAACGCAGGCGATCCCC
>BEHY01000062.1 GCA_002898735.1 Candidatus Thermoflexus japonica
TGGAGGGCCCGTCGCCCGATGATCCGGCTGGCCCTGCGAAGAAGCCGGCGGCGTAACCCCGGAACGGTTCGGATAAAGCCCCACCGTCCGTGTCGCTCAGGTGAAATCGATGCTGGAGGAATCCCCCACATTGAACCGCCGGAACCGCCCGCCCACATATGCGTCACGTCCGATCAGGGACTGCTCCAGGACCGCGTTCACGATCCGCGCCCCGCTGTCCACGATGGAGTCCCGGATGATCGCATTTTCGATGAAGCATCCATCGGCGATGGTGGCATAGGGGCCGATCACCGCGTGTCGCACGTGGGCGCTGGGGGAGATGAAGACCGGTGGGATGATCACCACCCCCTCCCGCTGGGCCTCCCGGGAGTTATCGTGGCCGTGGGAGAGGAGATACCGGTTTGTTTCCAGCACGGCCTCCGGCGTCCCGCAATCCACCCATACATTCACCTCACGAACCCGCAGCCGCTGGCCGTATTCCAGGAAGATGTTGAGGGCATCGGTCAGGAAATACTCGCCCCGCGTGCGGATGCCGCGGGCCATCAGCTCCTCGCAGGCCTTCACCAGCAGGGGACCATTGCGAATGTAATACATCCCGATCACCGCCAGACGGTTCTCCAGGCTGGCCGGTTTCTCCACAAATCGGGTGACATAGCCCCGCGCGTCCAGCTCCACCACACCGAAACGGCGGGGGTCTTCGACCTCTTTCACGAAGGCGATCCCATCCACATCCGGGGCATCCAGTTCCTGAAGGTCTGCCTCAAAAAGGGTGTCCGCGAAGATGATCACGATGGGGCCATCGATATAGTCACGGGCCAGCCAGAGGGCGTGGGCCTGTCCGAGGAGCTCTTTCTGCTCCACATAACGGGCGGGCAACCGGTAGGTGCTGTCCACATAGTGCTGGATCTGCTCGCCCAGATAGCCCACGATGAAGATGTATTCCTCCGGGTTCAGGGCGGCCAGTTTCTCCAGGATATAGCCCAGGAAGGGTTTGCCGGCGACGTTGATCAGCGGCTTCGGCTTGCTATAGGTGTGCGGGCGCAACCGGGTTCCAAACCCGGCCACCGGGATCACTGCTTTCATTCGTGTCGCCTCCTCGCCGTGAGGTTCAGTTCCTGCGAAGATCCCCGATCGCATTATAACCCGGTTGAGTTATAATAGCTTCGGCATCCCGGCGGGAGGTGAACCCTATGCGCCCGAAGCGTGAGACCTATACGGTGGAGATCGCGGGGCTGGTCCGTCATCTTCCGCTATTTGAGATCGCCCCGGGCGTGCGCATCGCGATCTTCAACATGCTGGGAGACACCGAGGTGGTCCTGGCCGCTGCCAAAGAGCTGGCGAAGCGGATCCCCAGGGAAGCGGAGGTCATCGTCACCCCGGAGGCGAAAGCGATCCCCCTGGCCTATCAGCTTTCTATTGAAACCGGCCTGCCCTACGTGATCCTGCGCAAGAGCTATAAACCCTATATGGGCGAAGCGCTGAGCGCGGAGACCCTATCCATCACGACGGGGCAGCCGCAGACGCTGTATCTGGACGAGAAAGACATCGAACTGGTGCGGGGCCGGAAGGTGGTGCTGGTGGATGACGTGATCTCCACCGGGTCGACGTTGCAGGCCATGCGCCTGCTGATGAATAAAGCCGGTGCGATCGTGATCGCGGAAGCGGCCGTGTTCACGGAAGGCGAGCGGGCAAAGTGGCGCCATATCATCTCCCTGGGCCATCTCCCCGTTTTCACGAATAATGCCAGGAAAGAATAACCGGGTGAAGGGGATCGAGATCCGAGGCATACGCGCGCCCGCAAGCCGCCCGAGGGGTGGTTGTGGCCGCCGTGACGCGTTCGATCGCAAGATGCCAGCCTGAGAACGGAGGAACCCATGCTGTTCATTCGTTATCGTTATGTGCGCTGGTTCATCGCCATGCTGGCGCTGATCTGGGCAGGGATCTGGATCGGCGCGCGGCCCCAGGGGCCCGCCCTGATCGGCGTCGTCCTGGCCCTGGTGATGACGGCCCTGGCCTGGATCAACCCTCCCGGGGTTTACTCCTGGCTGATCACCCCGACCTGCCCCCAGTGCGGCGGCCGGCTCCGCTGGTCCATTCTCCAACCCGACGATCATGACCCCTACGTGGAGGAAATCCGGGTTGCCTGCACCCGCTGTGATTGGAGCCGGACGGAGTTCCGAAACCTGGTGGGGCCGCTCACGGCAGGGCCGACTTATCCGGAATGAGCGGCCACGCGATGGCCCGTCATCGTTCCCCCAGGGAGAAGGGTGTGGAGGGACGGGCGGGGTCACCCATGGTTGCATGCCCCCATGGGCCTGGAGCTTCCTCCTCTCCGAGCCGCAGGAAGGGGAAGCCGTGAGGCCTGGTGGGGGTTGGAGATCTCCGGCTCGAGCCGGTGGCCTGTTGAGCTGAAGCGGGAAGGCCGCCCCTACAGGATCTGCTGCCCCAGCAGGGAGGCCAGCAACTCCACCGCCAGCTCCGCCGTTCGATTCCGCTCGTCCAGGATCGGGTTGATCTCTACCACATCCACCGATCCCACGCGGCCGCTATCGGCCAGCAGCTCCATCATCAGGTGCGCCTCTCGATACGTCAGCCCGCCGGGCACCGGCGTGCCCACCCCGGGAGCGACCTGGGGGTCCAGGACGTCCAGATCCAGGCTGACGTGGAGGCGGGGCCATGCCTTCAGGCGGGTGAGGGCCTGACGCACCACCGTCGCGATCCCCAGCTCATCGATCTCCCGCATGGTGAAGACCAGCGCCCCGCTTCCAGCCAGGGCCTGCCGCTCCTCCAGATCCAGGGAGCGAACGCCCACCAGCACCACCTGCTCCGGACGCAGGGTGGGCTCCGGCCCGCCGATCCGAATGAGGCGAGGATGGCCACGACCCACCAGGTGCGCCAGGGGCATCCCATGGATGTTCCCTGATGGCGAGGTCTCCGGGGTGTTGAAATCGCCGTGGGCGTCGATCCATAACACACCGATCGGGCCGGCGGCGGCCACCACCCCCGCGATGCTCCCCATCGCGATGGAATGATCGCCGCCCAGGATGATGGGGAACCGGTCAGCGGTCACCGCCTCCCGCACGGCCTCGAAGACCCGCTCGCAGGCCTCGGCCACGGCTTCCAGATGGCGCATGCCTCCCGGGCCGGCGGCCCGCACCTCCTCCGGAACCGGGACCGCGATGTTGCCCCCGTCCTCCACCGGATAGCCCAGCCCCTCGAGGCGGGCCTGCAGTCCGGCGTAGCGAACGGCGCTGGGGCCCATATCCACACCGCGCCGGCTCTGCCCCAGATCCATGGGCACCCCGATGATGCGGATGGGACGTCGCATCCATCCCTCCTGGCTTCCTCCTTCAGGATCCTTCCAGGAACAACCGGTCGATGCTCGAGGAGCGATCAGCAGCTTCTCAGTAAAAACGCTCGATCGGCCACCCCCGTCGCCGGGCCAGGCGCCGCAGGCGGGGATCGGGATTCACCGCCACCGGATGGCCCACCCGCAGCAGGAGATAGCGATCCGTGTAGCTATCGGAATAAAAGTAGCTCCGGGCCAGGTCGATCCCGTTCTCGGCCGCATAGCGCTCCACCCAGTAGACCTTCCCCGGGCCATAGCATGGCGGCTCCACCACCCGCCCGGTGAGACGCCCATCCACGACCTCCAGACGGGTGCACAGGTAATCCGGGATCCCCAGGGCCTCGGCCAGGGGACGCACCACGTATTCCGTGGCCGCGGAAACCAGGGCGACCCGATGTCCCCGGGCGCGGTGCCAGGCGATCCGCTCCACCGCCCCCGGGGCGATGTAGGGCCGCACCCACTCCTCAAACCACCGGCGGGTTTCCTCCCGGAACGCCCCCTCATCGGCCCCAGCGATCATCGCGGTCAGCCTGGCGCTCGCCCGGGGGAACTCCAGCAGCCCCAGATAGTAGCGCAACGCCAGCCAGAGGAACGTCCCCCACATCGCCCAGGTCATCCGGCCGCTCCGGCGGAGATAGCGGATCCATTGCCTCCCCGAGCTCACCGAAAGCACCGTGTAATCCACATCGAAAAAGGCAGCGACGGCCGCCCCCATAGATGCCGCTCCGATCCGGGGATTCCCAGCCGGTTAAAACCCCCGCGCCTCGCGCCACATGCGGTCCAGCTCCGGGATGCGGGCCTGCTCCCGCTCCCACCACTCCGGATCCAGCTGGGCGTCCAGCTCCTCCACCGTCTTCCCCTGCTGCTCCACCCAGGTGAAGTATTTGAGATTGTGCCACCGGCGCCGGTTCTCCTGCGTCCCCTCCTGGATCCAGTCCAGCCCCTGGCCGTGGAAGATGTGGACCAGGCGCACCGTGGCCTCCGTCTCATCCATCGGCCCGCACTGCCGCGTGAGCTCCGCCATCACCGATCGATAGCGCTCGATGTTATCCGTGGCGACGGTGACGATGAGGTCCTTCGGACCGAACCGGTAGAACTTCGCCGTCTTGATGGCCCCCAGCACGTTGGCGACCCCGCTGATGCCGAAGATCCCGGAAAGGCGCTGGATCTGATCCTCGGGGATCCCCCAGCGGGCGAGCACCTTCCAGCCCGGTTCCTCTGTCAGGAGCTGCAGGCCCTTCTTGCAGGAGAGATCATCCACACACATCAGGGCATCCATGTTCATCACGTGGTGGATCCAGGTGACATGCTTGTCGCCGATGCCCTGGATGTCATGGACGCCGTAGCCGTTCATGTAAAGCGTGGGGCACTGGATCGGCTCCAGGCCGACGATCCGGCACGCCGGCCATACCTGCTTCAGGCGATCGCCCGCGCCGATGGTCCCCGCCGAGCCCATCGCCGAGACGAAGGCGGCCACCCGGCCGTTCCCAATCCCCTGCTGGTGGAGCGCAGCGGCCAGCTCGACGATGGTGTTCCCGGTCACGTAATAGTGGAAGCGATAGTTCCCGAGCTCGCTGAACTGGTTCAGGATGCGCACCCGCGGATCGGCAGCGGCCAGCTCCTTGCATTTGTCGTAGATCTCTTTCACGTTGCTCTCGGAGCCCGGGGTCCTGATCACCCGCGCGCCATAGGCGGCGATCCGCTCAAACCGCTCCCGGCTCATCCCCTCGGGAAGGATCACGATCCCTTCAAACCCCATCCGACCGCCGACCCAGGCCCCGCCGATCCCATAGTTCCCGGTCGAGGGCCAGACCAGGATATGTTCCCCGGGCCGCAGGCCTTCCAGGAGCACCTTCTCCATCAGAATCGAGTAGGCCGCTCCTACCTTGTGAGAGCCGGTGGGGAAATCCCTGGAATACAGGACCACGATGGGCGCCTCCACGCCGGTGAGGGCAGAGGGCAGGACCTCGTAATAAATCCGACCGGCCGGATCCCGCCATGTGATGTTGAAGAGGTTGTAAGAATCCAGGGGATCGCGCTCCCGGACCTCGAGGGCGCGCGCGCGGACCTCCGCCGGCTGAGCCGATGGATTCCGCATCTCTTCGAACGTCGGGCCGAAGAACGGCAGGCGCATAGGGAACCTCCCACACAGGTGTTCTGAGAAAGCAGGCCCCGGACGGGCACGCCGGGCATTGCCCATATCCGCCGCCTTCCACAGGATGCACCGGCCGGTTCTGGCCGGGAGGGGACAGGCTAAGCTATCATAATATCACCCTGAAGGGCATGCGACAGGGGAACAGGGACATCCGAAAGGGGGAGGATATTCCGGATGGGAGTCCCACTGGAGAACCGCATCCGGGCGGATCCGGAGCCCCAGCCGGGCAACGACTGGCTCCGGCCGCGGGAGGCATCGCAGCCGGTTTCGGAGCGCATCGGCCGCTGGCTGCTACAGGAATGGGTCTGGGTCTTTCTGGTCGGGTATGGCCTGTTCGTCGGCCTGCCCTGGCTGGCACCGGTGCTCATGCACCTGGGATGGGAGATCCCCGCCCGCGGGCTTTACGATTTTTACAGCCTCTTCTGCCATCAGCTGCCCCAGCGTTCCCTTTTCCTCTTCGGGCTTAAGCCGATGTATTCATTGAACGAGATCCGTCAGGTCTGGCCCTATGAGGATCCCCTGCAGCTGCGGGCGTTCATCGGCAACCCCACTTTCGGATACAAGGTCGCATGGTCCGATCGCATGATCTCGATGTATACCAGCCTCTGGGCAACCGCTCTGCTCTACGCCCTGAGCGGCCGCCGCTGGCGGCCGATCTCCGTGGGGCTTTTCTTCCTGCTTGCTCTCCCCATGACCCTGGATGGCACTTCGCATTTCATCAACGATCTGCTCTACGGAATCGGGGAGCGGGGCTTTCGCTACGACAACGTCTGGCTGGCGGTGCTGACCGGGGGACGCCTGCCTTCGTGGTTCTATGTGGGGGATGCTCTGGGCTCGTTTAATTCATGGATGCGATGGATCACCGGCATCCTCTTCGGGGCCGGGCTGGGGGGCCTGGCCCTGCCCTATGTGGAAGCCGCCGTCCGGGCGACCCTGGAGGATCCGGTGCCAAGCCGCCGATATCCCTGAGAAGAATCCTCCGCCCGGACGGGAGGGCGAGGCCCTGTTCGGACCGGGAGCACCCAGCACCATCCGGAATGGCCGCTCTAAATCCCATGGTGCGCAGTCCCCTGAGGAGGCGCGGGATGTCGCACAGCTCTTCTTCCACCCGCATGCTCCTGCGGATTTTAACCGTCGGCCCCCTCGCCACCAATTGCTATATCGCGGCCTGTCCGGAGACCCGGGAGGCGGTGATCATCGATCCGGGCTGGGATCCCGACCAGATCCTGGCGGTGGTCCGGGCCATGGAGCTGAAAGTGCGCTATGTGGTCAACACCCATGCGCACTGGGATCACATCGGCGCCAACGGGGCGGTGGTTTCGGCCACCGGCGCCCCTCTGGCGCTGCATCCCGCCGATCTCCCGCTCCTGCAGGCCAAAGGGGGCGCGGACTGGTGGGCGATCCCGATGCCTCCCAGTCCCCTCCCGGATGTGGAGCTGAAGGATGGCGACGTTCTGGAAGTGGGGACGTTGCGATTTTCTGTGCTGTTCACCCCCGGGCACACGCCGGGGCATATCTCGCTTTACGAGCCGGAAGCCGGCGTGGTGTTCGACGGCGACGTTCTCTTCGCCCGGGGCATTGGCCGCACCGATCTGCCGGGAGGGGATTATGAGACCCTGATGCGCAGCATCCGGGAGAAGCTGCTCTCGCTACCCGATGAAACGCGGGTCTACCCCGGCCACGGATCGTGGACCACCATCGGCGAGGAGCGGGTGGCGAATCCGTTCCTGGCCATGTAGGGGAGGGAAGGAGGAAACGGGCCGGAGGCCGCCCGAGGCGTCTCCGGCCCGGGCGTGCATCCCAGGCGGATCATGGGGACTCCAGCACGATGATGCTGTCCGCGATGATCGAGCCATCCGGCTGTTCGAAGCCTGAAAGGTAAACATACTGGCCGGGCTCAGGGTTTCCCATCACCGCCGTGGTGGGCAGCACGAGCACGCGATGCTCATCCACCCGGTATCCATGGGGGAGCACCTCCTGAATCGTTCCCTCCCATTCCCCTTCCGACTCCGGCCGCCGCAGCACCTCCAGGGCCTCCGCGATCACCGCTCCATCCGGCGCGCGCGTCCCGATCACTGTCACGTAGATCCCGGGAGGCAGGGGGCCTTCCGAATCGATCTCCGGGGAGACCCGCACCGGATGTCCAGCGACCCGATACCCCCCAGGGATCACGGCCTCGATCGGGCCTTCCAGCGTGAGAACCGCCTCCCCGGGCACGGGGTGGGCCTCACCCGGAGCGGGCGAGGGGGGCTTGAGGGCGTCGCGAGGGCCGCCCACGGTCGGAGAGGGGAGGCCCGGGGCCGCCCGGGGAGGCTCTTGAGGGCCCCCCTCAGAGATCTTCCGGACGCATCCGGGAACAGATCCCAGGATAGCCGCCTCAACGAGCAGGAAGCCCAGAAGGATCCGCTGGAGACGCATCGTGTTCCTCTGGCCTGGCAGATGGAGTTGCCCTGAACCGATCCCGCCTGAGGGGCGGCGCGTTTCCACACCCCTCAGGCGGATTCCCCGAACCCCGGATGGACGAGGGACATCCTCCCACAGCTTACGGCCGCCGGGTGGGCGGAGGGCCCTGCCGGGGGCCCGGGGAGGCCGGCCGCGGGGCCTTCGGCGAGCGGGCGATCACCGTGCGGGCCAGCCAGGTTCCATCCGGATTGCCGATCGCCCGCGCGGCCACCGTATCCCCTGCCCGAAGATCGGCGAGGGTGGCGTTCGGATGACCCGGGATCCGAACGCGGGTCTGCGCATCGGTCTGCAGCCGCACCACCTCTCCCGACCGGGTCTGGATCACCAGCGTCGTTCCCTCCACGCCCTGCAGGACCCCGAGGAACAGCCGATGGGGACGATGGGAGATCACCCGGCCGGCCAGGAAGGTTCCCTCAACGAAATGCCCGATGACCGTGACCGGATAGCCGGTGCCGAGATCCGACCAGGTCGGCGAGATCACCCCCGTGATATGCAAACGCGTATGCTCCGTCCATTCCACCGGGATCACCTCGCCCGCGCGGGTCTTCACCTCCAGCCGCCGGGCTGCGACATCGATCCGCTCCACCGTCCCACGACGGACCTGAACCGGGCCATGGACGATCACCCAATGGGCCTCCACGGATCGGCCCTCTTCGATCCAGCGCCCATGGACGGTCGCTCGATCCCCCACCCGCACCTCACCCAGGCCCGCCTGCACAAAGCCGGGGACATGGAAGCGAGTCCCCTCCCGGATCTGAACCTCCAGAGCTCCCCAACGCTCGGTGTTCAGCGTGAGCGTGTGATCCCCGATCGCGGTGATGCTCCCCCTCACCAGGGCGGGGCGGCCCGGAGCGGGAGTCGCCGTGGGCGAAGGCTCCTGAGCCCATACCGTTCCGACCTGGAGAAACACCCCGCTCAGGATCAACAGCCAGAGACCTATCCGACGCATGGGACACCTCCTCCCGTAGAAATCCTTTCCCGGCGGGAATGGAACAGCCGAACCGGTTCGACGTCCATCATGAATAACGGACGCGCCGATCTCGGGTTATGGGTCTCCGACCTTCCCCAGAAAAGCCTTCTCCTTCCGCTGCACTCATTCCAGGGAAGAACCCGGTTGGGGGGACGACGGGGGGAGAAAGCCCCTTCAGGATCCATATCCCGGGCGCCCGATGTCGCGGGGATCGCGGTCTTGAGTTTCTGAAGTAGACTTCAGCCCATGGGGGGAAACGGGGCAGCCTGGGGAACCTCCGCGCTCCCCGCGCCCCACCCAGGGTGGGGGCGAGGAAGCCATACGCTCGATGCGAGGGAGCGCATTCGCCCGCGCGAAAAAATGGATGGAAGAGATCGCTAAGGCCAGCTGGATACAACCTGGGAATAAAGACTCGATACGGTTTGCCCAAACACCGTAAGGGCCACAAGGACGATCAGCGCGATGAACAGAACGATCAGCGCATATTCGACCAGCCCCTGACCTTCCTCACGCTTGAAGCGCACCATCGGTGCTCCCCGATCAGGAGTTAGACGGCGGGCCTTCTCCAGGGGGGTGGGAGCCCACCCCATCATCACCGGGAGCTGGCCTGGCTTCCGAGAATATTTCCCCCGTGCGACCTCGTGGGCCACGGAAGGGGGAGAAAGCGGTCAGCCCAGCCGCAAAAGCCCTCCAGAGACGACAAACCGCCTCATCACTAAATTTAAGGAAACCGATAGGGCTTACCCCTGGGACTAAAGTCCCAGGGGGTGGGGTGGCCGGAAGCGCCCTGCCCGGTCCCCCTGTTCCGATGTCCCCTCCCTTCGGCCCGCCAAGCTGTAGGGAGAGACTACGCCATCAGATAAAGCCCGTCCTCCAGGATCAGGCCGGTGAGATACGATCGCGGAACGAATTCGAACCATGGGATCTCCTCGCTGGCCCGGGGAGGGGAGCGCAGGGCACGAGCCGGATGGGGACCCGCCCCAGCGGGCCATCGCTTCTCCGAAATTGCCACGACGAAGAAGGGGCGCTGGAACGCCCGGGCCAGGATCGCCAGCGCCAGCGTCCCGATCTTGTTCACGATCCCCTCCTCATCCCACGCGTCGGCCCCGACCAGGACCAGATCCACCTGCGGAAGCCAGTGCACCGCGGCGAGATCGGGGAGGAGGATGGCGGTGTGGCCCATGGCGGCGACCTCCTCGGACATCCGTTGGCCCTCCCCTCCGGGCTCCGACACCGGGCAGATGACCTGAAGGGAGCGGCCTTTCTCCGCGGCGAAGGCCAGGGCCCGGGCCACCAGGCCGCTCCGGGAATGGGTCATGATCATCCGGGCGGAACGAAGCAGCGAGGCCGCGTGCCGGGCAGCGGCCCGTTCATGAACCTCCAGCTGGCGCCGGAACTTCCCCAGCGCAGCGATCAGATTCGCTCGAGCCGCTGCCAGATCAGAAGCCTCCCGAATGGCCCGACGGGCGGCCTCCGCCAGATGCCGGGGAGGCGCCATATCGGGATGCGCCTGGATGAGCGCATGCAGCAATCCTTCCAGCTCCGAACCGAAGTCCTCCATTCGCCCCACGGGAGCGATCCGGGCCCACTCCTCCACAATCTGAGCGGCCCGAAAAGCCAGCGCCATCGCTCCCGAGGTCCGATCTTCCCGATAAGCCTTCAACGCCTCCTGCCAGTCCAGGCGCTCCACAGAAGCCTCCTTCGGGATCCGGCGGGGCTTTGCCCGGTTGTGAATTCCAGGATCCAGGCCGCTTCCATGAGGCCTGACGCATCGGGATCGGCCACGAGCCCATGGATTTTATACGCCACGACGAACGGAGAGCTCCATGCCCTTTCCCCGCACCGTTCCGCGGCGCGGCGAGAGGCGAAGCATATACGGGCGCGGGCAGCGTGTCTTCGGCAGGCTCACCCGCGCCAACGATCCCTGTGCCGCCGGGCCCGCATGGAGGATGGAACGGCCGAGCCGGCGGCGAAGCCCTCGACGCCCCAGGCATCCGGGGGGAAAATCCACATCGAAACCCCAGTATGGAGAGGAGAAAGTTCCCATGGGCTCTAACTGGCTTTTCGAGCGGATCGCCCCGTTCTACGATGCAGCCATCCGGTTCCTGGATCCCGAGCCGCTCCGGGATTACCTGGAGCTCCCGACAGGGGGGCGGCTGCTGGATCTCGGCGGGGGGACCGGGCGGGTGGCCTTCGCCTTCCGGGAGATGGCCGGTTCGACGGTCGTGGCCGATGCGGCCTGGGGCATGCTACGGGTCGCCCGGCGACGGTCGAAGCTGCTCCCGGTCCAGGCCCTCGCCGAGCGTCTCCCGTTTGTGGATGAGGCCTTCGACCGGATCGTCATCGTCGATGCGCTGCACCATTTCATCGATGCGGCGGCGGCGGTTCGGGAGGCGGCTCGGGTGCTTCGACCGGGAGGCCGGCTGGTGATCGAAGAGCCGGACATCCGTCGCTGGCCGGTCCGCGGGATCGCGTTGCTGGAACGGCTGATCGGACTGCGCAGCCGCTTCCTGCCCGGCGAGCGCATCCGGGAACTCATGGAAGCGGCCGGCTTGCGGGCACGGGCCTACCCGGATCCGCGATCGTTTCGCCTCTGGGTGGTCGGGCACAAGGAGGCGATGGGGTCCCTCCCTTCTCGCTGAGGGGTAAAGAAGGAGAGGCCATCCGGCTTTCCCCATCGGAGCCCGGCGCTACCATGCGGCTCCGATCATCCCTATCATAGGGGAATGACCGCCCCACCGGAGCACGACCGGAAACAACAATGGCCGGCGCGATCGCGCCGGCCATGTGGCGCCCCCTCCGGGATTCGAACCCGGATCCCGCCGCTTAGAAGGCGGCTGCTCTTTCCCTTTGAGCTAAGGGGGCGAGCGCTATCATGCTCAACGATAAGGAAAACGCAATGGTTGGAATTAGGAAAAAAGTCCCGGGGGAAAGGCCCTGCCTGCTGCGCACGCGCGGATCGGGATTAGAGCGCTCTCAGAATAGAAACCGTGGAAAACAGGGGAAAGGATATGCTCGACCTTCGGGCGAAGCTCGAGCGCCTCAGAGGCTGGATCGAGAAGGAGCACTCCGGACCGGTCATAGACTATGCCTGTCGTAAAATGAGCGGAGGGGCAACAGGCCGTTCAGGGAAGCCGGCCATACAGTAACACAATCCGGCAAAGCTGTCAAGGCAGGAGATCCATCCGGTGACCATGGGGCCGCTGAGCGGTTTGCTGGAATTTCTGGAAGCAGAGCCCACCCTCTCCCAGGCCGTTGAAGCGCTGGAAACGGGAAAGGGCCTTCCGATGGCCCTTCCCCGCCCGGGATGGTCGTTCTGGATCGCCGGGCTGGCCCGGCGGGCCTCGCGGCCGATGCTGATCGTGGCGGGGACGGCGGAGCGGGCCCAGCTGATGGCGCAGGATCTGGCCCTCTGGCTGGGAGCCGAACGGATCCACCGGTTGCCGGAGCCCCCGGTGCTCCCCTATGAGCGGGCGCCGTGGCCTCCGGAGATCCGCGCGGAGCGCCTAGCCGCCCTGGCGGCCCTGGCCGGCCTGAACGGGGATCCTGCGCCGGTCGTGGTGGCCTCCACCCGTGCCCTGCTCCTCCGCACGCTCCCGCCCCGGCTCTTCCATCGTCTGCGCCGGATCCTGCGGGTCGGCCAGGAACTTCCGATGGAGGGCTTCGTCCGCTATCTTGTGGAAGCGGGGCATGAACCGGTCACCATGGTGACCCATCCCGGGCAGTTCGCCCGCCGGGGGGGGATCCTGGATCTTTTCCCCTCGACGGTTTCGGAGCCGATCCGGATCGAGTGGGAGGCGGATCGCATCGCCAGCATGCGCGCCTTCGATCCCACCACCCAGCGGACGCTCCGGCCGATGGAGCAGGTCCGCATCCTGCCGGCCCGGGAGGCGCTGCCGGCTTACGGCCCCGCGATCGCGGAGCGGCTGGCCGCCTGGCAACCATCGGGGGAGGCCCCTGCGGAAGCGGAAGCCCTGGAGCGGGAACGCCAGGCGCTGGCCCATGGGGCCCCTTTCCCGATGCTGGAGTTCTATCTTCCCTATCTTTATGCGGACTCCACCACACCCCTCGCGTATCTTCCCGAGGATGGATGGGTGCTGCTCCTGGACCATGCGGAGATCCAGGCGGCGTGGAACGAGCTGATGGAGGAAGCGGCCGCGCTCCGGGCCCGCGCGGAGAGCGCGGGG
>BEHY01000063.1 GCA_002898735.1 Candidatus Thermoflexus japonica
CAGGTCGAAGTCGATATCGCCCAGGCCGCGGATACGGTCATTGTGGTCCAGGCTCCCGGGCTCGGGGATGATATTCAGGCCATCAAGGCGGGGATCCTGGAGATCGCGGACATCCTGGTGGTCAACAAGGCGGACCGGGAGGGGGCGGCGGCTACCCTGCACATCCTGCGGTCCATGCTCTCTCTGGGTCAGCCCGCCGTGGTTCGCCACCACGGGCATGCGATGGCCATCCAGCGCGTGGAGCCATCCCGGGAAGGATGGACCCCCCCGATCCTTCAGACCGTGGCGACTTCCGGCAAGGGGATCCCGGAGCTGGTGGAGGCCATTGAGCGCCACCGGGCTTATCTGGAGGAAAGCGGGGAGGGGGAAGCCCGGAGGCGGCGGCGGATCGCGGAGGAGCTGGCCGCGCTGGCCCGGGAGCGCCTGTGGGCGCGGGTGGTGCATCAGGTCGGCCGCGCCCGCCTGGATGGCCTGGTGGATCAGCTCCTCCGCCGGGAGATCGATCTCCACACCGCCGTGGAACGGTTGCTGGAGGATCTCCGATAGCGCATGGAGGGGGTGGGTGGCTTTGCCGCCAGCCCCCCCTGGATGTCCCCCAGTGAGTCCATTGAGCGGGAGCGACGCCTCGATGACCGTTCGCGTGGTCCTGGATGCCATGGGAGGCGATCACGCCCCCCGGATTCCGGTGGAAGGGGCGCTATGGGCCCTCCGGGAGCTCCCGGAGCTTCACGTGATCCTGGTCGGCCAGGAGGACCGGATCCGCGCTGAACTGGCCCGCCATCCCACGGAAGGCCTCCCGCTTTCCATCGTTCATGCCTCCCAGGTCGTGGAGATGCATGAGCACACCATCGCCGTGAAAGCCAAGCGGGATGCCTCTATAGTGGTGGGGATGCGTCTGGTGCGCTCAGGGGAGGCGGAGGCCTTCGTTTCCATGGGGAACACGGGGGCCGTGATGGCAGCCGCCCTGTTCCATCTGGGTCGGATCCCGGGCATCGATCGCCCCGCCCTGGCCACGGTGTATCCCACCGCTCACCGGCCGTGCCTCCTTCTGGATATCGGCGCCAACACGGATCCCAAGCCGTGGCATCTGGTGCAGTTTGCCATGATGGGCGTCATCTATGCGGAGCGTGTGCTGGGTTGGCCGAACCCGCGGGTGGGGATCCTCTCCAACGGCGAGGAGCCGGGCAAGGGATCCATCCTGGTCCAGGAGGCTTACCGGCTGCTTCAGGAAAGCGGATTGAATTTTATCGGGAATGTGGAGGGGAAGGATCTATCGCGGGGGATTGCCGAGGTGGTGGTCACGGACGGCTTCACCGGGAATGTGGTGATTAAGCATCTCGAGGGGACCGTGTCCTTCCTGGCCCGCTTCCTGAAAGCGCAGCTGACCGATGGGGCGCTGGATCGGCTCGGGCTCGCGCTGGCGTTGCCGGGCCTGATCCTGGCCATGCCCGGGCTGGTGTGCCTGCTCCCCAGTCTCCGAAGGGCCTTCCGGCATCTGGATTATCGGGAATATGGGGGGGCGCCGTTGCTGGGAGTGAATGGGGTGGTGATTATCGGACACGGGCGCTCGGATGCGAAGGCCGTGAAAAACGCCATCCGTGTGGCGGTCCGGGCGGTGAAAGAAGGGATGCTGGAGCAGATCCGGGAGGGCCTGGAGTCCATGACGGCCCATTCCCCGATGTCGGACACCCCAAAGAACCCGCGGATCTCCCCCACCGTGTGAGGGAACAAGGGCCTTCTCGCTACGGGCAGCGCCAATCCTGCCGGATCGTCCCCTCGCCGGGGGACCAGCGGAGGATACGCCAGGTGCTTCCCTGAGCGGCCAGCCGGTAGATTTCCCCCGGATAGGTGACCACGCGGTCGACGGTCGTGTTCTGGCCCGGAGGGCAGGTCATGCGGGCCCGGTAGATCCAGGTCTCCTCCGTCCGCACCTCCAGGAGATCGGGGCCGGGTTGGGAAACGGGGGCGCACGAGTGGATCTCCCACCGGATCTCCTGGATCGTGGCCCGGATCGCCTGAGCGGCCTGCCGCAGGCGATCCCCCTGCCGTCGGGCCTCCGGCGCGGCATCCCCCCATGCGGCTGTGAGCTGTTCCAGCGTTCCCTGGCCCTGGATGTAGGCTTCCTGAGCGGCGTTCGCCCGTTCGATGACCTGCAGCACTTCGGGTTCACACGCCAGCGATGAGGGCGTGGGCGAGACGGGGATCGGAGAGGGCGGGGCGGCCAGCGTGGGCGCGGGAGGGGAGGATTCCGGAGAGCGCGGAGGGATCGGCGACGGAGAGGGGAACGGGGCGGGGGAAGAGAGGGGAGCCTGCGCCACCACGGGCATGGTCGGCGAGGGCCGGGGAGCGGAGGAACCCACAAAGTATGGATAGAGGAGCAGCCCATACCCCACACCGGTGATCAGGAAGCTGAGGCCGGTCAGCATCGCCTGCCACTCCCGGCGATGGGGAAGCGCGAACGGGGCTTTCCCCCATCGCGCCTGGAAGACTCCGGCCCACTCCGGTCGCGTCAGGAGGAATACGAGCAAACCCAGTCCGATCAACAGGATGCCGGTCAGCTGCTCCAGCCCTCGCATCGCGGATCTCTCTCCTCCTGAGTTACCTCAATGAATTCGTTCTGCCCCCTCCATCATGGGGACAAACGCCTGGAGATGCAAGCGGTCCGCACGGGTGCCTTTCCGTGCCCTTTATTTGGGGAACGGCGGGGAAGGCCGCCCTCGCGGCCGGGATGCCGGGTCGCCGGTTGTGTTAAAGAAGGGATCTCCGGTTTGGTTTCGCACCCCCATATCCTTTATAATGAAGCTGGACGGCCCAATTCGGATAGACTCCGGGCATCCAGCCCGGACGCTCGCACAGGAAAGCTGGGATCGCGGGGAAGGCCTTCGGTATCCCCAGAAAGGATATTTCCCCCTCCTCGAGGCTCTCTGGGCTTCGGGGCGGGGGAGGGATCATCCCGCTTCCCGGAGCTGGAATCCAGCGGTGTAAGTCCCATCTTTCAGGAAAGGCGCTCCACAATGATGCGCTTCGATCATTTCACGGAACGGGCCCAGGACGCGGCGGCGAGGGCCTATGAGATCCTCCAGCGCTATGGCCACAACCAGGTGGATACGGAGCATCTCCTCCTGGCCCTCCTGGAACAGCCCGACGGGGTTGTGCCCCAGCTGCTCCAGCGGATGGGGATCAGCGTGGACTGGATGCGGGGCCGGCTGGATGAAGTGCTCCGGGCCAGCCCGCGCGCCTCGATCTACGGCTTCGGCGGCACCGGCCAGGTGTTCATCACCCCCCGGGTGAAGCGCATCCTGGACCTGGCGAACGAGGAGGCGCGCCGCCTGGGGGATGATTACATCTCCACGGAGCACCTCTTCCTGGCGATCGCCACCGAGCGCAACACCCCGGCGGCCCGCATCCTGATGGATGCCGGCGTCACCCGGGATCGGATCTATGAGGCGATCAAGGATCTGCGGGGCGGGGCCCGGGTGACGGATCCGGGGGCCGAGGGCCGCTACCGCATGCTCGATCGCTACGGCCGGGATCTCACCCGGCTGGCCCGCCAGGGGAAGCTCGATCCGGTGATCAACCGGGAGGCGGAGATCCTGCGGGTGATCCAGGTGCTGTGCCGGCGGACCAAGAACAACCCGGTGCTGATCGGGGAGGCGGGGGTTGGGAAGACGGCCATCGTGGAAGGGCTGGCCCAGCGCATCGTCGCCCACGATGTCCCGGAGCTGTTAATGGGCAAGCGCATCGTCCAGCTGGACCTGGCGGCCATGGTCGCCGGGGCCCGGTTCCGGGGCGAGTTCGAGGAGCGCCTGAAGGCGGTCATCGAGGAGGTGCAGCGGGCGGAGGGGGAGGTCATCCTCTTCATCGATGAGATCCACACGGTGGTGGGCGCGGGGGCGGCCTCGGGGGCCCTGGATGCGGCTTCGATGTTGAAGCCTGCCCTGGCCCGGGGGGAGCTGCGCTGCATCGGGGCCACCACCCTGGACGAGTATCGCAAATACATCGAGAAAGATCCGGCGCTGGAGCGGCGGTTCGCGCCCATCTTCGTGGAAGAGCCGTCTGTGGAGTCCGCGATCCAGATGTTGCAGGGCCTTCGGGAGCGCTATGAGGCCCACCATCAGGTCCGCATCAGCGATGCGGCCATCGTCGCCGCGGTCCGTCTTTCTCACCGCTACATCACCGATCGCCGGCTCCCGGATAAGGCCATCGACCTGATCGATGAGGCGGCGGCCCGGCTGCGGGTGGCCCTGAACACCCTTCCGCCGGAACTCAAGGCCCTCAAGACGGAGATCGAGCGGTTGTTGCAGGAGGAGGAGCACGCCGGGCTTAACCGGGACTACGAACGGGCGGCGCAGATCCGCATGCGCCGCCTGCGCCTTCAGAAGGAGTTCGAGGCCCGTCGGGCCCAGTGGCAGCGGGAGCGCAACCTGGACGAGGTGGTTTCCGAGGAGGATATCGCGCAGGTGGTGGCGGCGTGGACAGGCATCCCGGTGGCTCAGGTGATGGAGACGGAGGCGGAGAAGCTGCTCCATATGGAGGAGCGGCTGCGGGAGCGGGTCGTGGGGCAGGACGAAGCCATCGCGGTGGTGGCGGACGCCATCCGGCGGGCCCGGGCGGGCCTGAAGGATCCCCGACGGCCCATCGGCTCGTTCCTGTTCCTCGGGCCCACCGGCGTGGGGAAGACCGAGCTGGCGAAGGCGCTGGCGGAGTATCTCTTCGGCGACGAGGATGCCCTGGTCCGGCTGGATATGAGCGAATATCGGGAATATCACACCGTCTCCCGCCTCTTCGGGGCGCCGCCGGGGTATGTGGGCTATGAGGAAGGCGGTCAGCTGACGGAGGCCGTCCGCCGCCGGCCTTACCGGGTCATTCTCTTCGACGAGATCGAGAAAGCCCATCCGGACGTCTGGAACGCGCTGCTTCAGATCCTGGACGATGGTCGTCTCACCGACGGGCAGGGCCACACGGTGGATTTCCGCAACACGATCATCATCATGACCTCCAACGTGGGCACCGAATATCTCCGCCGCAGCGGGACCCTCGGGTTCATCCCCGCGGCCTCGGAGCGCGAGCGGATGGAGGAGCGACAGCGGATCGAGCGGGCGCTCCGGGAGACCTTCCGGCCGGAATTCCTGAACCGGATCGACGAGATTGTGATCTTCAACCGGTTGACGCCGGAGCATGTGATGCAGATCGTGGACATCCAGATGCGCCAGATCCAGGCCCGTCTGGCCGAGCACGGCCTGCAGGTGGTCCTGACGGACGCCGCCCGTCGCTGGCTGGCCGAGGAGGGCTACGATCCCGCCTTCGGGGCGCGCCCGCTCAAACGGGTGCTCCAGAAACAGGTGGAGAGCCCCCTGGCGGTCCGGCTGCTCCGCGGGGAATTCCGGGCTGGCGATGTGATCGTGGTCGACGTGGGGGAGCAGGGGTTGATCTTCCAGCGTCAAACGGCGGAAGCGCTCCCGCTGGTGGAGCGGGTGCCCCAGATGTAGGAGATCCGGCAACGGGCCGGTCGATTCCCCCGGGGAGCGGGGAGAGGGGAGAGGCGATGCGCCTCCTGGATGGAGGCCGATCGGGGGCCGGGAACGAACCATGCCGTTCCTGATCGATGGGCACAATCTGATTGGAGCGATGCCGGACCTTCACCTGGAGGATCCGGATGATGAGGCGCGCCTGGTGGAGCGGCTCCAGCGCCTGGCGATGCGGACGGGCAGGCGGATCCTGGTGGTGTTCGACCGGGGGGTTCCGGGCGGCGCCTCCTTCCTCTCGCGGGGTGGGGTGACCGTGCGCTTTGCCCCCGCCGGCGTGACGGCGGATGAGCTCATGATCCAACGGATCCGATCGGAGCGCAACCCTCGAGGGCTGATCGTCGTGTCCTCGGATCGCAGCGTGCAGGAGGCGGCCCGACGCCATGGCGCATCGGTCTGGTCGGCCGCGGAGTTCCTTGCTTATATGCAGCGCCATCTGGGGGAAGCCCCAGCCTCCACCGGCATCGCGGAAGAGAAACCGGATGAAGTGGACGAAGCCGAGCTGGACTACTGGTTGCGGTTGTTCCAGGGGAAGCATTGAGCCCTATCGGCGACCTGAAGGGCCATCTTTCCTGAAGGTTCCCAGGAATACGTAGCGGGTCGGGGCTTTTGGGGTCGCGGGGGCGCTGGACGCCCCCATGGTCTCCCTGAATCAGCGCTCAAATGATCCACGCAGGAGGCGCTTGATGTTTGAAGACATCCGTCAGCACCTTTCGGAGGTCCCGGAGGGGGAGCTCATCGAAGAGAGCCTTGAGGAACGTTCCTCGCCCCCTTTGCTGGATCGCCTCTCCTCGTTTCTCCGGCAGCTCACCCCTTCCCAGCGTCTGGTCCTGCTGGGCCTGCTGCTGATCGATCTGTTCCTGCTGGGGTTCTTCCTTCTCCTCATCGCCGGGGCCCTCCGCCTGGGGTGAAGCCTTGCTCTGTTTTGTCGGGGAGCGAACAGGTCTGCTACAATATAATCAACCTGAGCAGGCGGCATCCGTGCCGGAGCCCCCATGTGCATGGAGGGAGCGCTGCGATGGCGGAGATGGTGAAGCTGTTGATGGCCTGGGACATCAAACCCGGCCACGAACAGGAATACTTTGAGTTCATCGTCCGGGAGTTCGCGCCCGGGATGATGCGCCTGGGGATGGAGCCCACGGACGCCTGGTATACGATGTATGGGGAAGGCCCCCAGATCCTCACCGGCGCGATCGCCCAGGACATGGAAACCCTGCAGCGCATCCTCGCCAGCCCGGAGTGGCAGGAGCTCAAGAAGAAACTCTTCCGCCACGTCCGGAACTATAAGGAAAAAATCGTCCGGGCCACCGGCCGCTTCCAGGTCATCTGAACTCCCGGGTTCTTCCATCTCCCGCATCTCAGGGGATCCCGCGTGGGGTTCCGGATCCGGGCGATGCCGACTGCCTGGGTCCTCCTGCGGGTCAGGCGGATCGGCAGATCGCTCGGGAGCAGGCGTTTGGGTGAACCGATGGCTTCAGAAAGGCGGTGAAGGGGAGGAGTAGGCGCGGGCGGCGATGCCAGCGAGGGGGATCCGGTGCAAGCCCCTGTCGTCCGCCGCGCTGAAGGTCGCCCCGGAGCCGGTCGGGTGAACGCCGGAAGCCCCGGCCTCAGCCCGACCCGGGCGCTGCCCGTTATCGCAGCCCGAGGGCAGGGGGATGGATAATCCCCCTGAAGCAAGGTGGTACCGCGGGAGGTCCGCCCCCTCTCGTCCTTGTGACGGGAGGGGGCTTTTTCATTTCAGGATTCGCGCCGTTGGAGAGCCAGGGGGTGCTGGAGATGCCTTCTGAAGAGTCCCCCATGAACAAATCCCGGTGGAATGAGAGAACGGCATCTGGAGCCCGAAGTTCGTCCGGGGAGGTGAAGGATGGCGGCTGAAGCGATGGCGCTTCCAAAGACGTTTAACCCGCGGGAGATCGAAGAGCCGATTTACCGGTGGTGGGAGCAGCGGGGCTTCTTCACACCGCGCATCGACCCCGCCCGGCGGCCTTTCGTGATCTCGATGCCCCCTCCCAACGTCACCGGCGAGCTCCATATGGGTCACGCGATGTTCGTGACCCTGGAGGACCTGATGATCCGTTATCACCGGATGAAGGGGGAGCCCACCCTCTGGGTGCCCGGGACGGATCACGCGGGCATCGCCACCCAGGTGATGGTGGAGCGGGAGATCGCGAAGGAGGGCCTCACCCGTCACCAGCTGGGCCGGGAGCACTTCCTGGAACGGGTGTGGGCCTGGAAGGAGAAATACGGGGGGACCATCACCCGCCAGCTGCGCCGGCTCGGGGCCTCCTGCGACTGGACCCGGGAGCGGTTCACGATGGATCCGGTCTACTCCCGCGCGGTGCGGGAGGCCTTCGTCCGGCTCTACGAGCGAGGCCTGATCTACCGCGGGGAATACCTGATCAACTGGTGCCCCCGTTGCGAGACCGCTCTGTCGGATCTCGAGGTGGAACGGGAGGAGGAGGAAGAGGGCCTTCTCTACTATGTGCGCTACCCGCTCCTGGGGAACGGATGGGAGGGGCCAGCGGCGCCCTGGGGCAGCGGCCGATGGGCCGAGGGCGCGCGGGATTTCATCACGGTGGCGACCACCCGGCCGGAAACCCTGCTCGGGGACACCGGCGTGGCGGTGCACCCGGAGGATGAGCGCTACGCCCACCAGGTGGGTCGGATCGCCGTGCTGCCCGCCCTGGGCCGCCGCATCCCCATTATCGCCGACCCGGCCGTGGATCGGGACTTCGGGACCGGCGCCGTGAAGGTGACCCCCGGGCACGACCCGACGGACTACGAGATCGGGGAGCGGCACGGGTTGCCTCGCATCAACGTGATGAACCCGGACGCCACCATCAACGAGAACGGTGGTCCCTACGCGGGGATGGACCGCTTCCGGGCCCGCGAGGCCATCGTGGCGGATCTGCAACGGGAGGGGCTGCTGGAGAAGGTCGAGCCCCACCGCTACGCTCCCGGCCGCTGCCAGCGCTGCGGCACCATCGTGGAGCCGATGCTCTCCCTTCAGTGGTTCGTGAATGTGAAGCCGCTGGCCGAGGAGGCCATCCGGGTGGTGAAGGAAGGCCGCATCCGCATCCTCCCCGAGCGCTTCGAGAAGGATTACTTCCGCTGGCTGGAGAACATCCGTCCCTGGTGCATCAGCCGCCAGCTGTGGTGGGGGCATCGCATCCCGGCCTGGTATTGCGACGATTGCGGGCATATCACCGTGGCCCGGGAGGACCCCACAGCCTGCGCCCGCTGCGGGAGCGCACGGATCCGCCAGGACGAAGACGTGCTGGACACCTGGTTCTCCTCCGCCCTCTGGCCCTTCGCCACTCTGGGCTGGCCGGACGATACGGAGGATCTGCGCTATTTCTACCCCACCACGGTGATGGAGACCGGCTACGACATCCTGTTCTTCTGGGTGGCCCGGATGGTGATGATGGGCCTGGCGATGACCGGGGAGGTGCCCTTCCGCATCGTCTACCTCCACGGCTTGGTGCGGGACGAGAAAGGCGAGAAGATGAGCAAGACGAAGGGCAACGTGATCGACCCCCTGGTGGTGATCCAGGATTATGGAGCGGACGCGCTGCGCTTCACCCTGGCCACCGGCTCCACGCCGGGCAACGATATGCGCCTCTCCCTCCAGCGGGTGGAGGGGAGCCGCAATTTCGCGAACAAGCTCTGGAACGCGGCCCGCTTCATCCTGGGGGCGCTCTCCGGTCCGGTGCAGCGCCCCTCCTGGGACGATCCCTCGCTCACCCTGCCGGACCGCTGGATCCTCTCTCGTTACCATCGCGCGGTGGCGGTGGTGACCCGGGCGATGGATGAGTTCGACTTCGGGGAGGCCGGACGGCGGATCTACGAGCTCACCTGGGATGAGTTCTGCGACTGGTATATCGAGATCGCCAAGGAGCCCCTCTACCGGGGATCGGCGGCCGATGCCGCGCGCACCCGCGGGATCCTGATCTACGTGCTGGATGGGATCCTGCGGCTGCTGCATCCGTTCATGCCGTTCATCACGGAGGCTTTATGGGGCTATCTGAAGCAGGCCGGGGCGGTGGATGGCGCGGAGGCGCTGATCGTCGCGGCGTGGCCGACCCCCGGGCCGGTCGACGAAGAGGCAGAGGCGGCCATGCAGGCGCTGATCGAAACCGTTCGCACCATCCGGAACGCCCGGGAGGAGCATCGTGTGCCTTCCGACCGGCGGATTCCCGCATGGATCGCCGCGGGGGAGCTCCAGCCTGTCCTGGAGGCTCACCGGAATCTGCTGGCTTCGCTGGCCCGGCTGGATCCGGACCAGCTCGTGCTGGACGCTGACCTCGCAGAGCCTCCAGCGGATGCCCGGGTCTATCCGGCGGGCCCGGTTCGGATCTATCTGCCCCTCGCCGGGATGGTGGACCGGGCGGCCGAGCGCGCCCGGCTGGAGCGGGAGCTGGCGGATCTCGAGGCCCGGATCGCGAAGACCGAGGAGCTGCTCGCCTCCGAGTTCGCTGTCCGGGCGCCGGCTCACGTGGTGGAGAAGGAGCGTCGCAAGCTGGAGGAACTCCGGGCGCGGCGGGAGCAGCTGCGGGCGGAATGGGCGCGCTTGCAGGAATGAAAAAACGCGGGGGGCGCTCCTCTGGGCGCCCCCCGCGTCCATAAGGCCCTTCAACGGGCCACCTGCACCTTGATCACCCGCGGCCGGACGGACTCGGCCTTCGGGACCACGAGGTGCAGGACGCCGTTCTCCAGCCGGGCGTCGATGTGCTCGGCGTCGATGGGATCGCCGAACTCAATCGTCCGGGCGAAGCGCCCGCCGGCCCAGTCGCGGCGCAGGACGGCGACGTTCTTCTCGTTCTCGATCTCCGGCAGGGCCACCTCGCCCCGGATGGTCAGGGAGGAGCCCAGCGCCTGCACCTCCAGGCTCTCCGGCCGCACGCCCGGCATCAGGATGGCCACGTGATAGCGATCGGGCAGCTCATAGATGTTCACCGGCATCCCCATGCTCAGCGTGGTGAACCCGTCGAAGGGCCGCACGAACGCCTGATCGAACAGGCGGTCGATCGCCTCGCGCAGGGTCATGAACGCCGCATCGAACGGATCCCGGACCATCAGCTCGCGCGCCATAGGCCTCACCTCCTTTCGGTGGTGGTCTTGCCTGCACCCCTGGGGTTTTTCCAGCCTTCATCGTAAGCGGGGCGCCTTAGAGGGGCGTTAGCAGGGGATAAAAGATCCGCAAACGCTGGGTTAAAAGATCGTCAGCAGCTGTAAGCCGATCGAGGGGTTTTGAGGCCGTGGGGCATGTCATGGGGCCGTTGAAAACCCGGGGCTGCGGGGGGACGCCGAAGGTGCTCCCCCACAGCCCCAGAGCCCTCGAAGGAATTCGGAACCAGGTCAGCTCCGTGAGCCCCCGCGGGGTGCTCCCTACGAGAGGATCCATTCCAGCCCCAGTTCCCGGAGTTTCTCCGGGGTGGGCATCCCGGTCTGGGGATCCCAGCCGGCCATTTCGTAATAGCGCGTCAGGGCCGCCTCCCATTCCTCCCGATCCACGCTCAGGCCCTCGGTTTTGCCGCCCCTCAGGGGCTCGAACAGCCGCTTGGGCAGGGTGTCCCGATCCCGTCCCGCCCCTTCCCGGGCGTTGAAGGCCCGCAGCATATTCAGCCGTCGCTCGCCGGCCCGCATCACCTCCTCCAGGGTCACATCCCATCCGGTCACCGCGCGCATGAGCGCCACCAGCTCTTCGGGTCCGTAGAGCTGCCATGAGGGGCCGAACACGAACTGGCACAGGTCCGCTGTGTCCAGGAAGCTGTAAAACTTCTGGGTCTCATAGGCGAAGCGGATTTTCGCTTCGTTCAGGACCCGCGGCGGTTGCGGGTCGGTCAGGCCGAGGGCGGCGAGGCGGTCCAGGAAGAGGCGGGGGGATTTGGGCATGTAAAGGGTGTCGTGTTCGCTGGACTGGTGATCGGCGCCGAAAGGGTTGACGGCGTAAATCAGGGCCAGGGAGCGCTTGACCTGGGGCATATGAGCGGGGAGCTCCTGGCCCTTCACAGCGACCACACGATCTTCCGCCCCGCGGCCGATGATCTGCGCGGCCCGGGCGGAGCCTTCCGCCAGGATATCCCCGATGCCCTCGCGCCGCACGATCCGCTCCAGCAGTCGGATCATCGCCTCGGCGTCCCCAAAGCGCAGGGGGAAGCCCACCTCGGCTTCGGTGAGGATCCCCTGCTCGAAGCACTCCATGGCGAAAGCGATCGTCGCCCCACAGGAGATCGTATCCACCCCATACTGATTGCAGATCTGGTTCGCCAGGGCGATGGCCTCGAGATCGCTCACCCCACAGTAAGAGCCGAAGGTGGAGAGGGTCTCATACTCCGGTCCGCCGTAGAGCGGGTCCACCTTGCGGCCCCGCCACTCCGTCTCCACCACCCGCTTGCAGCGGACCACACAGGCATAGCAGGTATCGCGCTCCTTCAGGATGGTCTCGGCCATCCGCTCGCCGGTGATGCGATCGGCCTCCTCGAAGAAGCCGCTGGTGTAGTTGCGCGTGGGCTGCCCGCCCGCGGCGTTCTGGGCCGCCAGCACGCTGGCGGTCCCATAGATCCCCAGGTTTTTGACCGCCAGGTTGGCCTCATAGGCGGCGGGGCCCTGTCGGTTGAGCTGCTGGAGGGCCTGTGGGTCGTAGACCGGGGGCCGCCATCGGCCCCGGACGACGATGGCTTTCAGGTTCTTGGAGCCCATCACGGCGCCCATCCCGGTGCGGCCGTGGGCGCGATTGCACATGTTCATAACCGCAGCGAAGCGAACAAGGCGTTCGCCGGCCGGGCCGATCTGGGCGACCTCCATCTGATCATCGCCCAGCTCCTCGTAGAGAAGGCGCTCCACCTCGCCCGTGGTGCGCCCCCAGAGATGAGCCGCGTCCCGCAGCTCCGCCTCTCCGTCGTGGATCCAGAGATAGACGGGCTTCGGCGCCCGCCCGTAGATCACGATGCCGTCAAAGCGGGCGAACTTGAGCTCGGCGGGCCAGAAGCCGCCGGCCTGGGAGTCGCCGATCAGGCCGGTGAGGGGGGATTTGGCGTTGGCGGTGGCCCGGCTCTGGCCGGAGATGGGAAGGCCGGTGGCCGCGCTGAGGAAGAAGGTGAGGGTGTTGCGGGGGTCGAAGGGATCGATGCCGGGCGGCGTATGTTTCAGCACGTAATAGAGGCCCATCGCGCTGCCGCCCCAGTAAGTTCGGTAGAACGCCTCGTCCGGCTCCTCCACCCACAGGCGCCCCGCAGAGAGATCCACATGCAGGATGCGTCCAGCGTAACCGAACATACGGCCCCTCCTGCGACAGGATGCCTCGAGTATGTATGTATTTTAACCTGCCGAACGGGCTCGCGGTCTGCAGGGTGGGTTCTCCCGGGGCTTTTCAAAGTTCTTACAGGGGTCATCGGGATGGCCCGGAGGGCCGGAAGC
>BEHY01000064.1 GCA_002898735.1 Candidatus Thermoflexus japonica
GGCGCTGGTCCGCTCCGCCCGAGAGCGGGAATGGCTGGAGCAGCTGCGCATGCGCGCAAAGCCCATCTTCTCTTTTGAACAGGCGATGACCGCCTGGATCTCGCTGTATTCGGAGATCGCCGGAAAGGCGCAGGTCCCGGGGACGGTGGAAAAGGCCGTGGCCCATGAACCCGCCTGAGGCGCAACCCATGGGGGGCGTTCTGGTCGCCGTTCTCACCTATAACCGCCTGCATGACACCCTCGCCTGCCTGGAATCGGTCCGGCGGCTGGAGGGGCCGGTGGAGGCCATCGTGGCCCTGGACAACGGCTCCACCGATGGGACGCCGGAGGCGATCCGCCGGGCGTTCCCGGAGGTCCAGGTCTGGGAGCTGGGGGACAACCTGGGCTATGCGGCCGGGAACAATCGTGCCCTCCGCCTGGCGCTGGAGCGGGGGATGGATGGGGTGTTCCTCCTCAATCATGACACGCTGGTGGATCCCGGCTGTCTGGTGACGATGCTGGAGACGGCGCGATCCGCGCCTCATGTGGGGGCGGTGGGGCCACTGGTGTGGGCGTGGCCTCCCTCCCAGGGGATCTGGGCGCTGGGCGGGGAGATCCACTGGCGCCGGGCCTGGACGGCCCATCGGGAGGCCGGGCGCGCGGAGCCCTCCCGGCGCGATCCCCATCCGGTGGATTTCGTCCCCGGCTGCGGGATCCTGCTGCGGCGGGAGGCGCTGGAGGCGGTGGGGGGCTTCGATGAGCGATATTTCATGTACTGGGAAGAGACCGACTGGTGTCAGCGGGCGCGCCGCGCCGGATTCTCCATCCAGGTGGATCCGCGGGCGCAGATGTGGCACAAGGCCCCTCTGCATTCGGA
Source organism: Candidatus Thermoflexus japonica (assembly GCA_002898735.1). Classification (GTDB taxonomy): domain Bacteria; phylum Chloroflexota; class Anaerolineae; order Thermoflexales; family Thermoflexaceae; genus Thermoflexus; species Thermoflexus japonica. The sequence continues at coordinate 857 of BEHY01000064.1, forward strand.
AGATCTTCCCCCCACGACGCTCTATTACATGACCCGCAATCGATTGCTCTTCTTCTGGGAGCATGGAGGAGTCCCTGGACGATGGGTGGCGCTCCTCCATGCGGTTCACGGCGCGGTCCGCCTGGCGCGGAGGTATGAACGGAACGGGCGGCCTTCCCATGCCCAGGCGGTCTGGGAGGGGCTCCATGATTTCTTCGGCCGCCGGTGGGGGCCGTGGGGGGATGAAACGGCTCGGTGGAAAACCGGAAAGGAGGCGCTGTGGCCCGCGTCCTCTGGGTGATGGGCTGGTTCCCCCTGCCGCCGGACAAGGGGGTTCGGATCCGGCTCTCCCAGCTCCTGGACACCCTGGCCCCTCGCCATCGGCTGACGCTGGTCGTGCTGGCGGATCCGGAGGCGGAAATCGAACGTTACCAAGGGGAGCTGGCCGCCCGATGTGAGGCGCTTTACATCTTCCCGCGTCGCGAGTTCCAGCCGACCCGCTGGCGGGCGATCCGGGGCTTCCTGTCTCCCATGCCCCGCTGGCTGATCGATGTGGAGCTGCCGGAGGTCCATGCGCTGGTGCGCCGGCTCCACGCCGAGCGCGCGTTCGATCTCATCATCGCGTCCCAGCTTCCATCCGCCATCTATGTCCGGACCCTGAACGGCGTTCCGAAGATCCTGGATGAGGTCGAGAGCGGGTTGTTCCTGGATCAGGTTCGCCTGGCCCGGGGTCCGCTCCGACGGGCGCGGCGGTGGCTGATGTGGTGGAAGTATGCCCGGTTCCTGCGGGATCTGTCGCGCGACTTCACGGTGTGCACGGTGGTTTCGGATGTCGAAGCACGGATCCTTCAGGGGATCGCGCCGCAGGCCCGGGTGGCCGTCATCCCCAATGGGATCGATCTCCGGCGATATATCGGGTTCGAAGGGCCCCCTGAGCCGGATACCCTCATCTTCACGGGGGCGCCGACTTACTGGGCGAACCGGGATGCGCTGATCTTCTTCGCGGAGGCCATCTGGCCGGAGATCCGTCGCCGTCGCCCGTCAGCCCGCCTGTGGATCACCGGGCGGCTTCCGGAGGGCATTCCGCTTCCCCGTCCGTCCGGATGGATCTACACCGGCTATCTGGAAGACATCCGGCCGTGGATCGCTCGTGCCTGGGCGATGGTGACGCCGTTGCGGTTCGGCGGGGGAACCCGGTTGAAGATCCTGGAGGCCATGGCCATGGGGACGCCGGTGGTCTCGACCCCGAAGGGGGCGGAGGGACTGGCGTTTCGGGTGGAGGGGGCGGTGACCATCGCGGAGGATCCCCGGGCTTTCGCCGGGGCTGTCCTCGAGCTGCTGGAGGATCCAGGCCGGCGAATGCGGCAGGGTCGGATCGCCCGGGAGGCGGTTCCGGATTACGACTGGGCGCGGATCGGCGAGCGCTATCTTCAGCTGGTGGAGAGGACGATTCATGAACGGGATCGCATGGCCCCGGGCGCTTGAGCGGGGGTCCCGCTGGTGGGAGCGGATCCCCCCTGTGGTCTGGGGAGCCGGGTCCGGGCTTCTCCTGGCCCCGCTGATCGGGGCCCTGGTGCTCACCTCCCGGGGCCGGTGGCTCGCGATCGGGCTGCTCGGGATGATCGGGTTTCCGGTCCTGCTCTTCCTCAGCCGCTACACGGTGGAGCTCATCGTGTTCTCCTCTCTCTTTGTTCCTTTCACCCTCTCCACCGGCTCCCAGAGCCCGATCGTGGCCAGCCTGCTCCTCACCGCGCTGCTCGGCGGGCTCTGGCTGATCCGGCTGGTGTTCGAGCGGGAGAAGGAGCGCTGGCCCAGGGCCCCGGCGGTCGTTCCGCTGGTGGGGTTCATGGGGGTTTCGGTGATCTCGTTTTTCTGGAGCGAGATCTGGCGGGATCCGATGATCCCACCCTGGTTCCTGTATCGGGCACGGCTGGGGGGGCTGGGGGTGATGGTGCTTTCGCCTCTGGCCCTCTGGCTGGCCGCCGCCCATCTGCGTCACCCCCGGCAGATGGATCGGCTGGTGGGGATGTTCCTGATCGCCGGCGCGCTGGGGGCGATCCAGATCCTGGCCGGGCAGCCGCTGTTTCCGTTCCTGAACACCGGGGGGCTGTTCCCCCTGTGGCTGTTCAGCTTCGGCACGGCCTTTCTGGTGTTCCGGCCGATGTCCGCCTGGCTCCGCCTGGGGCTCGGGCTCATGCTGGGGATCTGGGGATGGTATGTGCTGGTCCCGGGGATCTCCTGGATCAGCGGCTGGTTCCCACCGATCATTGCCATCCTGGTGGTGATCTGGCTTCGATCCCGACGTCTTTTCGCTCTGGTGTTCGGCGCGCTGCTGTTGCTGGCGGTGATCTACTGGCGGCCGCTTCAGTTTTGGGTGTTCGACTACAACTATCAGACCAGCGGGACAACCCGCCTGGAGGCGTGGCTTCGGAACTGGCAGGTGACCCGGGAGCATTTGCTGTTCGGGACAGGGCCGGCGGGATATGCCGCCTATTACATGACGTATTTCCCGGACCAGGCCATGGCCACCCATAACAACTATCTGGATGTCCTGGCGCAGACCGGACTGATCGGCATGGGGTTTTTCCTCTGGTTCCTGGCGGCCCTGGGGCGGGAGATCTATCGGATCTGGCGCTGGGTCCGCGAATCCGATCATCAGGCGCGCGCCCTGGTTGCCGGGCTGGTGGGAGGGTTCACCGGGCTGCTGGTGGCGATGGGGCTGGGGGACTGGTTCCTTCCGTTCCCTTACACGCAAACTATTGCGGGCTATCGCTACACCGTGTGGGGCTGGCTTTTCGCCGGGGCGGCGGTGGCGATGGGGCGCTACTATCGAAGCCTCCGGTTGCAACTCTTCTATGCGGCGTCCATCCGGGGAAGCCGGGGGAGCTCCTCCCGGACTTCGGGAGGATAACACAGGGATTGCCCTCCGGGCTGAGAGGTGCCGGGACCGGCCTCCACAGGGGAGGGGAAAAAGGCCTTACCCGCTCCCGCATGGGAGCCGAACAACTCAGGTCCATTCTGGTGAAAAGGGGCGCGATGGAAGCGCTGGTCTCCGTGATCCTGGTGACCTACAACACGCGGGAGCTCCTGGCCCGCTGTCTGGAGGCCCTCCCGGCAGCGCTGGAAGGGGTTTCGTATGAGGTCTGGGTGGTCGATAACGGGTCCACGGATGATACCCTGGCCTGGCTTCAGACCCACCATCCGGATGTCCAGATCCTGAGCAATCCGGGCAATCGGGGGTTCGCGGCGGCGAACAATCAGGCCATGGCCCGGGCCCGGGGTCGTTATTTCCTGCTGCTGAACACCGACACGATCCCGCTCCCGGGCGCTCTCGCCGCGCTGGTGCATTACCTGGAGGAGCATCCGGAGATCGGGATGGCCGGGGGGGGCCTCCTGAACCCGGACGGCAGCCCTCAAGGGTGCGCTGCGGATTTCCCCACGCTGTGGACGGAGCTGCTTTTGCTGACGGGTCCGATCGGACGCTGGCTCCTGGGCTCGCATTTCCCCTTCCATCCTCCGGCGGGGTCCCCAGGGCTGGTGGACTGGGTTTCGGGGGCGTGTCTGCTGGTCCGTCGGGAGGTGGTGGAGGCCATCGGGGGTCTGGATGAAGGTTATTTCATGTATGGGGAGGAGGTGGACTGGTGCTGGCGGGCCCGGCGGGCGGGGTGGAAGGTGGCGATCGTCCCTCAGGCCCGGGTGATCCACCTGGGAAGCGCCACGGCGCGTCGGATGGATGGCATGCGCCGGCGGTGGCTGTATGCGGGCAAGGCTCGCTTCCTCCGCCGGGCCCGGGGTCCGCTGGTTGCCGCGCTTTACCGCATGGCGGTCTGGTTCACCACATTTCTCAAATGGTTGGGAATGACGCTGCTCGGGCGGCGGGAACAGGCCGCCGCTTACGCCGAGGCGATCCGCCCGGAAGGATGGCTTCGCTGGGCCCGAATCTTCTTCACGCCTGTGGCCGGTATGCTCGCCCTGCTCCTCTTCCTGAGCACGATCTACACCTTCCCGCGCTGGGCGGACTGGAACCAGAATTCCCGTCTGGATCTGGTGCTGGCCCTGGTGGAGCAGGGGACGTTTCGGATCGATGCCTTTGTGGAGAACACCGGCGATTACGCGGTTGTTGGGGGGCATTATTACAGCGATAAAGCGCCTGGCCTGGCTTTCGCCGCCGTCCCCGTGTATATCCTCCTGCATCGCGGGCTGGTCCACCCGCTGGCGGAGCCCCTCGCCCGGTATCTGGAGGAATCGGCGGCGTTCCGGGCCACGCTGAACCCGGCCGGCACAGGGGTCTCCCCCTGGAAGGTCCGTTTCGCCATCGCGCTGGTGATCCTGAGCGCCCTCGTTGTGGCGCTGCCTTCGGCGACGATCGCCCTCTGGCTTCACGGGCTCCTGCGTCAGCGATGGGGGTCCCATCCGGTGGCCTGGATGATCCCCCTGGTCTACGGGCTGGGCACGCCGGCCTTCGCCTACGCCAATCTCTTCGTGGCCCATCAGTTTGTGGCGGCCCTGCTGATGGCCGCCTTCGCCCTCGCCTGGGGGATCCGCCAGGGTCTTCTCGGGGAAGGATGGGTGATCCCGGCGGGGTTTCTGCTCGCCTATGCGGCGATCTCCGAGTATCCGGCCGTTCTGATCGCCGGGGGGATCGCCTGTTACATCGTGGGCCGGGGAGGGGATTCGATCCGTCCGTGGGCACGACGGGCTATGGGGCTGGCGGCCGGCGGGCTTCCGCCTCTGCTCCTGGCCGCCTGGCATAACGCCATGGTGTTCGGCTCCCCCTTCCAGCTGGGCTATGCCTATTCGGCCCTCTGGCGGGAGGTTCATCATCAGGGCTTTTTCAGCTTGCGGGGGCCCTCCCTGGAGGCCCTGTGGGGGATCACCTTCAGCCCGTATCGGGGGCTGTTCTTCCGATCGCCCTTCCTCCTCATCGGCTTTGTGGGGCTATGGCGGATGCTCCGGGATCCGGAGTGGCGCGCAGAGGGATGGCTGGCGACGTGGGCGGTGCTCAGTTTTCTCGCTTTTAATGCCTCCTCCGTGATGTGGGACGGAGGGTTCGCTGTAGGACCGCGCTATCTGCTTCCGATGGTGCCCTTCCTCGCCCTGGCGGCTGGGTTCGCCGTTCCCGCCATCGCCCGAGGTCGCGCGGGGATCGGGCTGATGGTCCTGCTGGGGCTCTGGAGCCTCGGGATGGTGATCCTCGAGAGCCTGGCCGGTCAGCAGTTTCCCCAGGATCAACGGTTCCCGCTGGTGGAATACGTCTGGCCCCGGTGGCGGGCGGGAGATATCGCGCGGAACTGGGGGATCCTCCTGGGGTTGCGCGGATTTTCAAGCTTGCTCCCTTTGGGGCTGCTGTGGGGGTTGGGCTTCTGGCGGTTCGCCCGCCCGCCTCGTCGTTCCCCGGCTGAACGCATCGAACCGCGCGTTCTGGAGGGTCGGCCGTGAACCTCTCTTCGATCATCCCCCATGTGAGGGTCCGGCAGTGGACAGATCGAGCGTTCGGGCTGGCGCTGCGCCCCGAAGGGATCCTGGTGCTCTTCGCCCTGGTGACCCGATGGCCGCTCCGGGGCCGATGGCTCTATCACTGGGATTCCGTGAACTTCGCCCTGGCCCTGGACCACTTTGACGTGGCCCGGGGGCAACCCCACATCCCCGGCTATCCCCTGTATGTGGGCCTGGGACGGATCAGCCGCTGGATCTTTGGGGATGCGCAGACGGCTCTGGTCGCCCTCAGCGTCGCCGGCACTGCCATGGCCGCTGTCCTGATCTACCGGCTCGGGGTGGAATGGTGGGGGTCCGAAGCAGGGAAGTGGGCGGCGGTCTTCTGGCTGAGCAGCCCCCTGGTCTGGTTCTACGGGGAGATCGCCCTTCCCCATGCCCTGGACGCCGGGTTCGTGTTGCTGGTGGTGTGGCTGGCGTGGCGGTGCGCCCGGGGGGAGAGACTCCATCGGCCCCTGGCCCTGGCCATGGCCTTCTCGGCTGGGTTGCGCCCTCAGAACCTGCTCTTCCTGGGGCTGGTGTTCCTGTGGGGGCTCCGAGGCCAGCCCTGGCGACAAAGGATGGAAGGCATCCTCTGGTTGGGCGGGTCGGTTTTGTTGTGGCTGGTTCCTCTAATGATCCTCAGTGGCGGGCTGTTACGCTATCTGGAGATCTCGCGCGCGTATAATGCGCACTTCTTGGCTTCTACCCTAGTCTTTGGGCCTGGGGGAATCGCTGCGCTGCAGCGTAATCTGGGAAAACTGACGGCTTATACAGGCTACGGCCTGGCCGGGGCGGGTTTGGTAGTGACACAGATTCCGCTGATCTTACGATGGTCCAACCCGCGCTTGCTACAGTTTCCGTGGGTGGGATGGGTTCTTTGGATCGCCCCAGCCATGGCGTTTTACGCATTCGTTCACATGGGTCAACAGGGATTAGTGCTGGTGTTCCTGCCCGCGCTGATCCTGCTGACCGCCCGGATAGCCGGAACGGGCGGTTCATGGGGCCGAGGGCTGGGGGCGGCCGGGGTGCTTCTGAGCGTCGGGATCTTCCTGCTGGCCCCCGAATATCCCATGGGTCCGGATGGGATCCGGTTGCTGAATCTCTCCACCCTGCGGAACCACGACGCCGCGCTGGCGGGGCGTTTCGCCCTGCTTCACGCGCAGTTCCCCCCGGAACGAACGCTGGTGGTGGCCTCCCAGTGGCGGTTCTTCGACTTCTACGCGCCGGAATATCGGGTGCTGCCCTTCGGGCTGGAGGATCCGGCCGAGCGCCCCCGGACGGAGCAGCTCTTCACCCGCGAGGGGTCTGGCGGGGTGACGGCGATCGTCCTCTTCGAGCCGGAGCTCACGCGCTGGGTGCGCCCGGGATCCCAGCCATGGCGATGGTGGGAGCATGGGGGGACGCGGTTGCCGGGCTGGGCATGGGAGCCAGGAGACCGCTGGGTCTACGGGCCTGAAGGGTTCGGGTTGTTCCGGGGACCGTGAGAGGATCCTTCCGCGTGGGGTTGGGGATGCGAGCGATCGGCAGATTCCGATGGGTGGGCGAAAGGAGCCGGTGGTGGCTGGAGGTTGGGCTCTGGGCGGCCGGGATCGGATTGATCTCCAGCCTCCCTTATGGAGCGGGCTATCTGGCCGTGGGCCCGGAGCGGCGGTTCATGGGCTTCGCCTTCAACGTCAGCGATCACATCCAGTATTTCGCCTGGTGGCGGGCTTTTCAGCGAAGTTTTCTCGCACCCAACCTGCTCACTCCGGAGCCGACGCCGCCCACGTATTTCAACCTGCTCTGGTGGCTCCTCGCCCGGGTTTCCCGGATCGCCGGGCTGGGCTACGAGGCGACGTATCAGGGACTGCGCGCCCTCTCCATTCTGCTCGTCGTCGCTGTTCTGTTCCTCCTTTATCGCCGGGTGGCGTCTGCGTCCTCGAGGGCGCGGGCGATGCTGGCCCTGGCGCTGCTCGGGAGCGGCTTCGCCTGGCTTCATCCGCTGGTCAAGCGCCTTCAGGCGGCGGTCCCTGTTCCCTCCCTGATGGCGCCCTACGTCCCTTCCATCGCGGAGCCCAACACCTTCTTCTCCGCCATCGCCTATCCTCATTTCCTCATCGCCCTGGCCTCCATCGCGGCGATCCTCCTGCTCGCCGTCGAGGGGATGGCGGCCGGCCGGTGGCGGGCCAGCGTGGGGGCCGGCCTGCTCGCGCTGTCCCTCAGCCTGCATCATACCTACGACCTGCTCACCATCGGGGCGGTCCTCGGCGGGCTGATCCTGTGGCGCATGGCGATGAGCCGTTCCGTCCCGTGGCGCTGGATCGCCCACGCGGCGCTGGTGATGGGGATGGCCGCTCCCGGGGCGTTTTATATGACCTGGTTGACGTGGCAGGATCCCACATGGCGGGAGGTGCTGGCCCAGTTCGTCAACGCCGGGGTGTTCACCCCGCCGCCCTTCCAGCTTTTCCTGCTCCTGGGCCTTCCGTTCCTCCTGGCCCTGATCGGCCTGGGGGATCCCCGGCGCTGGCGGGCCTGGACGCCGGCGGAGGCGTGGATGGGCGTGTGGTTCCTGGCCCATCTCCCGCTGGCTTATCTGCCCCTCAGCTTCCAGATTCATCTGTTGAATGGCTGGCAGATCCCCATAGCGTATTGGGCGGTGCGCGGCATCGAGCGATGGGCCCAGCGGTGGCCTGCGTTGACGTTCCCCCGGGCGATGCGGTGGGCCCTGATCCTCTCCCTCCCGGCGAATCTGTATCTGCTGGGCTGGCGGGTCCTGGACCTGAGCCGGAGGTTACCGCCTTACACCCTGCATCGGGACGAGGTGGCCGCCCTGGACTGGGTGGCGGAGCACGGTTGCGAGGGGGGCGTGGTGATGGCCCCCGAGGCGGTGGGCGCTTTCGTCCCGATGTGGACGGGATGCCGCGCTTTTCTCGCCCACTGGACGGGGACTTTGCGGTTCTTTGAGCGGCGGGAACAAACCCGGGTTTTCTACAGCCCGGCGATGGGAGAGGCGGAACGACGGGTTCTGGTGCAGCGGTATGGGATCACGTATGTGATCGTGGGGGCTGATCGCGAGCGGGCGGATGGATGGATGGGGGAAATACCGTGGCTGGTGCCCGTTTTCCAGCGCCCGAACGCGAAGGTGCTGGCGGTGCGCATGGATCTATCGAGGCCTCATCCGGATGGTCCGCGATGAAGCGATGGAAACCGGTATGGGCTGGAACGGTAGGGATTCTCGGGCTGAGCGTCCTGGCCTTCTACCGCCTGACGCTCTACCCGCCGACCTGGTTCGATGAGGGATCCCATCTGCACGTGCCCAAGGCGCTGGTCCGCTGGGGCGTCTACGCCGATTACAGCAGCGAGGGCTTCCGGTTCTCCGGGCCGATTTTCGGCGTGGGGCCTACCGTGCTCATGCCGATCGCCGGAGCCTTTCGCCTCTTCGGGGTCGATCTGTGGCCCGCGCGATGGGTCATGGTGGGCTATCTCCTGTTGAGCGTCAGCCTTTTCAGCGGGGTGGCCCGCCGTTGGGTGCCGGGGGTGGGGGCAGCGTTCGCGACGCTCTGGTTTGTGTTCGCCCGCAGCCTGGATACGCTGACGCTGGGCCGCCAGGTGCTGGGGGAGGTGCCCGGGATGGCCTTTCTCGCCCTGGGGCTGATCGGCTGGGCCCGGATGGCCCGGGGCCGGAGGGAAGGGGTGATCCTGGCCGGCCTGGGCTTCGGCCTGGCCATGATCACGAAGAACCAGTGGGGGCTTTTCCTTCTCCCGGCTCTGGGCGCGATGGCCCTTCTGGGGAAGGGGTTCTACCGGGATCCATCGTGGGCGGGGAATCTGGTCGCCGCGGGGGTGGCGATCGGGCTGTGGGGCCTGTGGCAGGGGATCCTGTGGGGGGCGCTGATCCCGGATCCCCTGCGGACCATGGGGGAATTGCGGCAGATCGCGGGGGGAAGCGTGGCCGCTTTCCCCTCCCCCCGCATGGGGGCGACGGCCCGGAGCCTGCTCGCAGTCTTCGATGGCGCGTTGCTTCCGATCGCCCTCTATGTTTTTGTAAAAGCCTTACAGCGGAACCCGGAGGGTTATCGCTGGGGGCTGGTGGGGATCCTGGCCGCCATGAACCTGGGATGGCTGGTGGCCGCCTCCAACGGCTGGTTGCGTTACGCCTATCCCGGCCTGGCCCTGCTCAGCCTGGGGACGGGGGGGATGCTCGAGGACCTGCGGGGCCGGATGGGAACGCTGGCGCTCCGCTGGGCGCTGGTGGGGTGGCTGGCGCTCCTCCTGGTGGGTTCCGCTGGCATCATCGTGGGCCGGGTTGTTCGACAGGGAGACGGCTCGGCTTTTGAAATGGCCCGATACCTTCGGGAGCATATCCCGGAGAGCGCCCGGATTGAAACCTGGGAACCGGAGATGATGGTGTTGACCGATCACCGTTACCACCAGCCCCCTCAGGTTTTGCTGGAGGTCGCGGCGCGTTTCATCTGGTTTGGCGGGCCGCCCCCTTCTGCGTCCTACGCATGGGATTCCATCCAGCCCGATTATGTCCTGGTCGGCGCGTTCGGGCGGTGGGTGCAGCTGTATCGGGAGCTGGAGGAAAGCTGCCCGCGCCCGGTGGCGGCCTTCGGGCCCTATCGCCTGTATGCCCCGGAAGAATGTGCGATGCCTCCCGTGGGGGAAGGGAGCCTCCAGCCATGAAGCGATGGATGTTCGTGTTCCCGTGGGCCGGGTTGCTCATCGGGCTTCTGATCCTGGAAGCGGGAAGGCCAGCCCCTGCCTTCGGGCAGGGCGAGACCGTTCGGTGGGAGAAGCCGGTGCGGCTCTCGGACCCGGATTGGATGGCCTGGTTCCCGGATGTGATCGCCAATGACGCAGGGGAAGTGATCGTGATCTGGTCCGGCGGTGCCCGACGGGGACAAACCTCGTTCGATGCGCTGATGCTGTCCCGGTTCCGGCAGGGAGCGTGGTCAAGGCCGGTGGACATCCAGGCTGTTCCCTTCCTTGGGAACATGAGTTATGCGGTTCGCAATTCGATCGCCCTGGATCGGTATGGAGATGTGCTGGTGACCTTTCGGATGCCGGCGATCCTGTATTTCTCGAAGGCCTCCATCGAGGAGGCGACCTCAGCGCGGGCCTGGTCGCCACCCCGGCGCCTCAGTGGATTCAGTGTGGCCTACTACAATGAGCTGGGCGTGGATCCCGAAGGGCGAATCCATGTGGTCTGGTCGGAGAACCGGACGGCTCCGACCTGTGAGGGGTGCTCGGATGTTTTTTATCGCTACTCCGATGATGAAGGAGGGACCTGGTCATTTCCGGTGAATCTCTCCCAATCGCTCGGGCACGATTCCCTGAAGCCCCATCTCTGGGTCGGTCGGGGGAGCTGGCTGTATGTGACGTGGCAGGAGAGCGAGGGTCTCTTTACGAGTGGCGGGAAGCCCGCCGGCGTCCGCCTGGCCCGTTCCCCGGACCGGGGCCGCGCGTGGGAGGCTCCGATATGGATCACGTCGACGGTCGGCTCTCCCCAGCAGGCCGTGATCGGCGAAGATGGGCGCGGGGCGCTCCTGCTGATCTGGCGGATTGCGGAGGGAGAGACAGTTTACTTCCAGCGGTCCACCGATCACGGCGAGACGTGGTCCCCCCCGGAGCCGCTTCCGGGATTTCGGGCTCGCCCATGGACCCAGATCCCCTATGATGACTACGATATCGTAGCGGACAGCCTGGGCCGGTTGCATTTTGTGGGGGTGGGGGCAGTGGGCACGGAGGGCCAGGTCGGGGTTTGGCATCTGGTGTGGGATGGCGCGACATGGCATGGGCCATTTCTGGTATCGGCAAACCAGAATTTCCCGGAGTGGACCCGGCTGGCAGTTTCAGAGGGCCGTCGGTTGCATCTGGTGTGGTTTGAACGGGATCCGGAGAACATGTATAACTCCGACGCAGGCCGTTATACAGTCTGGTATAGCACTGCCCTCACCGATGCGCCACTGGTGCGCCGGACCCCTGTGCCGCGTCCCGTGCCCACACCGACACCCACGCCGTGGATCCCCTCGGCTCCTTCTCCAACACCCTGGGTGCCTCAGGCCACCCCTCCCCCGGTGCTACCGTCTGGTCAGCCGCGACCGGATGTGGATGCAATGCGGCTGATCCTGTGGATTAGTGGGGTAGTGGGGATGACCAGCATGTTCGGGTGGTGGATCCGGCGGCGTATGGATTGAGCTCTGAGACCGGGCACTTCAATGCCCTGCGTGATATGGAGGAGCTGTGATGCGCATTCTGATGCTGACACAGGTCCTGCCTTACCCGCTGGCCAGCGGGCCGCAGATCAAAACGCACTACACCCTGCGATATCTGGCGCAACGCCATCGGATCACCCTGGTCTCTTTTGTCCGTTCCGAACGGGAGGCCCAATCCGCTGAAGCGTTGCGGCCTTATTGCGAGGCGATCCACACGGTTCTCCTTCCTCGCTCCCGGCTTCGGGATGGGGGGGCTTTCCTGCGGGCC
>BEHY01000065.1 GCA_002898735.1 Candidatus Thermoflexus japonica
GTGGATAAGCCCAACTGGATGGTCACGGCCTATCTGCCCCTCCGCATCTTCCAGTGAGCGAGGGTCAGGATGGAGCATCTGGAGCTGGATCGAGCCGCCCGCGTGGGAATGGAATTGAAAAAGCGGGGGTGGCGGCTGGCGGTGGCCGAGTCCTGTACCGGGGGCCTGCTCGGCCACCGTCTGACCAGCATCCCGGGCAGCTCCACTTACTTCCTCGGGGGCGTGATCGCCTACCGGAATGAGATCAAGGTCCGCATCCTGAACGTTCGCCAAGAGACGCTGGCCCGATTCGGGGCCATCAGCGCGGAGGCCGCCCGGGAGATGGCCGAAGGCGTCCGTCGCATCTTCCAGGCGGATCTCGCCCTCGCCATCACCGGCGTCGCCGGCCCGGATCCCGAGGAGGGTAAGCCGGTGGGCGAGATTTACATCGCGCTGGCCAGCCCGGATGGCCTCTGGACCCGCCGGATCATCGGCGGGTCGGATCGTCAGGCGAACAAAGCCCTCGCGGTCGAAGCCGCCCTGGAGTTGCTGGAAGCCACGCTGAGGGAAGGCTCCTCCTGAAAGACCCTTTGAACCTTATCCCATGCTTCGCCCCAAATCGCCGAAGCACCATGGAGGATCGGCCGTGATGTTTCGCTACGCAGTCATCGGCGCCGGGATGCAGGGCACCGCAGCGGCCTACGACCTGGCCCGCTTTGGGGACGCAGAGGAAATTCAGATCGCGGATCGCGATCCGGCCCGAGCGGAGGAAGCGGCTCAGCGCCTGAACCGCATGCTCGGGCGATCCCTTGTCCGCCCGATCGCCCTCGACGTGCGCGATGAAAAGGCAGTGGTGGAATTCCTTCGCCCCATTGATGCCGCCATCAGCGCGGTTCCCTATCGGTTCAATCCCCTTGTGGCCCGTGCGGCGATCGAGGCCCGAACCTCCCTGTGCGACCTGGGCGGGCATACGCCGACGACCTGGGAGATCCTGGCCCTGGACGAGGCGGCCCGCGAGGCGGGGGTTTCCCTCATCCCGGATTGCGGGTTAATGCCCGGCCTGGGGAACACCCTGGCGGTTTACGCCATGCGCCGAATGGATCAGCCCCGGCACGTGCGCATCTGGTGCGGCGGCCTCCCCCAACGCCCCAGGGGCCCGCTGGGATATCGGCTGTTCTTCAACATCGCCGGCCTCACAGCGGAATACACCGGGAAGGCGGTCTTCCTCCGCCAGGGCCGCATCGTGGAAGTCGAGGCCCTCACAGAGCCCGAAACGGTGATCTTCCCCCCGCCGGTCGGAACCTGCGAAGCCTTCGTCACCTCGGGTGGAACTTCCACCTGCCCCTGGACCTTCCAGGGCATCCTGGAGACCTACGAGGAGAAAACCGTTCGCTACCCGGGCCATCTGGAACGGATCCGCCTGCTGGCAGAGCTGGGGTTCCTGGAAACCGATCCGATCGAAATCGACGGCGTCCAGGTGATCCCCCGGGAGGTGTTCCATCGGCTGGTGGAGCCTCGCCTCCAGTTCCCGGAGGATCCGGCAGACGTGGTGGTGCTCCGCGTGACCTGCGAGGGAACCCATCAGGGTCAGGCGATGGAGATCACCCTGGATCTGATGGACTTCTACGATCCGGAGACCGGGTTCACGGCGATGGAGCGAACCACCGGATGGCACGCGGCCATCGTGGCCGGGATGATGGCCCGGGGGGAAACCCCCCGGGGGGCCATCCCCGTCGAGCGGGCGGTCGACCCGGAGCGCTTCGTGGCGGAATGGCTCCGCCGCGGCATTCCGATCCAGGAGACCGTGCGACGGCCGCTCCAGATCCATCGCCCATAATCCCGAAGGGGAGAGATCCCCATGCTCCCTTTCCTCACTGCGGAACAGATCCGCCAGGCGCTGCCGATGCGCCGCGCCGTGGAAGCGATGCGCGAGGCGTTCATCGCCTTCAGCGAAGGGCGCGCCCATATCCCCCAGCGGATTCAGATCCCGATCCCCGAGCGCGAGGGGATCGCCCTGATCATGCCCGGCTACATCCCGCCCCGCGAACTGGGCCTGAAAGTCGTTTCGGTCTTCCCCCACAACCCGGAGCGCGGCCTTCCTACCATCTCCGCCCTGGTGCTGATGCTGGATCCGGAAACCGGAGCGCCGATGGCCCTGCTCGATGGGACCTTCCTCACGGCATGGCGCACCGGAGCCGCCTCGGGACTGGCCACGGACCTGCTGGCCCGTCCGGATGCCGCCTCCCTGGCCCTCATCGGCGCGGGGGCCCAGGCCCGCACGCAGCTTCTCGCCGTCTGCGCGGTTCGCCCCATCCGTCAGGTGCGAGTCTACAGCCGAACCCCTGAACGGGCCTGGAAATTCATCGAAGAGATGCGGGGGGAGGAGGGAGTTCCCGAAGATATCGCCCTCGCGCCCACCCCGGAGGCCGCCGTTGCGGAAGCGGATATCGTCTGCACGGCCACCAATTCCTCCGTTCCGGTCTTCGACGGCCGATCCCTGCGGGCGGGGACCCACATCAATGCCATCGGGTCCTTCACCCTGCAGATGCGGGAGCTGGACGAAGAGACGTTCCGTCGGGCTTCACGGGTGGTGGTGGATTCCCGGGCAGCGGCCCTGGTGGAGGCGGGCGAGGTCGTTTGGGCCATCCAGCAGGGGATCCTCCGGGAGCAGGATCTAATCGAGCTGGGGGAAATCGCAGCGGGGCGTCGACCGGGGCGCCGCAGCCCGGAGGAGATCACCCTGTTCAAATCGGTCGGTCTGGCTGTGCAGGACCTGGTGGCCGCCCGCTGGGCGCTCGAAGCCGTCCGTTAACCCCCCTCGGAGGGCTTTGCCCATCATCGACTTTAAAGTAATGCATGCGGCGAAAGACCGCGCGGCACGACAGGAGGTGACCTGAACATGGAGCTCCAGGGGCGGGTCGTGCTGGTGACCGGTGCGGGGCACCGGTTGGGCCAGGCGATCGCAACGGGTCTGGCCCGGGCCGGCGCCCATGTGGCGGTCCATTTCCACACCGCTGCCGAAGGGGCCGGGGAGACCGTGCGCCGGATCCGGGAGATGGGAACGGACGCGGAAGCTTTTCCCGCGGACCTGCGGGATCCCTCGCAGATCCCCTCGCTGATCGAGGCGGTGGTCCGCCGGTTCGGGCGGCTGGATGGGCTGGTGAACGCCGCAGCCGTGATGCGGGTGACCCGATGGCATGAGCTGACGCCGGACCAGTGGGACGAGATCCTGGCCCTGAACCTGCGGGCGCCGATGTTCTGTGCCCAGGCCGCGGCGCGCCATATGGAAGAAGGCGCGATCATCAACATCGCGGACGGCTCGGCCCTGAAACCGTGGCCGGATTACTTGGCCCACACCGTCTCCAAATCGAGCCTGGTCGCCCTGACCCGGGCTCTGGCCCTCGCCCTGGCCCCCCGTATCCGGGTGAACGCGGTGATCCCCGGCCCGATCCTCAAGCCGGTTCACTGGGAGGAGGAACGCTGGGCCCGTCTGATTCGCCGCGTGCCCATGAGCCGCGCCGGCACGGCCGAGGAGGTCGTGCACGCGGTGCGCTATCTGATCGAGGCGGATTATGTTACGGGGACAGTTCTGATCGTGGATGGCGGACACCATCTCCTATAACGTTCAGGAACCCCTGGGGCCAAGTGCGCAAGCCCCATCCGGAAAAGGTGGGCGGCCCCGCTCACCCCTCTAAGCCTCCTGGGGAACACGGAAGCGGTAACCGACGCGGCGGACTGTTTCCAGATACCGGGGATGGGCCGGATCCTCCTCCAGGATTCGACGAAGCCAGCGGATATGGACATCCAGGGTGCGGCTGCGAACAGGCGCCTCAGCCCCCCAGACCCAGCGGATGAGATCCCGTCGTGGGACCACATGGCCGGCCCGGCGCATCAGGATGGCCAGCAAACGGCATTGCTTCGGGGTGAGGCAATAAATCGAATCCCCCCGCTGCAAAACCTGCCGGGCAGTGTTCAACCGGAACGGTCCGACTTCAATCGTATCTTCCCCTTCCTCCAGGGTTTCGGCGATCAGAGCCCGCACCCGGTGCAGCAAACGTCGAGCGGAGAAAGGCGCCACCAGGATCCCATCGTCCTGGCGATTCCACAAAGGCGCGGATTCCCGATCCACGATCAGGAGGATCGGGATCTTTGTCCGACGCTGAAACTGCTGGTAGAGCTCCATCCCGCGAGAGGCGTTCAGGCGATCCAGGATCACCAGCGCGGGCTCCCGCTTCCTGGAACCCCACTGGGATCTCCGGGCTCGAAGGGCAGAGAACGCGGAGTCCACCGCCATCGCCTCAACGCTGAAGCCGTGACGCCTCAGAACCTGAAGCAGGTGAGCATCTGGTGAGGGCCCATCGAAAACTACCCACAGGGAAGTCGTCTCCCGCTCGGATGTCTGGACCATCCGGAAATTTCCCTCGAGTCTGGAATGGACCCGGAGCTGCACCGGGGCAGGCAGGGAACGCGCCCCACCCGCAAAGGAGCCGCACGGGCTCTCCCGATGGGGCGCGACGCAACCCTTGCCCGGAGCCCATCATTAAGGAAAAAGATCCTTCTCAACTGGCTCTCCAGGGAGGAAAGGGGGGATCGCCCGATGGAAGGTCTCCACACCCCACAGGATGCGCCGGACGAACACCGGAAGACGCAGGGAGCGCATCCAGCCACCCCCCTGGCTGTGATGGCAGGCCGCCGCTCGTTCCTTCTGATCCAGCACCGCCCGCACATCGATCCAGGTGGTCACCGGGAGCGCGGCCCGAAGCGCCGCTTCCAGATCGATATCCCGATTGCGCCCGAAGCGGCGGAGGTCCACCCCCAGGATCCGCAGAACAGTTAGGAACGGCCGGAGCCGGGCGACGGGAAACGTGGTGTAATACAGGCGCGCGGGGCGATGCGGTTGCAGGCCCTGAGCCCGGTGTTCCGGGAACGCTTCCGGATCGCCCGCGCGCTCGAAAGCCTCCCGCACGGCCCGATGCATGTAGATGTGATCCGGATGCCCGTATCCGCCGTAGGGATCGAAGGTCAACACCACATCGGGCCGAAGGGCCCGGATCAGCATCACCAGCCGGCGGACAACCTCCTCAAAAGGAGCGCGGATGAAGGCCGCTGGATGATCCTGGTCGGGGGAGCCGGGCATCCCGGAGTCCCGATATCCCAGGAGATGGAGGCCATGAAGCCCCAGCGCCTCCACGGCGCAGCGCAGCTCCATCTCCCGTATGGTCCCCAGATCCGCCGTCAGCTCCATCCCCGGCGCGGGGGAACCGGCTTCCCCCCGCGTCGCGCAGATCAGGTGAACCGTATAACCCCGCGACGCATAAAGGGCCAGGGTGCCTCCCGGACCGAAGGCCTCATCGTCGGGATGGGCGAAGGCCGCCAGCAGCGTCCCCCGGGTCATAGCGGCCAGGACACCCGTTGCAGAATACGCTGTAGCGCAGGAAAGCTCTCCCGGATCTCCGCCAGGCCGGGCATCTCGAGGATCAGCATGGGGCGGTTCAGGCAGCGGGCCAGCCGGCTGAGGACTGGCTCGATCGGGATCACCCCCTGAGTTAGCGGGAGATGTCGATCCTGAACCCCCGTCGTGTTGTGAAGGTGCGCATAGATCAGCACGGGCTCGAGAACATTGATCCAGGCCTGAAGCGGAACGCGGGAATACAGATACGCATGGCCGATATCCAGACACGCCCCGATGTAAAAGTGATTCACCTTCTGGATCACCTCGACCTGGAGGAAAGGATCGGGCTCCCACATATTCTCCAGAGCGATCCGGATGCCCATCTCCTGGGCCTCAAAGGCCAGCGTGGCCCAGAAGGCGGCCTGCCGTTCCAGCCATCGCGGACGATAGGAGGGCTCATCCACCAGCGGGTTGTAATTGAGGTGGAAGTTCACCAGCCACGTCCCCAGCTCGACGGCGATCTCCAGCGACTGGCGATAGCGATCCATCGCCACCGCCGCGATCCGCGAATCCACGCTTCCGCTGAACAGATCCACAAAGGGACCGTGCAGGGAGATAGGACCCGCAAACCCGGCCAGGGCCTCACGATAGCGGTGAAGCAACACCTGCCACTCGCCGTCCAGGACCTCCGGCTGGGCGAATTCCTGAAGCTCCAGACCCAGGCCATGGGCCTCGGCGAACTCACGAAGGGCGGGCAGGTCCTCCAGCCTGCTGCAACTGATCCCGATCATAGGCCCCGACCCGATCGACCCGTGCGGAATCCGGGTGATGAGGCAACCTGTTGCCCGAAGCGCTCTTCAGAGGGCGAGGGCTCTGCCCCCGTTCCGCTGGAGGAGCAATACCCCTGGGGCACGCCCTTATAGGGCGCACGCCCTCGCATCATCGTGGGAGCAGCCCCTGCTCTATTTTACCCTATCCAGGCGATGGCCTGCCCGCCCGTGCCGGCGAGCCATCAGCCCCCCTCATCCCCCTGCCCCCTTCGCTCGAGGTGCCGGTAAAACAGGAGATGGGTGCTCCCATAATCCCGGCGGTCCGCCCGGTGCAGATGGTGAAGGGGGACTTCCTCAAACTCGCGGGGGTGGATCTGAACCACGATGATCCCCGAGGCGGCCAGCCACCCGGGGCGGGCATCCAGAAGCTCCAGGGTGCGCCGCCACCATCCCCGATACTGGGGCGGGGCAACATAGATGAAATCAAAGGGCTCAACGGGCCCGGAGCGCAGGAAAGCGAACACGTCCGCCCGAATCACCCGGGCTCGATCCAGGAGACCGGTCTGCTGCAGATTTTCCCGAAGCACCCGGATGGCCCGCGGGTCTTTCTCCACAAACACCGCCCCCGCTGCCCCCCGGCTCAGGGCCTCAATGCCCACGCTGCCGGTGCCGGCGAAAAGATCCAGCACGCGGGCTCCGCTGATGGAAGGCCCCAGGATGTCGAAAAGGGCCGTCTTCACCCGATCCGTGATCGGACGGGTGCTCGAGCCCGGCAGGCTCTTCAGCCGGCGTCCCTTCGCGGAGCCCGAGATCACCCGCATCAGTGTCCCCAATCCCGCAGATACCGGAAATCGATCCCCACCGTCCGCGAAGTCAGCTTGGCGATCACCGGCGTCCGTCGCTTGAACTGCGTGTCGCGGACCATCTGCCACAGGCGGCGGACGGTCTCCCCATCGAAGCCCAGGGCGACGACCTGATCCACAGTCATCCGTTCCTCCACCAGCAAGTAGAGGATACGGTCCGCCTCAGCGTAGGTCACCCCCAGCTCCCCCTCGTCCGTCTGGCCCAGCCACAGATCCGCGGTGGGCGGTTTGCGGATGATCTCCTCCGGCACTCCGACCGCACGAGCCAGCTGGCGGACCTGGTTTTTGTATAAATCCCCGAGAGGGGCCAGGGCGTAAGCCCCATCCCCATAGAGGGTAAAGTAGCCCAGCAGGATCTCCGTCTTGTTGCTGGTGCCCACCACCATCCCACCCCAGGCCGCGGAGAGATCATACAGGATGATCATCCGCATACGGGCCATGACGTTGCCCCGCCGCCGGGCGTCCATGTCCGGGAACCGCTCGAAGAGCGGCTCCACCATCGGGGTGATGTCCACGGTCTCCGAGGGCACCCCCAGCTGCTCAATCACCAGGTGAGCGTGAAGCAGGCTATCCGGCGAGGAGGTGCGATAGGGCATGCGCACCGCCAGGACGTTCTCGGGGCCCAGGGCCTCCGCCGCCAGAAAGCAGGTGAGCGAAGAGTCCACGCCCCCCGACAGGCCGATCACCGCCCGCCTCATCCCGAATTTGGTGATCTCATCCCGGATGAAACGGACCAGCACGCCCCGCACCAGATCCGGATCGATCCGCATCCGGGCATCCACCCACTCCCGGATCCGCTGCGGATCCAGCATCCCGTCCTGTTCAATGATCCTCCAGGCCCCCATGTCCGCTCACTCTCCAAGGATCTGAACCACGATCTCCCGCCGACGGGGACGGATATCGAAATCGATCAATACAATCTGCTGCCACGTCCCGAGCAGAAGCCGATGATCCCGGAAGGGGATCGTCAGGGAGGGGCCGATCAGCGAAGCCCGAAGATGGGAATGCCCGTTCTGATCCCCCCAGCGAAGATTGTGACGGTATTCCCGCGTGACAGGGATGGCCTCTTCCAGCCAGCGCTGCAGATCCTCCACGGCCCCGGGTTCAAACTCCATGGTGGTCAGCGCGGCGGTGGACCCCGGGACGAAGACCGTCACGATGCCCGCTTTCAGGCCGGAGCGGGCCACCGCCTCCGCCACCTGCTCCGTCAGATCCACGATGTGGTTGTTCCCATGGGTTCGCACCATCAGGCGCTCGGTGACCACCATCCCTGCCACCCTCCGCCGATCACGGAGTGCCTTCCCCTGGACCCATCCGTTCCATGCGCCCCAGAAGCCACAGGCTCTCCAGATCCCCCAGATCCGCCGGACGATACCGCTGGAACAAATCGCGGACGACCTGGAACTGTTCCGGAGTCGCCTGACCCAGCATGCGGGCGATATCCGCCAGGCTCTGGAGCCGGCCGGCCTCGAACTTCATCAGGATCAGATAAGACATGGGCAAGATGGGGAACCCGGCCTCGTCTCGATTCCCCTGGGCCGCCTCCAGGGCCTCTTCCGCCCATGGGTCGTGCAGCTCCAGCACATCGAGGGGCACCCCTTCCGGGGAAATCCAGGAGGATCCAGGGATCACCAGCTCTCCTTCATACTGGAAGCCGGCCTCCCGCAAACGCCGGCGGACCTCCGGCCCGTCCCCTGCATGGATGGCAATATCGAGATCCAGAGTCGCTCGCTCCGGCATATAATAACGGGCCGCCATTGCACCCACCACCGCCCATGGGATCGGATCGAGGATCGACCGCAAATCCGGAAGGCCGGACAAGGGTGACCTCCGCCCGAGGAGCTCCCACCGGCTTCCGGCTCCTGGCCGGGCACGCCGGAGGGCCATCCGGATCAGCGCCTTCCGCATCCGGACCCGAGGATCCATCTGACCCCCATGCCCTTATGGAAGCTGAACCCGCATATCCAGCGGCACCAGCTCGAACCAGGTGTTGCCCGGCTTCAGCGGGATCGGCTGTCCCTGAGCATCGACAAAGTGGAGCATATCTTCCCGTCGAAAACGCTGCCACTGCCCCTCATACATTCGACCGTCCCGGAAGATCCGAACAGGCCCGCTACCCCAGATCTGAATCTCAATGGAATAGTTCCCCAGTCGATCCTCCAGGATATCGGTGGTCTGGTGGTGTGCGTAAACCACCGCCACATTGGCGGCGGAGAGCTGACGGCCAGTGAGCGCATCCATATGAGGCTGGCCCGCTGTCCAGCGGAGCCACCGTCCGGAGCCCGGATCATACCGCCAGGTGACTGGCTCCACCCGGTAGGGGACGATGAACGTGGAAACGGGCTGGCCGCCAGCGGGGGGCTGTTCGGAAAAGCGCATCCCTCGCAGATCCTGGGGGGTATTTATCCCCCGGCGGGTCGCCTCCTCCCAGAGCCGCCGGGTGCTGGTGAAGAGGGTGTGCTCCACCGCTACCCCCTCCCGGGGGATGCGCCAGAAGATCGGCGCGCCCACGCCGAAATCCGGGCTCAACGCTCGCTCTACAAAGTCCGAAGCACGGATCCGCGCGTTCACCCCCGCGCTGGCACCGGAGTAGGCCAGGATCGCCTTGAACATCGCCGGGATCTCCAGGTCGATCAGCCGGGCGCTGCGGACGGAACCCACCGGCTCGGCATCCTGGCCCAGATAGATCGCGGTGAAGCGTGTGACCCCGCCCTCGGCGTAATGCTCAAAAACCAGATCCGCCAGATCCACCCCTGATTGCGGGCGGACCACCGGAGGGTAGTTCGAGATCTTGATCGCCAGAGGACGCCGCTTCAGCACGGCCGGGTCCGATACCCGCAGGCCGGTTAACGGATTCACATCCGGGGGGAATTCATTGATCGAACCGGCGGAAGGCGGGGTCGGCGTCGCCGCAGGAGACGGGGTGGGTGTGATGTTCCTCTCGTTCACCACCAGAGGCGGCGGCATGGTCGGCGTGGGGGAGCGGGATCCCGCCGGGGTTGACGAGGAAGCACAGGCAGTGACCAGCCAGAGCGTGATCCATAGCCCTCGAAGCATCCTGTGGGCCATCGCAACCCTCTCCGCTGAGCAAGCTCCAGCGAAAGTATAGCATAACCCGGTGGGGCTCTGATCCGGGGAACCGGGCTGATCCCCTTCCCCTGGAGGCCCGGCGAGCAGCCGGCGGGCCGCCCCAGGGTTGTCGGCGGAAGTTGCCCCTTATCGACCTTCAGCCAGGAGGTCAGCGAAGGTTGTCATGTCAAAGGGCCGAGCGGAGCACCGAGGATGCCCCGCCCGGCCCCTCAAGCCTGAAAAACAGAGGGGGCCGATGGGAAACTTCACAACCCATCCGCCCCCTCCCTCTACCTTTCCCGTTTTCCTCAATCATTCTCACTCGTCGAAGTCCCCGAAGAGCCTTCCGACTTCTCTGTGCCGCCGGAGTTCCTGGATTTCCGGCTCTCCGTGATATACCAGCCATCGCCCTTGAAGATGATGCCCGCAGGGGAGAAGACCCGTCGGATGCCCGGGTGGCCCTCCGGACAGGTTTCCAGGGGGGGATCAGTGAACCGCTGTTGCTTCTCGAAGCGGATGCCGCAAACCGGGCATTCATATTCATAGATGGGCATCGGCCATCACCTCCCCTCCGAATCCTGCTGGAATCGGATACGATCCCGTGGTGCGATGATTTTCGCCTTCCAGGCCCCCTGGGCAGGGGGCGCGATCGGCGATCAGGGAACGCGACGCGGATAAGGAACCGGGGCGGGTCTTTCACCCGCCCCGGTGATCCCATCCGACCCGCTTAGAATTCCTCGGACGGCGTCGGCGTGGTCTCCTTCTTCTTCTCCGGCACCTCGGTGACCAGGGCCTCGGTGGTGAGGATCATCGCGGCGACGCTGGCGGCGTTCTCCAGGGCGGTGCGGGTCACCTTAGCCGGGTCGATGATGCCCGCCTCCACCATGTCCACATACTCGCCGGTGAGCACGTTGTAGCCGATGTTCGGGTTGTTCTTCTCCTTCTGGAGGCGGCGCACCATCTCCACCACCACCGCGCCGTCCTCACCCGCGTTCTCGGCGATCCGCCGGAGCGGCTCCTCCAGGGCGCGGCGGACGATATTGATGCCCGTCTGGACGTCGCCCTCGGCCTTCAGGTTATCCAGGGCCTTGGCGGCGTTCAGCAGGGCCACACCGCCGCCGGGGACGATACCCTCCTCCACGGCCGCGCGGGTCGCCGAGAGGGCGTCCTCCACGCGGTGCTTCTTCTCCTTGAGCTCGACCTCCGTGGCCGCGCCGACGCGGATGATGGCGACCCCGCCGGCCAGCTTGGCCAGCCGCTCCTGGAGCTTCTCGCGGTCGTAGTCGCTGGTGGTCTTCTCCATCTCGGCCTTGATCTGCTCGATGCGGCCCTTGATGGCCTTCGGGTCGCCCCGCCCGCCGATGATGGTGGTGTCATCCTTGGTCACCACCACCTTATCGGCCCGGCCGAGATCGGAGATGCGAACGTTCTCCAGCTTGCGGCCCAGCTCCTCGCTGATCACCTGGCCGCCGGTGAGGATGGCGATATCCTGGAGCATCGCCTTGCGGCGCTCACCGAAGCCGGGGGCCTTGACCGCCACGGCGTTGAAGATGCCCCGCAGCTTGTTCAGCACCAGGGTCGCCAGGGCCTCGCCGTCCACATCCTCGGCGATGACCAGCAGGGAGCGGGTCTCGCCCTCCTGGAGCACGCGCTCCAGCACCGGGATGATGTCCGCGGCGGCGGAGATCTTCTTATCGTGGATCAGGATGTAGGGGTTCTCCAGCACCGCCTCCATGGTTTCGGGGTTGGTCACGAAGTAGGGCGAGATGTAACCCCGATCGAACTGCATCCCCTCCACATACTCGGTCTCGAAGGGCAGGCCGGTCTTGGACTCCTCCACCGTGATCACGCCGTCCTTGCCGACCTTGTCCATCACCTCGGCGATGAGGTTCCCGATCTCCGGATCGGCCGAGGAGATGGCCGCCACGTGGGCGATGTCATCCTTGCTCTGGACCGGCTTGGCCATCCGCTTGATCTCCTCGACCACGGCCTTGACGGCCATCTCGATGCCCTTCTTCAGAAGCATGGGGTTGGCCCCGGCGGCCACGTTCTTCATGCCCTCCGTGACCATCACGTGGGCCAGCACGGTCGCCGTGGTCGTCCCGTCGCCGGCCACGTCGTTGGTCTTGGTCGCCGCCTCCTTGAGAAGCTGCACCCCCATGTTCTCATAGGGGTCCGGCAGCTCGATTTCCTTGGCCACCGTCACCCCGTCATGGGTGATGGTTGGGGCCCCCCACTTCTTATCCAGCGCCACATTCCGCCCCTTGGGCCCCAGCGTGGTTCCCACCGCGTTGGCCAGGATATCGATGCCGCGCTTCAGGCGGCGGCGAGCCTCCTCACCGAAAACCAGCTGCTTGGGCGCCATTGCCGATCACCTCCTCCG
>BEHY01000066.1 GCA_002898735.1 Candidatus Thermoflexus japonica
CAATCCTCAATCCTCCGTTTCCAGGTCGGCCTCGCCCTCTTCCCCTGCCTCACCCTCTCCGGCCAGCTCGGGCATCGCTTTTTCGATCTCCTCCGGCGTCTGGCCAGCCTCCAGGCGCTCGATGACCTCCTCGAATTCGGGGCCCAGATCGCCCAGCTCTTCGCCGAGCTCCTGGGTCATCCGGCGCATCCAGCGGCCGATGGAGCGCGGGTCCTTCTCATCCACATCCCCAATCCAGTCCGCATCCGCCAGGGATTCCAGGCGGGATTCCTCCGAACGAAGCACCCGCACCCGGGAAATCAATCGGACCAGATCGCGGCTGCCACAGTAGGTGCAGGTGACCTGGCTGTGATCCACCTCGGAGAAGGTGCGGAAGAACGCCGTGACCCGACGACGACATCGCCGGCAGCGGTATTCATAGATCGGCATCTTCTCCCCCCCCGTCTCAGGATTCGCCATTCATTATATCCGGACGATGCCTGCGCGGGGTCCTCTGTCCCTTCCTCAGACTCCAGGTAAAATGAGAAGCTAAGGATCCCGCGGGGGATCCGGGCTGGGCGAGCCTGCTGGGCCGTTGCGCGCCCTTCCCCACGGCCCTCCCGACCGCAGGGGAAGGGAGTCCTCGAGCGCACCCGGGGAGGATGGATGAGGCCAGCGGGCAGGGAGAGCTGCCAGCCACACGGCCGGTTTCCTTAAAGGACAGGGCTTGCGCAGCTGGGTTCAAACTCATGGAGGCGGGATGGCCCTATGTATGGAAGCCCGGCGGCGTAAGTCCCGCGAAAACAACCCTCGAGCTCGTGGAGCCCGATGAGTGACCTGAAAGGTTCACAGGCACCCGAGTCGATTCCTTTAAAGGAGCCTTCCACGCTGGAAGGACTGGCTCAGCGTCCGACCCGGCCCCTGGTGGTGGTGATCTCCGGGCCTTCCGGAGCTGGGAAGGATTCCCTCATCCGGCGGATGAAGGAATTGAAAGTCCCTTTCCACTTCGTCGTCACTGCCACCTCCCGACCCCCTCGCCCGGATGAGGTCGATGGGGTGGATTATCATTTCCTTTCCCGGGAACAATTTGAAGCCGGCATCCGGGCCGGGGAGTTCCTGGAATATGCGATCGTTTATGGGGACTACAAAGGGATCCCGCGCTGGGAGATCGAGAACGCCCTGGCCAGCGGCAAGGACGTCATCCTGCGCGTGGATGTGCAGGGAGCGACGACGCTCCGCCGCCTGATCCCGGACGCTGTCTTCATTTTCGTTATCCCTGCTTCCCGGGAAGAGTTGATCGAGCGCCTCCGAACCCGCGGCACGGAAACCACGGAATCGATCGCCCGGAGGCTCCAGGCCGTGGAGGAGGAGCTGAAACACTGGGCCGAGTTCGATTATGTGGTCGTGAATCGGGATCAACGGCTGGACGAGGCGGTGAACGATATCCTGGCGATTATCCGGGCCGAGCATTGCCGGGCGCATCCCCGACGGGCGGATCGGGGGCTTTCGGCTCGAGCCCCGGAAAGCGAATGACCAGACCCCCTCAGGGAAACCCGATGGCCGGAGAGAAGGACCTTTTCTCCTATAGCCGGGCGGAGGCGGTTCGACGGGAATCCCCCCTGGCCGCGCGCCTGCGCCCCCGACGCCTGGAGGAGTTTGTGGGCCAGGCTCACCTGATCGGGCCCGGCGCCCCCCTTCGACGCCTCATCGAAGAAGGGAAACTGCTGAATTCCATGATCTTCTGGGGTCCGCCGGGGACCGGCAAGACCACCCTGGCTTTGCTCATCGCCCAGGCGGCCCGGGCCCATGTGGAGACCCTGAGCGCGGTCACCGCCGGCCTCCCGGATCTGCGACGGGTGATCCATGAGGCCCAGGAACGCCGCCGCCTCTACGGCCAGCGGACGATCCTGATCGTCGATGAACTCCACCGCTTCACCCGCGTGCAGCAGGACGCCCTGCTGCCCTATGTGGAAGACGGCACGCTGGTCTTCATCGGCATCACCACCGAGAACCCGTACTTCGCCGTCGTCCCCGCCCTGGTCTCTCGCTCCCGGGTCTTCTCCTTCCAGCCGCTGACAGAAGAGGAGGTCCTTCAGCTTCTCCGACGCGCGCTCTCGGATCCGGAGAACGGCTATGGGGGGCAACCGATCGAGGTTCCCGATGAGGTCCTCCGATTCTGGGCCCGCCTGAGCGAAGGGGATGCCCGCAGCGCCCTGAACGCGCTGGAGCTGGCCGTGAGCGCGACCGCGCCAGACCCTGACGGGACCATTCGCATCACGATGGAGATCGCCCAGGCCGTTGTCCAGCGGCGGGCGCTGGCTTACGATCGGGAAGCCCATTACGATACGATCAGCGCCTTCATCAAATCCATCCGGGGAAGCGATCCCGATGCCGCCCTGTTCTGGCTGGCGAAAATGGTGGAGGCCGGCGAGGATCCCCGGTTCATTATGCGGCGCCTGTTGATCCTGGCCGCAGAAGATGTGGGGCTGGCAGATCCCATGGCGATCGTGGTGACGGCCGCGTGCGCCCAGGCCGTGGAATGGGTGGGGATGCCCGAAGCGGCCTATCATCTGGCCGAGGCCACGCTTTATCTGGCGACCGCCCCCAAGAGCAACCGCACGGGAGCCTTCTTCCAGGCCCTGGAATTCCTGCGAACCCACGGGGCCGGCGAAGTCCCCGCTCACCTGAAGGACGCCAGCCGGGATGCGGAGGCCCTGGGCCATGGCCAGGGCTATCAATATCCCCACGCGTTTCCGGGGCACTTCGTCCGACAATCTTACTGGCCCCTCGGGCTCCCTCGTGTTCGCTTCTATGTGCCATCCGACCAGGGTTACGAGCGGGAGATCGCGGAGCGGCTCCGCCGCTGGTGGGGAGAGAACCCGGAAGGCTCTGGATCCCAGATGGATGAGGATCAAAAGGGTGGGGCATCTCCGTAGGGTGTTCCATGCACAGGGTTGCGCCGTGGATCCCTTTCTCGGGGCTTTCGGGGAGCGATCATCCCGCCTTCCCGATTCAAGCCCGGCGGCCTGAGCTCTGATCGGCTTTTATCCACCCGGCATAGCGGAAGGCAGGTCCGCATGGCTCGAACCATTGCGGTCGTCAGCCAGAAAGGAGGGGTGGGTAAAACCACGACGGTGGTTCATCTCGGCGTCGCGCTGGCGGAGCGCGGCGCTTCCACTCTTCTGGTGGATCTCGACCCCCAGGCGGCGTTGACCGCCGCTTTCGGGCTGAACGAGGACCTCTCGCCAACCATTGAGGCCTCGCTTATGAAAGGCATCGCCATCGCTCAGGTGATCCGGAACCTGCGACCGGGTCTGGATATCGCCCCCGCCTCCTTTCAGCTGAACCAGGCGGAGCTGAGCCTGCACCAGCGCCCGCGCTGGCCTTACCGGCTTCGGGAGGCCCTTCGACCGGTTCAGGGGCGCTACGCCTACATCCTGATCGACGCGCCGCCCGGATTGGGCCCCCTCACCGTGAACGCCCTCGCGGCGGCGGATGCCTTCCTGATCCCCATTCGGCCCGATTATCTCTCCCTCCGCAGCCTGAAAGGGCTGCTGATCGCAGTCGGGCGGTTACGTCAGCAACTCGGGCTTTCCATCGAGCTGATGGGCATCCTGCCGACCATGGTGCAACTTCACCTTCGTCATCACCGGGATGTTCTCACGGAATTGACGGCCGCTTTCGGAAGAAAGGTGTTTCAGGTCTTCATCCCTCAAAGCATCCGGTTCGCCGAGGCCCCGGTCGCCGGGCAGAGCCTTCTGGATTACATGGCCAACCACCCGGGGGCTCAGGCCTATCGCCGGCTGGCCGCACTCATCGACGAGGCCGGTGGGAGGTGAAGGGATTCTCCTTTCGGAACAGCGCAACCCCTTATAGGATGGGGATTGAAAAATCCCTGCACAGCTTGAAGTCTGAGCGATCCCCATGGGAAAGCGAGGAAAGCCAGAGATCTCGATCCGCGGCCGAGGTCGAACGCTCTTCTCCGGACTTACCGAATGGGTGGAGCCCGCAGAGCCTCCGGCGCGGGCGCCGGAGACCCCTGCGTCCGAGCCGGCGCCGCGTTCGGGGGGGACCCTTTCTCCCCGCCCATCCGAAGGAACGCCGGGAGATCAGGGAGACCGGGAAGCCCCTGCCCCCTCCCCCGAACCTGCCCTCTTACCTGAGCCGGTGGATGCTCCGACGGACACGGCCGCCTCGATTCCACCCGAAGATGGCGATAGCTTCCGGTTTCTCGCCCTGGAGGCCGCGCGGGTGGCCTCCGCCAGCCTCGAGATCCCGAACTGGGCTCCTCCGCCCCGCTGGCGCTGGGAGCCCTCGGCCACGCCCGCGGAGACCGTCGAAGTGGACCCCCGCGCGCCGATGCGGGCCCTGCGCATTCCCGGGTTGTTGACGCCGGAAGCCCTCCATCCCCTCGAGGGCTCGCCGGAAACGATGGCCGAAACTCCGGTCGAAGGAGAGCAACCCATGGAACAGGTCCCCACCCCACCTACCCTTCCGGAAAGACCCCGGGCGGCTCGCTCCCGGGGGGTGGATGAAGCCCATCTCCGCCAGCTCCACGCGCGGATCGATGAGCTCTACCGCCGCATCGCCAGCGGGGCGATCCCGGATCCAGGGACCGCGGAACAGGCCCTGGCGTGGCTGAAGCAGGCCCGGGAGGCCTTGCTGTCCCCGGATGGCTACGATGAGGCGGAATACTACTACAGCCTCGCCCAGACCCGCTA
Source organism: Candidatus Thermoflexus japonica (assembly GCA_002898735.1). Taxonomy (GTDB): domain Bacteria; phylum Chloroflexota; class Anaerolineae; order Thermoflexales; family Thermoflexaceae; genus Thermoflexus; species Thermoflexus japonica. The sequence goes on from BEHY01000066.1 coordinate 4,701, forward strand.
CGCCATCGCCCGCCGGCTCTGGCGATGGTCCTACACCTATGGGCTCTTCGTCTTCGTCTGGGGCATCGCCTGGCTGGGGTTTTACCTCTGGGCATTGACGGACGGTCGAGGCTACAGCGCGCGGGTGGTCCCTCCGAGCTACGAAGGGATCTGGGAGCCCATCATGTGGGGCGGCCTGGGCGGCGTGTGCGGCATCTTCTACAGCCTCTACTGGCACGTGGCCATCCGGCGAGATTTCGACCGCCAGTATGTGATGTGGTATCTCGTCCAGCCGCTCCTCGGGAGCATGATCGGGATGATCATCTATATGATCATCACTCTGGGCTTCCTCACCATCCAGGGGACGCCCACGCCGGCCAATCCGCTTTTTATGTATCTGCTCGCCTTCATCGCCGGCTTCCGACAACGATTCTTCCTGGAGCTCATTGACCGCATCGTCCAGACCTTCACCCCGAACCCCAGGAGCAACGCATGAACGGGCGCATCGCTTTTGTCTTCCCGGGACAGGGCTCGCAATATGTGGGGATGGGCCGGGCCCTCTATGAAGCCTTCCCTGAAGCCCGCCAGGTGTTCGAGGAAGCAGATGCCCGGCTGGGCTACGCCCTCTCCCGCCTGTGTTTCGATGGGCCGGAATCCCAGCTGAACGACACCTTCTACACCCAGCCGGCCATCCTCACGGTCTCCATCGCGGCCTGGCGGGCCTGGCAGGCCCGCGGCGGGCCTCCGCCGGATCTCGTGGCTGGCCACAGCCTGGGGGAATTCACCGCGCTGGTGGTGGCCGGCGCCCTCTCCTTCCCGGACGCCCTGCATCTGGTGCAGGAGCGAGGACGTCTGATGAAGTGGGCGGGGGAGCAACATCCGGGGGCCATGGCCGCTGTGCTGGGGATGGAGCGGGGGGCGCTGGAAAGGATCTGCGCGGAAGCCAGCCGGGAAACCGGGGAGGTCGTCGTTGTCGCCAACGATAACTGCCCGGGCCAGCTGGTGATCTCGGGCGGCAAAGCCGCGGTGGCCCGAGCCGGCGAGCTCGCCCGGAGCCAGGGCGCGAAACGGGTTGTCCCCCTGGCCGTCAGCATCGCCGCGCATTCCCCATGGATGGCTCCCGCCGTAGAGCCCTTTCGGGCGGCCCTGCAGGCCACCCCTTTTCGGCCCCCAGCGGTTCCGGTGGTCGGCAACGTGCAGGCCCGCCCCCTGGAGAACGATCCGGACGCCCTGCGGAACGAGCTGGCCCAGCAGCTCACCTCCCCCGTCCGATGGACGGAGAGCGTTCAATGGATGATCGGGAACGGCGTTCGGATCTTTGTGGAATTTGGCCCTCGCGATGTGCTCTGCGGCCTGATCCGTCGGATCGCCCCGGAGGCCCAGGCCTTCCGGGTGGAGGACCCGGCGTCTCTGGAGGAGGCTTTGCGATCTCTCCCCCCACGCTGAGGCGTCCTCATCGGACGGGGGCGGGCCGCCTGCAGCGGCCCGCCCCAGAGGGCTCCTCTCATCCTTCATCCAGGATCCACCGATCCACATCCCGGGGGTACGAAAGGATCTCATCCTCCCGGAAGAACAACCCGATCTCGAAGGCAGCCGTCTCCGGCCCATCCGATCCGTGGACCAGATTGCGCCCGATGGTGAGGCCGAAGTCCGCCCGAATGGTCCCGGGCTCCGCCTTCGCGGGATCGGTCGCGCCCATCGTCTTGCGCACCACTTCGATCGCCTTCGGGCCCTCCACAACCATCGCCACCACCGGACCGGAGGTGATATAACGCACCAGGCCCTCGTAAAAGGGCTTGCCCTGATGAACCGCATAATGGCGCGCGGCCAGCTCAGGGGAGATCTGCATCATCTTCATGGCTACGATCTTCAGCCCGCGACGCTCCAGCCGGGAGATGATTTCCCCGATCAGCCCCCGCTGAACCCCATCCGGCTTGATCAGGACCAGTGTTCGCTCCACCGTCTGACCTCCTGAGCAGGATCCACGAGGATGAAATTATAGCGCTATGGGGGGAGAGAGAAATAAAATAACGTGAGGGGCCAGGAGGGCCGCTTTCGGTGCCCTTCTGGCCCCCAAAGCTCCTTATAGGGACCGGTGAATTCGCCGGAGGTCCGGGCAACCGGTTGCGCCCGGTCATTGTTTGCGAGTCTGTTCTCTCTGACGTAAAATTGTGAAAGTAAGCACGGATTGCCCGGATTATCCTCCTAAACACTTATGAGGAGGGGGTAAGCCGCCATGGAAACGAGCCCGGTGGTCCTGGAACAACACGAGGAAGCAGAGAGCCCTGTCAAGATCCCCCTTCGATCTCTTCGTCCGAAAACGCAGGTGGAAGGAGTTGTCATCGCGGTCACCCCGGCCGGCGCTTTCATCGACATTGGCTCCGAGATCCCCGGATTCATCCACATCTCCCAGCTGAGCCCCCAACCGGTCCTTCGGGTCTCCGATGTGCTCAAACTTGGCGATCGGGTGACCGCCTGGGTGAAGCAGGTCAACCGGAAGAAAAACCTGCTGAGTCTCACGATGATCCGCCCGGCAGCCTATGGCTGGGGGCAGCTGAAGCCCGGCCGGGAGTTCACCGGCCGGATCACACGGGTGGAACCGGGCGGCGTGTATGTGGACATCGACGCGCCGGTGGAGGGATTCGTTCCGGCCTCCCAGATTCGCAAGGAGGGCCGGGCGGATCCCACCGGGTTGTTCCAGGTGGGCGACGAGGTGAAAGTCTGGGTGATCAGCGCCAGCCGTCGCGAGCGCCGGCTTCGCCTGACCATGATCCCGCCGCCTTCCGTGAAGTGGGAGGACCTGAAAGTCGGCGAGCTGATCCGGGGCAAGGTCACCCGGGTGGAGAAATTCGGAGCCTTCGTGGATATCGGGGCGGAGCGGGACGCCCTGATTCACATCAGCGAGTTCGGCGTGCGCAATCTGAAGGATCCCTCTGAGGTGCTCCAGGAGGGCCAGGAGATCGAAGCCCGCATTATCCTGGTGGACCCCGAGAAAAAGCAGATCCGCCTCAGCCTCAGGGGGCTTCTCCATGTCAAAGAAGTGGAGCCCGAACCGCCTGTCCAGAAAGCAGTTCCCTCGCGGTCGGCTCCCGCCTCTGAGGCGGAGTCTGCTGAGGAGGAGCTTACGGTGATGGCTTACGCCCTGAAGCGAGCGCTGGAGGAAGCCCGGGCCCGCGGCCGATCCATCCCTCCCCTGGAATCGTTATCCACGAATTAAGGCTCCTTCCTCTGGAAGATCGGATCGGGGATGGGACGCGAATCGAGAAGGCGGATGGTCCCTCTTCCCGATCCGGAGGCCGGGCGGATCATCGAAGGCGACCCGCCCGGCCTCTAATCCCCCTATCGCGCAGGCCATGGGATCACCCCGGATATCGGGGAGAGTATGATGGGGACGCTACATCCCGGGGAGCGAATGCCGGTCTTACGGTTTGTCCCGGTGGAAGCCCTGATCCCCCATGAACAGGCGGATCAGGTGCGGACGGGGCCCCTGGTTCAGCGGCTTCAGGCGGAAGGGATTCTGAAAAACCCTCCGGTGGTGGCACCGATCCCCCACGATCCCCATTATGTGGTGCTGGATGGGGCCAATCGGGTGGAGGCCGCCCGCCGTCTGGGGCTCCCCCATCTGGTCGTGCAGATCGTGGATTACGAGGACCCCCGCCTGGTGGTTGAATCCTGGACGCACGTGATCAGCGGCGAGCGCCCGGAGGACTTCTTCGCCACCGTCCGGAAGATCGAGGGGATCACCCTGGAACCCTCGGAACACCTGCATGCCCGGGCGGAACTGGCCCGCCGTCAGGCCCTGGCCTATCTGGTTTGTCCACAGGGCGATCTCTACCTGGTCCGGGCGGAGGGCGATCTCTATCGACGGACAGCCCTGCTGAACGCCCTGGTGGATATCTATAAGTCCCGCTTCCGGTTTTACCGGACCACCACGGATCAGCTGGAGCAGATCCTGCCCTATTACGAGCAGGTGATCGCCGTGGTGGTCTTTCCGCGCTATGAACCGGCGGAGATCATCGAGCTGGCCCGTAACGGGGCACGGCTCCCCGCCGGCATCACCCGCCACATCATCCCCTATCGGGCCCTGCGCATCAACATCCCGCTGGAGATCCTGGCGGCTCCCCTCTCTCTGGAAGAGAAGAACGCCTGGCTGATGGAATGGTTTCGCCGCAAGCTGGCCGCGCGGGAGATCCGCATTTACGAGGAGAGCGTGGTGATCTTCGACGAATGAATCCCCCCACCGGCTCAGGAACCTTCAGCCCGGCCCCGGCAATCCTCCCATCAGCCGGCGGACGTCTCCTCCAGAAGCCGCAAAACATCCTGCAGGTCCGACGGCAGAGGAGCCTCAAAGGTAACTGGCTCCGGATGGGAAGGCAAACGCACCGTGATCGCCCGGGCGTGGAGGAACAGCCGGGGACAGGGCAACGGCGTTCGCCGCCCATAGACCGGATCGCCCACAATCGGATACCCGACATACGCCAGGTGCACCCGAATCTGATGGGTGCGCCCGGTCTCCGGATAGACCTCCAGCCGCGCGTAGCGTCCCCACCGCCCCTCATAGGTCTGCAGCACCCGATACCGGGTGCGGGCCGGGCGACCGGTGGGGACCACGGCCATCCGCTTGCGGTAACGGGGGTCCCGGGCGATCGGCGCTTCAATCGTCCCCTCTGGAGGCGGATGCCCGATCACCAGCGCCTCATAGACTTTACGCACTGTGCGCGCTTTGAACTGCGCCTGCAGGAAGTGATAGGTCCGCTCATTCTTGGCGACCAGCAACACCCCCGATGTTTCTTTATCCAGGCGATGCACCAGCCCCGGGCGCAGGACCCCACCCACTCCCTCCAGATCCGGGCAATGAGCCAGAAGGGCATGGATCAGGGTGCCCCGGGTGTGCCCTGCCCCCGGATGCACCACCATGCCCGCTGGCTTGTGAATGACCAGCACGTCCTGATCTTCATAGAGGATATCCAGGGGGATAGGCTCCGGGGTCAGATCCATCGGTTCAGGAGGGGGGATCTGAACGGTGATTTGATCCCCCGCACGGATCCGGTGGGCCGGCCGCAGAACCGGCGATCCGTTGACCCATACCCGCCCGCTTTCGATCAGCCGCTGGGCTGCGGAACGGGTGAGCTCGGGCAATCGCGTGGCGATGGCACGATCCAGGCGATCGCTGGCCTCGGCGATGAAAGTCTCCACCCGCATGGCGATCACTGCGTTACCCTGCTTTACGACGCCGATTGGATCGGCGGTGCCGATTGTGGATGATATCCAGGATCTCCCGATCCTCCTTCTCCTGCTGAGCGATGAAGGCCGCAATGAACGCGCTGCGACGCTGGCGGAGCGCCATCGGGGCGACCGCCTGCAGGTCCTCCAGGGTAACCACCTCCCGGCCGTCGGCAGCGGCATAGGCCCGCGCCGCCTCCAGCAGAGCCACCTCCGCCCGGCTGGATTCAATCCCCAGCCGGTGGATCCAGTCGATCGCCCGCTGTTCCAGCTCCGGGGGGATCGTCACCCGGGGCAGCCGCTGGCGGGCTTCCATAATCTCCGCGGCCGCTGCGGCGGTCTCACTGGCCCACTGCGCCACCAGCGCATAGGGATTGCTTCGGAAGAGCCGCACCCGCCGGTAAACCTCCAGCCGGTCCTGGGGATCGCTCAGGCCGCGCACCACCACCCGCAGCCCGAAGCGATCGTGGATCTGGGGCCGCAATGCCCCTTCCTCCGGATTCATAGAGGCAATGAGAATCAGGCGGGCGCGATAGGTCGCTGCCAGCGGCCCCCGCCGCACGGTATACCGGCCCAGGGCCGCCGCGTCCAGGATCGCATTCACAATCTCCGGGTCCAGGAGGTTGACCTCATCCACATAGAGCACGTTCTGATCCGCCTGGGCCAGAAGCCCGCGCCGGATCCTCACTTTGCCTTCCACGGCTGCCTGCTCGTCGATCCCTCCGATCACATCTTCCAGGCGCGCGTTCAGGGGAAGCTCGATCAGGCGCATGCGATCCGGCGCGGTGATGGGCTCCCCCTGGCCCAGTTTGCGGGCGCAATCTTGACAAACCGCATGGAAGCCCAGGGTGTAGGCCGCCTCCGGCTCGCAACCGTAGGGGCAGAGCGAGCGCTCAACCGGTGGAAGCAGGTCCAGCAGCCCTCGAACCGCGGTCGTTTTGCCGGTCCCCCGGGCGCCCATCAGCAACACGCCCCCGACGGCCGGGTTGATCAGGGCCAGCACCAGGGCGAGCTTCATCTCGGTCTGGCCCACGATGGCCAGGAAGGGAAAGCGGACCGCCTCCTCCACCGGCCGGTCGATGGGAGGACGTGCGCGGAGAACCCGGGCTGCGGGGCTGTGCTCCTCCAGCAACCGGAGCAGCATCGAGGTCCGCCGGGGTGTCTCCGGCGGAGCCCCCGCGCTCAACGACGCGCGCTCAGGATCCTCTCCCATAGGTCCCGATCCTGCAACTGAAACGGTCGATACAGGATGACCCGATCCAGCAGGCCTTCATAAACGGCCTGCACGCGCTCCCATACGGCTTCCGGCGGGGCGATGATCGCGAAGGCCTCCAGGATGTCATCCGGGACCTGAGAAGGCATCTCCTCCCAGCGTCCCCGCGCGGCAAGGGCGGAAAGCGCCTCCCCGATCGCCTCCCATCCGTGCAGCGCCCACACCCGACGGTAAGAGGGTGTGGAGCCATAGAAGGCGACCTGGGCGCGGACGAATTCCCGCATCCCCTGCATCTCCGCCTCGTCCCGGCCCGTGATCACCAGCACACTGCCGACGATCGTGAGATCCTTTCGGCTCCGGCCCGCCTTCCGCGCCCCCGCCTCGATGGCGGGCAACAGCACTTCCCGCAGGTAGCGCGGGGTGTGGAAGGGATGGACGAAGAACCCATCCCCCACCTCCCCGGCCAGACGGGCCAACGGCGGGTTCACCCCCGCGAGCACGATGGGGATCCGGGGATCCGGGATCGGCCCGGGGTTGAAAAAGGGCGACATCAGGGTCAGCTTGAAGAACCGCCCCCGGTAGTTCAGGCGGTTCCCCAGCTGCCAGCAGGCCCAGACGGCGCGGATCGCCTCGACGGTTTCCCGAAGTTTCGGAACCGGGGGATCCCATGGCATCCCGAAGCGGCGTTCAATGTGAGCTTTCACCTGAGTGCCCAGGCCGAGGATCACCCGGCCGGGAGCGGCCGCGGCCAGATCCCACGCGGTGTAGGCGATGGCGGTGGGGCTGCGGGCAAACGCGATGGCCACCCCCGTTCCCAGAGCGATCTGACGGGTGTGCTCCGCCGCCAGGGCCAGGGGGAGAAAGGGATCATGGCGGGTCTCATGGGTCCAGATCCCATCGAATCCCAGCGCCTCGGCTTCGCGGGCCAGCGCGGGAACTTCCAGCAGCCGGTCGAAATGCAGATTGGCATCGAAACGCATCGTGGAACTCCGCGAAGGATCTTTGCTCCCCAATTTTATAATGGACGAACTGACGCCATTGCCTCCTCCGGACGGCAGGACCGCCCTTAAGCCCCCATGGGAGGGAACGGCGTAATCCCTTATGCGACAGATCCGGACGAATGAAAGCCCCTGCCTCCCCTTTGTATGGAAACC
>BEHY01000067.1 GCA_002898735.1 Candidatus Thermoflexus japonica
AGGAGTCTGGCGAGGGGGGAGGCCGGCGGGCGCTGAGGCGGAGCCTCTGATCTTCTCGAACGCTCAGCATGGCAGACCCGATCCTTCCCTCGGTTCTAACCTGTTGATACGCAGGAGGATCGGATCTGGATTGAGGGGATCCTTCCCCCGGGGGAGAGGGGTGAAAAACCTCCCCCAGCCTGTGCACCGGGCTGGGGGAGGGTCCAGTCTCTATAGGGGCGCTTCAACCGGCCGTGAGGTCGACAGAGGAACAGCTTCCAGCACCGGAAGGCGGGGCTCCGTCAGGCCCTTCGGCAACACGCGGCGGAAGCGGGCCAGAGGCTCCGGCCAGCGCTCGAGCAGCGCCCGGGCCCGGGCGCTCCCCGTGAGCTGGAGATGGCGCTCCAGGATCCCCTCGAGGAACACGGCCTCTGAGGTGCTCTCCACCGGGTCAATCCGCACGAGCTGAGGATTGTAGCGCCGCTCCAGCTCCCCCCGCTCATCCAGAACGTAAGCCACCCCGCCGGTCATCCCGGCGCCGAAGTTGTCACCCACCGGGCCCAGGATCACCACGCCGCCGCCGGTCATATATTCGCATCCGTGGTCGCCCACGCCTTCCACCACCGCCCAGGCCCCGCTGTTCCGCACGGCGAAGCGATCGCCAGCTCGCCCGGCGACGAAGAGCCACCCGCCGGTGGCTCCATACAGGGCGGCGTTGCCGATCAGCACCGGGGAGGGATCCCGCAGGTCGTGGGACGGACGGATGATGATCTCCCCGCCGCCCAGCCCCTTGCCCACGCCATCGTTGGCCGCCCCGATCAGGATCAGCCGCATGCCCCGATGGGCGAAGGCCCCGAAGCTCTGGCCGGCCTCTCCGACGAACATCAGGGTGATGGTGCCTTCGGATAACCCTTCCTCCCGATAGCGATGGGCGATCTCCCCGGCCAGCCGCGCGCCCACCGCGCGATCGGTGTTCCGGATCCGGTAGATCCCTCGCACCGGGCGGCCCTCGATCAGGGCGTGGACGGCATCTCGCACGATCTGGTCGTTCAGGGCGAAGGACCAGACCCGCGGGGCCGTGGGGACCGGGGGGGGCGGCGTGGCGGGACGGAGCACCGTCTCCCAGTCTACGGAACGATCCACCGCCTTCAGGAGATCGGTCCGCCCGATCAGCTCCCCCAGCCGGGCATACCCCATCGAGGCCAGGATCTCCCGCACCTCATGGGCCACCATGCGGAAGTAGGCCATCACGTGTTCCGGACGTCCGGCGAATTTCGCCCGACGCTCCGGATCCTGGGTGGCGACGCCCGTGGGGCACGTGTTCTGATGGCATACCCGGGCCATCACGCATCCCAGGGCGATGAGGGGGACCGTTCCGAAGGAAAACTCATCGGCCCCCAGAAGGGCGGCGATCACGACATCCCGCCCGGTGCGCAGGCCCCCATCCACGCGCAACCGCACGCGGTCCCGCAGCCCGCAGGCCACCAGCGTGCGATGGGCTTCCGCCAGGCCGATCTCCCACGGCATCCCGGCGTTCTTGATCGAGGACCAGGGGGAAGCCCCGGTCCCGCCGGCATGGCCGCTGATCAGGATGATATCCGCCCCGGCCTTGGCCACGCCGGCCGCGATCACGCCCACCCCTATGGTGGAGACCAGCTTCACGGAGACCTGAGCCCGAGGATGGATGGCCTTGAGGTCATAGATCAGCTGGGCCAGATCTTCGATGCTGTAGATGTCGTGATGGGGAGGCGGCGAGATCAGATCGATGCCGGGCTGGGCGAAGCGCAGCCGGGCGATCTCCGGGGTCACCTTGGTGGCCGGGAGGTGCCCCCCTTCCCCGGGTTTGGAGCCCTGGGCCATCTTGATCTGGAGCTCCTCCGCAGAGATCAGGTAGTAAGGCGTAACCCCAAAGCGGGCCGAGGCCACCTGCTTGGCCTGGCTGTTGCGTTCAGTCCCATAGCGGGCTGGATCCTCACCGCCCTCCCCGCTGTTGGAGCGCAAACCCAGGCGGTTCATGGCGATCGCCAGGGCTTCGTGGGCCTCCGGCGAGAGCGCCCCATGGGACATCGCCGCGGTGGAGAAGCGGCGGAGGATCGCTTCCTCCGGCTCCACCCGGTCCAGCGGGATCGGCGGGCGGTCGCTCTCCCATCGCAGCCGATCCCGCAGATCCACCGGCTCCCGATGGGCCTGGGCGGCGAAGTCCCGATAGCGGCGATACGCCTCGTGGAAACCCTCCCCCAGCGCGTCCGGGGTCCGCACCGCCTCCTGGAGCGCCCGGATGGCTTCCGGGTTCAGCGCGTGGAACTCGCCCCGAGCGCGGTGCTTGTAAAACCCGGGGGAAGGGAGCTCCGGCTGCTGGACCTCAAAGGCCGCCCGATGCCAGGTCTGCACCCGCGCGGCGATCTCCTCCAGGCCGACCGGGCCGAAGACCGCGGGTGTGCCGGCGAAGGCCCACTCCACCAGCTCCCGCTGCAGGCCGATCACCTCGAAGATCTGCGCCCCGATGTAGGCGTCCAGGGTGGAGATCCCCATGCGGGCCATGACCTTGAGCAGGCCTTTTTCGATCGCCTGGATGTAACGCCGGACCGCTTCCTCGGGGGTTTCCAGGCGCCCGCCTTCGTGCTCCCGCGCCGCCATGGCGGCCACCGTCTCGATGGCCAGATAGGGGCAAACCGCCGAAGCCCCGTAGCCCAGGAGGCAGGCGAAGTGGTGGACCTCCCGGGGCTCCCCCGAGACGACGATCAGGCTGACCCGGGTCCGCTGGCCTGTCCGGATCAGATGGTGGTGAAGGACGCCAACGGCCAGCAGGGCCGGGATCGGCGCGCGCTGGGGATCCGCTTCCTCATCGCTCAGGATCAGCAGGCGGTGGCCCGTGGCGACCGCCTGCTCCGCGGCCTGACACAGATCCTCCAGCGCCCGTCGGAGACCCGCTGGGCCCTCCGCGATCGGCCACAGGATGGACAACCGTTGCGATCGGAAGGCTGGGTCGGGAAGCCGGCACAGGGCCTGCAGCTGGGAAGGCGTCAGGATAGGGCTCGACAGTTCGATCTGGTGAGCCGCCCGCTCGTCAGGAGCCAGCAGATTGGCCCGCTCCCCCAGGAGCACCGTGAGGGACATCACGCGGGTTTCCCGCAGGGGGTCGATGGGCGGGTTGGTCACCTGGGCGAAGCGCTGCTTGAAGAAGTTATAGAGCGGCCGGGGCCACCCCGTGAGCAGGGCCAGCGGCGTGTCATCGCCCATCGAGCCGATCGGCTCCTGGCCGGTGCGGGCCATCGGGCGGAGGCTCAACGCCAGCTCCTCGGCGGTATAGCCGAAGGCGATCTGCCGTCGAAGGAGGGCCTCCGGGTCCGGAAGAGCCGGGGCCTGAGGGGGATCTGGCAGGCGCACGCGATGGCGGCGGACCCATTCCGCGTAAGGACGCTGGGCGCTGAGCTCGGCCAGGAGCGCTCGGTGATCCTGGAACCGTCCGGTCCGGAGGTCCGCGGTCCACATCTGGCCGGGCCCGAGGCGCTCCAGCTTCAGGATCCGCTCGGGGGGGACCTCCAGGGCACCGATCTCCGACCCGCAGTAGAGCAGGCCGTCGATGGTGCGCACGATCCGCAGCGGGCGCAGTCCGTTGCGATCCAGCAGCGCGCCCACAAAGCGGCCATCCGTGAACAGGACGGCCGCCGGCCCATCCCACGGCTCCATCAGGCTCTGATGATAGGCATAGAATCCCCGGGCCGCCTCATCCAGATCGGAGGATTTCTCCCACGCCTCGGGGATCAGCATGCGCAGGGCATGGCGGATATCATAGCCGGAGTGGACCAGGAACTCCACCACGTTATCCAGCATTGCCGAATCGGAGCCGCTCCGATCGATGATCGGCCGCAGATCCTCCAGGGTGTCCCCCCAGATCGGCGAGGCCAGGGACGCCTCCCGGGCCTGTATGCCGTTGATGTTCCCCTGGAGGGTGTTGATCTCCCCGTTGTGGCAGAGCATACGGAAGGGCTGGGCCCGTTCCCAGGCGGGCAGGGTGTTGGTGCTGAACCGCTGGTGGAAGATGACGAAGTCGGTTTCGAAATCCGGATCCGCCAGATCCGGGTAGAACCGGGCCAGATCCCGGGCCAGGATGAGGGCCTTGTAGACGATCGTGCGGCAGGACGCAGAAACGACATAGAGGGGGATCCCCCGGAGGGCTGCGGTTCGCTCGGCCCGACGGCGGGCGCGATACAGGCGGCGGTCGATCCCCTCGGGGATATCGTTCCGCTCATCGGCCAGCAGCGCCTGGACGATGAAGGGACATGTGGCCCGAGCCCGCGGCCCCAGGATGTCCGGACGGATGGGGACCGGGCGCCAGGTCAGGAGGTGGAATCCCTCATCGGCGAGAACCGCCTGCAGGATCTCCCGGGCCTCCTGCTGAGCGCGGGGCTCCGTCGGGAAGAACGTCATCATGGCCGCCAGGCGCCCCGGGTCAGGCGGCCGGAGGCCCTGGGCCTCGAGGAAGCGGAGGAACAGCCGGCGGGGGAGCGCCGTGAGCACCCCCGCCCCATCCCCCGTCAGCCCGTCATCCGCGTTCGCCCCGCGATGGGACATCCGATCCAGCGCCTGGAGCGCCATGGACAGCAGCATGGGGTCCGCTGGTCCTCCCGGCCGGGCCAGCAGGCCGATCCCGCATGCATCCCGTTCCCTCCGCTCGAACTCCTCCATCGGATCCCCTCCGTCCGACGCGGTTGAGCCGCTTCCCGGGGTGGCAAAGCCCCACGAATGCAGATCCGGTTTGCCGATGTTGCTGTGGATTTTGTGGAAATTCGAGCGATCTGTCATCCCCTGTTCGGGCCATTTTGGGACACCCAAATGGGCCATTTTTGGGGGGCGGCGGGGAGGGCGGAGCGGATTGGCTTTTCGCCTGCGGCCCGATTAGGATGGATTACAGCTGGGCTCCGATGGGGAGGGCCGGATGGTCCTCCAGGCTTCTGCAGCGGAGATCGGGAGTGGGAGTTCTCCGATGGGAGGGCGTATCCTGCTGATCGACGATGATGCACTGCTCCGCCGCAGCCTGGCCTTCAGCCTGGAGCAGGCGGGCTTCAAAGTTCGCACGGCGGCCAGTGCGGAGGAGGGGCTGGCGATTGCCGCCCGGGAGCGGCCGGATCTGGTCCTTCTGGATATCGGGCTGCCGGGGATGGATGGCCTGGAGGCCCTCCGGCGTTTCCGGGAGGTTCTGGGGCTCCCTGTGATCTTCCTCACCGCTCGCCGGCGGGAGCTGGATCAGGTCGTTGGGCTGGAGCTGGGAGCGGATGACTACATCACCAAGCCCTTTGATACCGATGTCCTGATCGCCCGCATTCGGGCGGTCCTGCGTCGGATCCGATCCTCTCCCGCAATGCCCTCCGCGCCATCCCCCCTGGTCGTTGGCGATCTGGTGATCGATCCGGCCGCGCGGACCGTCACCGTGGCCGGGCGGGCGGTGTCCCTTACGCCGAAGGAATTCGACCTCCTTTACACGCTCGCCCTGGCCCCGAACCGGGTGCTGCCCACGGAAACGCTCCTGACCCAGGTCTGGGGGGCCGAATATGCCGGCCAATCTGAGACCCTCTATGTGCATATCCGCTGGTTGCGGGAGAAAATCGAGGAAGACCCTGAGCGTCCCCGACGGATCGTCACGGTTCGAGGGGTTGGCTACAAGCTGGTCCCCCAGGGATAAGGAGATCGCTGGATGTTCCGCACCTTTCGTTCCCGCCTCCTGATCAGCACGTTGCTTCCCTTCCTGCTGATCGCCCCCATCCTGGGGCTGACGCTCACGGCGCTGGTGGAGGAACGCATCCTCCTCCCCTCCCTGGCCCGGGAAATGGCCGACCAGGGGGTCCTGATCGCGCGGCTGGGGACCGTCCTTCCGGAGATCTGGACAGACCCGGAAGCGGCGCAGGCGTTTCTGCAAGCGCTGGCCATCCAGCAACCCACCCAGGTGCTCCTGCTGGATCCCGCTGGCCGTTTGCTGGCTGCCCCGGCCGAGGTGCGATCGGCTCTGGGATCATCCGCTGGAGGGCCGTTGTTCGAACAGGCCCGGCGAGGGGAGATCGTGTGGCAGGCCGCGCTCCGGGGAACGGATTCGGATATCATCCTGGATGTTCTGGTTCCGGTGACCAGCGAGCAGGGGATCCGCCTGGGGTATGTGCGGTTGCTGCGCCGCCTGCCGGATGTCACGGAAGGATTTCAGCGGGTTCGTCGTCTGGTGCTGGGCACGGTGGCGGTCGGATTGCTGCTGAGCGGGTTGTTCGGCTGGATTTTAGCTCAGTCCCTGAGCCGCCCGCTCCAGCAGGTCGCCCGGGCCATCGCCGAGGCGCCGCTGGAAGGGCCGGCGGTGACCTTGCCCGAGAGCGGACCCCAGGAGGTTCGCCAGCTGATCCGGGTCTTCAACCGGCTTCAACAACGGCGGGTCGAGCTGGAGGAAGCGCGTCGCCTGCTGCTGCGAAGCGTCGTTCATGAATTCGGCCGGCTGATCGGCGCGCTCCGGGCGGCCTTCCATGCCCTCCAGGGAGGGGCGATGGAAAACCCGACCCTCCGTCAGGAGCTGGTGCAGGGGATGTCGCAGACGGCTAACGAGCTGGCCCGGTTGCTGGAGGACCTCACGCAACTTTATCGCCACACCGCCGGCCCCCTCCCGCTGCAGCGGCGACCCCTGGCGCTGGCGCCCTGGCTTCGAGAACGTGCGGCCCTGTGGGCCGAAATGGCCCGTGAGAGAGCCCTGCACTGGAAGGAGGAGATCCCCCCCGATCTTCCAGCGATCCAGGCGGATCCCGAGCGGCTGGCCCAGGCGCTGGAGAATCTGGTGGATAACGCCCTGAAGTTCACCCCGGCGGGTGGATGGGTGACCCTCCATGCGGAGGTCCGGGATCAGGAGGTCTGGATCCGGATTCGGGACACCGGGCCGGGGATCCCTCCGGAGGACCTGCCGCGCCTCTTCGAGCCGTTCTACCGGGGGAGCCAGGAAGGTCGCCCTGGCCTGGGGCTGGGGTTGTTCCTCGCCCGGACGATCGTGGAGGCCCATGGAGGACGCCTGGAAGTGGAGAGCCGGGTCGGGGAGGGAAGTTGCTTCCGGCTGATCCTGCCGCTGACGGTGGGAGGTTGAGATGCTGAACCTGATGGTGCCGGCATGGGAGATCGGGATCCGCGCGGCCGCGGTGTATCTGGCCGCCCTGATCGGCCTGCGCCTGAGCGGAAAGCGGGAAATCGGTCAGATGACGCTCTTCGATCTGGTGACGCTGCTGTTGCTGGCCAACGCGGTCCAGAACGCCATGGTCGGGCCTGACACCTCCCTGATCGGAGGGCTTCTGGCGGCGGGCGCTTTACTGGCCCTGAACGCCGCCGTGGCGTATGGGCGCCTCCGCTGGCAGCCGCTGCGGACGCTGATGGAGGGAATGCCTACCCTGCTGGTGCTGCACGGCCGGGTGCTGGAGCGCAACCTCCGCCGGGAGGGGCTGGATCTGGAACTCCTGGAAGCGGCGCTGCGGGAGCACGGGGTGGCCGACATCCGGGACGTGGAGATGGCGGTCCTGGAGGTCGACGGCTCAATCAGCGTGATCCCTATGGGTGGGACCACCCATCGGATCCGGCACCCGGCGCGGTTCCTCCGCCGTCCGGGGTAGCCTGTCGAACGCCGGGATCCCTTTCCCCGTCCATGGAGCGCCTGACCTCATCCGGGGGAATTTCCTCCTGCTTCGTCCAGCAGCTCCACCACATGCTGGATGGGGATCGCGAGCCCGGCCCGCCGCAGGCCCATCGCGAGCTGCAGCATGCACCCGGCGTTGGCGGTCACCACCCGATCGGGCGCGATCCGACGGATCTGAGCGACTTTTTCCTCGAGCAGGGCGTTCGCGATCTCCGGGTGCGTGATGTTGTAGATCCCCGCGCTGCCACAGCAGAGATCCCCATCGGGCAACTCGATCACCGTCAGGCCGATCGCCCGGAGCAGCCGCCGGGGTTGCGCTCGAACCCCCTGGCCATGGGCCAGATGACACGGGTCCTGGTAGACGACCCGCCCGGACAGGCGTCGGGGGAGGGGGCGCAGGCCCGCCGCGTCCAGGAACTCCGTGACGTCCCGCACCTTCGCGCTGAAGGCGCGGGCGGCTTCCGCCCACCGGGGATCGTCGTCCAGGAGTTCCCCATACTCTTTCATCGCCACCCCGCAACCGGCAGCGTTGACCAGGATGGCCTCCACCTCCTCCTGCATGAAGGCCGCCAGGTTCCGGCGGGCCAGGGCCTGCGCCCGGCGCCGTTCCCCGGCATGGACGTGGAGGGCGCCGCAGCAGACCTGACCGCGGGGGACCACCACCTCAAACCCCTGGCGGGTGAGGACCCGGATGGTGGCCTCCTGGATTGGGGCCAGCAGGGTGCGCATGACGCATCCGGCCAGCAGGGCGACGCGCCCCCGCCGCTCCCCGATCGCCGGGAACACCCGACCGACGGCCATTCCCCGCGTCGGGATCCGATCCGGCAGCATGTTCTCCATCGTCTGGAGGGCATGGGGCAGGCGCCTCAGCCAGCCGGCCTTCCGGACCATCCGCTGAAGCCCGGTGGCCTGATACAACCAGAGCCCGCGGGAGAGGAGGGCCAGGAGGGTGGGGTGGGAGAGGATCAGGCCGAAGACCACCGCCCGCAACAGCCGCTCCCCGGGGGCGATGGGCATGGTGTGCCGGATCTGCCAGCGGGCGGCTTCCACCAGGCGGCCGAACTGCACGGTGGCCGGGCAGGCGGTCTGGCATGCCCGGCAGGCGAGGCAGACCTCCATATGCTCCCGGAAATCGGGGTTCAACTCCAGACGTCCCTCCGCCACCGCCCGCATCAGATAGATCCGTCCGCGAGGGGAATCCGGCTCCCAGCCCAGCACGCGGAAGGTGGGGCACTGGTTCAGACAGAGCCCGCAATGGGTGCAGCGCAGGATCTCCGCGTAATCCGGCGGATGGTCTGGGGTGAACCCCTGCACGAGGGGGATCGGATGGGCAGGCGCGGATTCCAACGCCGAAACCGTTGAAGCCATGATCGATGCTCCTTCGAGCGGGAATGTTTTAGAGCCGGAGCGGATCACATGGGCGGCTGGTAGGCGCTCCTCCAGATCTGCCGGTAGCGCTCGACTTCCTGCGCCCATCGTTCCTCATCCCAGCCCAGCATCGCCCGAAGCCGGGGGCCATATCGTTCCAGGAAGGGGAGCGCCCCATCCGGCAGCTGGAAGCCCAGGCGGGTCCGCCGCAACAGCAGGTCATCCAGATGAACCACCGCCTCATGGGTGATGATCCATCGCAACTCCGCCCACCGCAAATCGGTCCGGGGGATGCGCTCCTGCTCTTCGGGCGGAGCCTGGAGGAACGCTGGGAGCAGTTCGGGATCGTAGCGGCTGGTGAGGCGGAGCCAGAGGGCTGGATCGAACGACTCGGCCATGGCTTGTGCGGCCTCACGAATTTCCGGCTTCACGGATTCCACGGGCCGTGGGGAGGGCGTGGGCAGGCGCCGGCGAAGCGCCCGGAGCGCATCCCGGGCCATCACCCGGAAGGTGGTGAGCTTCCCTCCGGTGACGGTCAGGATCCCCTCCTCCCACCATACCGCGTGATCCCGCGGCTCCCGGGAGGGCGGCTGGCGCCCTGTTCCGATGACCGCCCGGATGCCCGAGAAGGTGGCCGTCACGTCCGGCGCGGAGAGATCCAGATGGGGGAAAGCCCGCTGCAGGGCGAGCAACAGGTAATCCAGCTCCTCCGGCTGGATCGTGGGCTCGGCCTCCAGATCCTGGTGGTGATCCACATCGGTGGTGCCGACCAGCGTCATGCCCTCCCATGGGAGAGCGTAGAGCGGCCGGTGATCCCGGGGATGGAGGAAGATCACGCCCTGGGCGAGGGGAAGCCGCCAGCCGGGGATCAGCAGGTGGCTGCCCCGCAGGAGCCGCAGCCGCGGCGGCCGGCGTAGCTTCCCCCGCAGCGCATCCGCCCATGCGCCGGTGGCGTTCACGACCGCCCGGGCCCGCACTTCGATCTCCCGGCCGGATATCTGATCCCGGGCCATGACCCCCTCGACCGCGCCCGATCGGGATTGCAGGAAGCCTTCCACCCGGACGTAATTCAGCGCTGCCGCGCCCCGGCGGACGGCGTTTAGGATCAACCGCAGCACCAGACGCGCGTCGTCCGTCAGGGCATCCCCGTAACGATAGCCTCCCTGCAGGCCTTCCGTCCGCAGATGGGGGGCCAGGGTGAGCAGCGCCTCCCGGGAGAGGTAGCGGTGGTTCGGACGGCCCGCGAACCGGTCGTAAATCCAGAGCCCCACGGCCATCGCCGCACGTCCGATCGGGTCATCCCGATAGAGCGGCATCAGGAAGCCCATGGGCCGGATCAGGCCGGGGAAGGCCCGCAGGAGATATTCCCGCTCCCGCACCGAATGCCACGTGGTGCGGACCTGCCCCTGGCGCAGGTAGCGCAACCCGCCGTGGACCATCTTCCCCGATCGGCTGGAGGTGCCCCAGGCGAAGTCGCGCTGCTCCAGCAGCACCGCCCGGAACCCCTGGCGGGTCGCCTCCTCCAGCAGCCCGGCCCCCGTGATCCCGCCGCCGATGATGAGGAGGTCCCAGGGCTCATGGAGCCGAAGCCAGGCTTCTTCGCGGTTCAGCCGCATCCCCTCATCCCCAGGAAGGGACTGTCCGGCCTTCCTCCACCAGCTTGCCCGGGTTCATCCGTCCATGGGGATCCACCGTCCGGAAGACGGCACGCAGGATGGCCAGGCCGAGCGCGCCCTTCTCGGCCTCCACGTAAGGCAGGTGATCCACCCCCACCCCGTGCTGATGGCTGATCGTCCCCTTCAGCCGCAGGATCGCCTCGCTGGCTGCCCGCTTCAGACGCTGCCAGCGCTCCAGGTTCTCTTCCGGATCCGAAGCCAGGCGGAACATGAACGTGGTGTAGATGTTGGCTCCATGCGGATAGACATGCGAGATGTGGCTGAACACATACACACGCTCTCCCATATCCTCCAGACCGCGGCGCAACGCTTCCTCTATGGCAGCGACCATGCGGGGCACCCGCGCCCAGATCACCGCCGTCTCCAGGGTGTCCACCGCATAACCGAGCTCCCACAGGGTGTTGCGCAGATAGGGCGAGCGGAACCGCTGGCGGAGCCATTCCCGGGCGAGGCGGCTCCCCAGCGATCGGCCTCCGTGCCGCGCGGCCGTATGATGAACCTCGGCCAGCGCCGCGTGGACCACTCGGCGCGCCCCGGCGGCGGCGACCAGAAGCATACAGCGGGTTTCCCCCAATCCCTGCAGGCGCAGCCAGCCCTCCAGCAAACGGACCTGCCGCTCCCGCCCTGCCAGGCGCAGCGTGATCCGGGTCTCCTCCGGCGTGCTCAGCCGGAGCATCGTGAGGGGCAGCCCGGCCTGGACCATCTCCCGTATCGCGGCCAGGCCCTCCGCGAACCCCGGGAAGAAGAACGTCTGGAGGGCTTCGACCTCCGGGAGAGGGCGCACCCGGACCGTGACCTCCGTGAGGATCCCCATGCGGCCCTCCGAACCCAGGACCAGATGGCGGAGATCGGGTCCGGCTGCGGAAGGGGGGAAGATGGGAAGAACAAGCGGCCCCTTCGGGGTTTCCAGCCGTCCGCCGACGAAGAGGTCCTCGATGCGCCCGTAACCCAGGGCGAACTGGCCCACGGAGCGGGTCATCACCCAGCCCCCCAGGGTCGAGTATTCAAACGATTGCGGGTAGTGCCCCAGGGTGAAGCCCTGAGCACGCAACGCGGCCTCCAGATCCGGACCCCGGATGCCGGCCTGGAAGGTGGCCAGGGCGCTCACCGGATCCAGGGCGAGCAGACGGTTCATGCGCTGGAGATCGATGACGAGAGCGGGGCGGGGATCCGGGAGCACCCGCACATGCCCGACCACGCTGGTGCCGCCGCCGCAGGGCACCACCCGGGCGCCTACCGCCTCCGCGTAGGCCAGC
>BEHY01000068.1 GCA_002898735.1 Candidatus Thermoflexus japonica
GGCAGGTTGCATAACTTCCGCCTGGATGATCCTTTCCGGGCTGCCTGATTCATCGGTGAAAGCAGGGAGGGCTATCCTGCCCGACACGCCACCTTTTTACTGCCGGGACGCTTCTGCCCCCACCGCGCGCGGACCTTTTGCCGCCAGGTCACGCAGCGCCGCCATCGCCTCCGGCGGGAAGCCGACCATCTCGGCGAAGGTGAGCAACGGGTCGGGCAGGGGGTCGGCCTGTAGCCACGCCAGGCGCAGCCAGAAGCCGGGCACCACCGTGGAGCGATACACCCCCTCCTCACCCACGTCGGCCGCCTGAAAGCGCCCCTCCTCATCCCGCACCCAGAACTCCGCCCCACGACGCCCGGGACGGGAGTCGACGAGCCAGTACTCCCGGACGCCGTAGCGCTCATACTCGCTGAACTTCTCCACCAGATCCCGGCGCACGCTGTCCGCGGAGACAACTTCGACGACCAGGTCGGCAGGGCCAATGAGGCGATCCTCGGTGAGGCGCTCCAGGTGTTCTTTGGCCACGAAGAGGATGTCCGGCTGGCGGGACGGGCCGTCCGGCGCCAGCTTCATCTCGAAGGGGGCAAAGCGCAGTTGTCCTAACCGGAAGAATTGGACGTACAGGTCGAGCAATACCGCCAGAAAGCGAACGAGGTTCTGATGGATGTCTTTCGGAGGGACGTGGATGATGACCTCCCCGTTCACCCACTCGGCGTGGACGTCCTCATCAGCCCAGGCGAGGAACTCTTCGTAGCTCATGCGCAGGCGTTCCTTCTCCGGGGGAACCTGTTTCACAGGCGTGCGCACCGGCCCCATGATCTCCACTCCTTCGCTCACCACTGCCTCGGGTGGATCCGGGACGAGCATAGCTTGAACACAGCAACAGAATCATGGCATGAACCATGGGGAATGCAAAGCCTGGAGCTGCCGACTGAGGAATTCGCAGCACGCCCCGGCAAAGCGCTGCCGGCAAACCGCGCGGGTTGCCTGTGCTCATAGGAGCGGTTGCATTAAAATGGGCAGGGGGACCGTAGCCGCACCGCGTCATCGAAGGGGGGCGAAACGGGCGGGACGGAGTGGCCCCCTTAACCCCAGGATCTCTTTGTCCTTCCCCCTGAGAAAGAGGGAGCATCCAAACGGAGAGCAGGAGCGGCGATGCCCCGGCTGAGCGCTTCGATGGAGGATTATCTACGGGCGATCTATATCCTGGCCGAGCGGGAGGGAACGGTCACCACCACCCGGCTGGCGGAATACCTGAGCGTGGCCCCGCCGTCGGTGACCGGGATGCTGAAGAAGCTGGCAAAGCTCCGGCTGGTGCACTACACGCCCTATCGGGGGGTGACCCTCACCCGGGCGGGCCGCCGGATCGCGCTGGAGGTGATCCGGCATCATCGCCTGCTGGAGCTCTTCCTCATGGAGGCCCTGGGATACGATTGGGATGAGGTCCATGCGGAGGCGGATCGCCTGGAGCATGCGATCAGCGAGGCCCTGGAGGAGCGGATCGCTGCCCTCCTGGGTCATCCGGCCTATGACCCCCACGGAGATCCGATCCCCACCCGGGCGGGGGAGATTCCGTTCCCGGTCGCCCGGCGGCTGAGCGAGGCCCCTCTGGGGGTGGCCTGCGAGGTGCTGCGGGTGATCGACGAGGCCTCGACCCTGCGGCAGGCTGCCCGGGTGGGCCTGCGACCGGGGGCCCGGGTGATTGTGGAGGAGCAGGTGCCGGGGGCTGGCCTGCGCATCCGCGTGGGCGATCAGGAACACCGGATTCGGCGCCACCTGGCCGAACAGGTCTTTGTGCGGGTGCCTTCCCCCGAATCTCCCCAGGAAGTCATCCCGGATGCGCCGACGACGGCTTCGGATCACCCCTGAGCTGGTGGAGCGCGTGTGGTCTGAGATCCTTGCGGCCCTGCCGCCGGATCTGCGGCGGGCCGTGGATAACCTGGCCGTCCTCCTGGAGGAGGAGCCCGACCCGGAGCACCGGCAGGCGCTGGGCCTTCCGCCGGGGGAGCATCTGTATGGGATGTTCGAGGGGCCTGCATGGGCGGAACGGGAGCGGGCGCCCATCGCCTGGCCGTCGCGGATCCGGATCTTCCGCCGCCCTCTGGAAGCGGACTTCGGCGACGATCCGTTCCGGCTGCGGGCCGAGCTCCGGCGCACCCTGCTTCATGAACTGGGGCACTACTTCGGCCTGAGCGAGGAAGCCATGAGCCGATTGGGGCTGGAATGAACATGGTCAGGCGGGTTGCCCGGATGGGCCCGCCTGACCCTCAGCGTTGAATGCCCGGGGAAAGGACGGGCGCTTCTCGAGGAGCGCGGAGGACCTGTTCGGGCAACCGCGGTTACCGCATTAACTGCTCCGCCTTCCGACCCGATCGACATAGGCCCGGGTGTAGACGTTGATCCGCACGATGTCTCCCTCCGCGATGAACTGGGGGACCAGCACCTCGAGCCCGTTCTCCAGGATGGCCGGCTTATAGACGTGGCTCTCGCGCTCGCGCAGCGGCTGGGAGGTATGGACCACGCGGAGATCCACCGTTTCCGGGAAAGCCACCGCAACGGGTTGCCCTTCATGGAATTCCACCGGGATCCGCTGGTTCGGCTGGAGGAAGATCTCCAGGTCCCCGATCATCGCAGCCGGGATGGGAATCTGATCGTAGGTTTCAGGGTCCATGAAGTAGAACATCTCGCCATCGTTGTAAAGGTATTCCATCATCCGGCGCTCCAGGGAGACCTCCTCCACGCGCTCCTCCGGCCGGAAGCGCCGATCGGTTACGACCCCGGTGCGCAGGTTGCGCAGCCTGGCGTGCACAACGCCCTTCTGCTGGGCGGTCCCGGAGTGATACACCGCATCGATCACCCGGAAGAGCGTCCCCTCCAGCTGGATCGTCATCCCAGGGCGAAGCTCGCTGGCCACCGGCATGGCATCCTCCCTGACCCTTGGGGATGAGGTCCAGACCCGGGCAGCCCGGGCTCGAAGCGACTTCGAAAGCCCGCGGGAGGAAACCGGTTACGTCACTTTTATTTTATTCGGACCTGGCGTCGTTGGGCGCGGCCTTCGGATTACGCCTCCAGGCGATAACCAAACCCGGGTTCGGTGAACAGGTGGCGGTGATCATCGGTCTCCCCCAGTTTGCGCCGCAGCCGTCCGATGTAGACCCGGAGGTATTCCACCTCGTCCTGGTATTCAGGCCCCCAAACTCGCTGCAGGAGGAACCGGTGGGAGAGATTCCGACCGGCGTGGCGGGCGAGCAGATAGAGCAGGTCGAACTCTTTCCCGGTCAGACGGAGCATTTCCCCCCGATGCCATGCCCGTCGCTGATCCGCATCCAGCTCCAGATCGCCGATCCGCAGGATCCCGGTCCCGCCTGTCCCCTCGCTCCACCGCACCCGGCGCAGCGCGGCCCGCACCCGGGCCAGCAGTTCCCCCACCCCGAATGGTTTGGTCAGGTAATCATCCGCCCCCAGATCCAGAGCCGTGATCTTATCGGCCTCCTGATCCAGGGCGGTGAGCACGAGGATGGGGACCAGGGAGACCTGGCGGATCCGCTTCAACACCTCCAGGCCGTTCAGCCCTGGCATCAGGATGTCCAGAATGATGAGATCGGGAGCGCTCTGCTCGAACAGCCGCAGCGCCTCCCATCCGTCCTGGGCGGTCAGCACCTCATATCCCCGCGCGGCCAGGTTGCGCCCGATAAACCGCCGTAAGGGTTCCTCATCATCCACGATCAGGATCCGCTCGGCCATCCGCATCCGTCCATACCGGGAGGGTGAAGAGGAAAGTGGCGCCCGGGCCGTCCTCGGCCAGCCAGATCCGACCTCCGTGCGCCTCCACGAACCCTTTGCAGATGGCCAGCCCCAGGCCAGCGCCGGAGGAACGGAGGTGGCCCGGGATGCGATAGAAGCGATCGAAGATCCGCCCCCGATGTTCGGGTGGGATCCCCGGCCCTTCATCGTGGACCCGAACGATCACCATGCCATCGGCCACGGTGGCGGAGACGACAATGGGGGTTCCGGGCGGGGTGTAGCGGATCGCATTATCCAGGAGATTGCGAAAGACCACCTCGATCCGCGCCGGATCCACGTCCACGGGGGGCAAATCGGGAGGAAGCTGGATGGAAAGGGGATGGCTGTTCCCGCGCAGATCCCGTTTCACCCGGGCGAGGATGGCATCCAGGGGGCATGGCTGTCGCTGGAGCACCAGAGCCCCTGCCTCCAGCCGGGAGAGATCCAGCAGGTTGTTCACCAGCCGGGTCAGGCGCTCGGTTTCCTCCAGGATGATCTGGAGGAACTCCCGGCGCGCGGCGGGGTCCCAATCGACATCTTCCGCCAGCAGGGTCGTGGTATAGCCCTTGATGGCCGCCAGCGGGGTGCGGAGCTCGTGAGATACCGCAGAGAGCAGGGCCGATTTGGCGCGGTCCAGCTCCCGCTCCGAGGTGATGTCCTGGAAGACCAGGATGCGCCCGAGGGGCTCGCCCCCGGCCCCCGGGATCCGGATGCTCTGGATACGCAGGTCCCGGGTCAGATCCCCCATCCGCCACAGCCCCTCGATCGTGCCTTCGGCGGTTTTCTCCAGCACACTGGCGAGGTCCTCCGAGGGGGAGAAGCGTTGAAGCAGGGATTCGTAGGCGACACGGGAGGCGCACCCTGGCGGGCATGGCGCCTCCAGCCCACACCACCAGGCGGCCCGCCGGTTCATATACAGGATCTCGCCATCCCGGCTCTCCAGGATCAGCCCTTCATGGAGGTGTTCGATCAGCGTCTCCAGGCGGCGGGTCTGCTCCTGCAGAAGGGCATCGCTGCGGGCATACAGAAGGGCGTGCTCCAGGGCGAAGGCGGCTAGGTTGGCGAAGTTCCAGGCCAGCGAGATCTCATCCTCCGTGAACCGGTGAGGATCGGGCCGGTAGATCACCAGGGCGGCCGGAGGGGCATGGCGGGCCATCAACGGCACCGCGAGAAGGGAGCGGAAGCCTTCCCGCCGCGCCCGCTCCCGCAATTCCGGATAGCCCTCGGCTTCGACGTCGGCGATCTGGGCCGGGCGGCCGGTGCGGATCGCCTGCATGGTGGGGGAGCGGGGATCGTCGGGATGAAAAGAAAGCCCCCGCGCGTAATCCGGGCTCAACCCCCGCACCGCCCGCACACGGTAGTAACCGGTCCGCTCATCCAGGGTGAAAAGGGCGCACGTGCGGACCTGGAGGAGCCGCTGCACCTGCTCCAGGATCGTCGCGATGACCTCTTCCGTCTCCAGCGACGCCAGGACCGTGTGGCCGGTCTCGAGGAAGGTGCGGAGCTCGTTCAGGCGCTGCTGGATCGCTCCCTGCATCCAGAGCAATGAGCGGGCGAGATGTCCGATCTGGTCCTCCCGGCCGGTCAGGCGGAGGATGGCGGAGGCGCTGGCGGATGTGGGCCGCTCGCCGAGCTCCCGGCTGAAGCGGGCGATCGCCTCCAGGGGGCGCAGGGCCTGATGGGTGAGAAGATACCAGAAACCGAAGCCGCTGACCAGCACCAGAAGCAGCATGAGGAGCATCGCCCGCTGGAACATATAGAGGGTGGCCAGCGCCTCATCCGCCGGGCGGCGCACCAGGATGCGCCATCCCGTGCGCGGGAGGGACATGGACGTCACCAGCCAGGTCCGCCCATCCGGGTCCGAAGAGAGGCGCGGCGGAATCGCTTCCTCCGGACCCAACCCGAAGGTGGGGTCCAGCGGGATGAGCGGACCTGAGGCGGCGATCAGTTGCCCGGTGGCGTCATACAGGCGGAGATCCAGATGCTCCCCGGCGATGGTCCTCAACACAGTGCTCAGGCGTTCCAGCGAGAGATTGATGGCCACAAGCCCGTCAAACTGCCCCTGTTCGTCCTTGAATGGCATCGCGATGGTCACCACCGGTTTCCCCGTGGTGGGGGAGAGCCATCCCTTGGAGAGCACCGGGCCATCCCCCTGAGCGGCGGCCTGGAAGTAGTTCCAGAAGCTGAAATCCCAGCCCACGGTGCTTCCGGGCCCCTCCGGATAGTGATAGCGCATCACCCCATGGCGGTCCAGGAGGAAGATCATCAGGGCGTCCGGGCGGGCGGCGAAAGCGGACCTGAAGATGGCGGGGAGAGCCCGGAGGTCATGCCGGCGCACTGCTTCCATGCGGGCCATGGTCTCCACGGCCTGCATGGCATCCTGGAGCCAGGCTTCAGTTTCCAGCCCGATCGCCTGGGCCAGGGCGCGGTTCGAGGATTCCACATCCCGAAGCAACCGATCTGTGCTCCACAAATTGAAGGAGAAGCCCAGGGCCAGGGTCCAGCCGATGAGCAGGCCGTAAGCGAGGAGCAGCGTGGTCCTCAGGTCCCGCGAACCTGTGAGCTTCCGCATGCGAACCCTCCCCAGGGGAAGGGGGAAGAGCGCGACGTTTACAAAATTTTTACGCCTGACAAACGCCCGTTTGTGGAAATTTTACCGCATCCGGCTAACCTGGGTGGATGAAGGGTGTTGCCCTACCCTGTGAATCAGGAGGTCGGGATGACGCGCTGGATGAAAACGGGTGGGATCCTGGTGGTTCTGGCGATGCTGGCGGCATGCGCCGCCCCCACGCCGCCAGCCCCCACGGCGACGCCGGCCGGGCCGGCTCAGCCGGCAGCCCAGCCCAGTCCGACACCGGCAGCCTCTCCCACACCCGCTGTGAAGAAAATCGTTCTGGGCTTCACGGCCTCCCAGACGGGCAAGCTGACGAAAGAATCCAAAGAACAGGTCCAGGGTCTGCAACTGTGGCTGGAGGATCTCCAGCGGGCGGGGGGCATCCGGCTGCCGGACGGCACGGTGCTCCAGGTGGAGCTCAAGTTCTACGATGATGAGAGCACCAAGGAGCGGGTCCAGCAGCTTTACGTCAAGCTGATCAACGAGGACAAAGCCGATTTCCTGATCAGCCCCTATAGCAGTGGCCTGGCCGATGCGGCGGCGGTGATCGCGGAGCAGTACGGGAAGATCATGATCACCACGGGCGCGGCCTCCGACAGCACCTATGAGAAGGGTTACCAGCATATCTTCCAGATCTACACGCCGGCCAGCCGCTACCTGACGGGCGCCATTGATTTCCTTAAGAAGATGGACCCGAACGCCCGGCGGATTGCCATCGTCTATGAGAACGAGAAGTTCTCCACCGATGTGGTGAACGCAGCCAAGCCGTATGCGGAGAGCCAGGGGTTTGAGGTCGTGCTCTTCGAAGGCTACGAGACCGGCACCACCGATTTCGGACCTTTCATCAACAAGATCATGGCCGCCAGGCCGGACGCCATTATCGGTGGCGGGCACTTCCAGGATGGATCCACGCTGGCCAAGCAGCTGTTCGAGAAGAAGGTGCCGGTGAAGATGATCGCCCTGCTGGTGGCCCCGGCAGTGCCCGAGTTCGCGCAGCTGGGCGACGCCGCGGTGGGCGTGATCGGCCCCAGCCAGTGGGAGCCCGGCGCCCGGTATTCCCCCGATTCGGCGAAAGCCGCCGGGCTGCCCTGGTATGGTCCCACCGTGGACCAGTTCGTCAGCGCCTACAAGGCCAAATACGGCTATGAGCCCGGCTATCACGCCGCTGGAGGTTACGCCGCCGGCCTGGTCCTGCAGAAGGCGATTGAGGAAGCCGGATCGGTCGAGACCGAAAAGGTGAAGGCGGCTCTGGAGAAGATGGACCTGATGACCTTCTACGGCCGCATCCGGTTCGACACGGGGAAGGCCCACGGCAAGCAGATCGGCCACGAGATGGTCTACCTCCAGTGGCGGAAGGATGCCTCGGGCAACCTGATCCGTCCGATCATCTGGCCGGAGGCCGCTCAGGCGGCGAAGCCGATCTATCCACTGAGCCGTTGAGCCGCTGGGGCTTTTCCAGAGGGGGGCTTTCACACCGCAACCGCGTTTGCGGGTTAGACCTCGAATCATCGGGTGGAGCCCACACCGGGATCTTTCGAATGGGGTGGGTGGGCGTGCCGAAGGCGCACCCACCCACACCCCCATCCCATAAGCCGGATGTTCCATCAAGCAGGAGGCGATGGTGAGCCCGGGCGTCTGGATTGCTTCGTTGATCGATGGCCTGCTGCTGGGCTTCGTCTACGGCCTGGCTGCGATGGGGCTTACGCTGATCTGGGGGGTGATGCGGGTGATCAATCTGGCCCATGGCCCCATCATCGCCCTGGGGATGTTCGGCGTCTATCTGCTCTTCGCCCATGCGGGGGTGAACCCTTATCTGGGGCTCCTCGTCATCGCCCTCATGGGGTTGCTCTTCGGCATCCTGGTTTATGCGATCGCGGTCCATCGGGTGCTGAATGCCCCTCATCTCTCAACGCTTCTGGCCACCTTCTCGGTCAACATGATGATCATCGGAACGGGCACGGCCCTTTTCACCACCACCCCCCGCAACATCGATATCTCGCTGGGCCGCCTGACCATCGGGCCGGTCGTTCTCCTGGGGACCCGCCTGCTGGCGGCACTGGCCGCGGTCCTGATCACCGGGGGGCTTTACCTCTTCCTGTATCGAACCACCCTGGGGAAGATGGTGCGGGCGGTGGCCAGCAATCGCGCGGCTGCCGAGCTGATGGGGATCCCCTCCACCCGGGTGCTGGCCTTCAGCTTCGGTCTGGGGACCATGCTGGCGGCGGCCGCAGGGGGGCTGATCGCCACCTTTTTCCCGTTCACCATTCTCTCAGGGGGGACTTACGAGCTGAAGAGCTTTGTGATCTGTGTGCTGGGTGGGCTGGGGAACCCTACGGGGGCGCTCCTCGGGGGCCTGATCCTCGGCGCGCTGGAAGGGCTGATCCCCATTGCGCTGCCGGTGAGCTGGGTGCCGGTGATCGAGTTCCTGCTCTTCGTCCTGCTCCTTTTGCTGCGCCCGCAGGGGTTGCTGGGGGAGCGTTGAAGGTTTTTCTCCCTCTGGTCCCTCAGGCCGCGGGTCGAAAATATACAGGACTCCGGGTGGTGAAGAGACGATGCGCATGTGGCGTTCCATCTCCTGGTGGTTTACGTTCCTGGTGCTCCTCGGAGCGGGTTTGTGGCCGATCGCATCCGGGTCAGCGACGGGGCGGGAGGATATGTTCCTGATCCTGATGCTGGTCACCCTGGCCTCCAGCCTGAACATCCTGCTGGGCTACACCGGTTATGTGAACTTCGGCCACATCGTCTTTTTCGGGCTGGGCGGATACGTCGGCTTTTACCTGATGCACCGCCACGGCTGGTCCCTCGGGCCGGCGATGATCGCGGGAGGGCTGGCGACGGCCGCCCTGGCCCTGATCCTGGGGACCATTATCCTGCGGCTGCGGGGGGCTTACTTCGCCCTGGCGACGATTGGGATCCATGAGGCGGTGCGCGCCTTCGTGGCGAACTTCGAGCCTTTCGGGGGTGCCACCGGGATGTCTCTGAATTTCGCCGTATATCAGGCCTATGGAGGGGCGGCACAGGCCTTATGGATCGCTTACGGCGTCCTGCTGGTGGTTACCCTGCTCACCGTTGGGATCAGCTTCGCTGTGAAGCACTCCAAATTCGGCCTGGGGCTGATGGCGATCCGGGAGGACGAGGATGCCGCCCTGGTCCTGGGTGTGCGGGGGCCGTGGGCCAAGACCATGGCCTATGCCCTCTCCGCGCTGTTCCCGGGTATGGTGGGGGTGCTGTTCTTCTTCAAGAACGGGAACATCGAGCCCGGGGATGCCTTTCGACTTCACCTTTCCATCGAGACCCTGGTGATGGTGATGCTGGGGGGACAGGGAACGGTGTGGGGGCCGATCCTGGGGGCGGCGCTCTACGAGCGCCTGCGAGGGTATCTGCTGACCAGCCCGTTGTTTAAGAGCCTGCATCTGGCCTTCGCCGGCATGCTCCTGCTTCTGATCATCCTCTTCGTCCCGGCCGGCGTGATCGGCTGGCTGCGGGCACGCTTTCCAGCGACCCGGAGGGTGATCGCATGAGCCTGCTCGAGATCCAGGGGGTTTCCAAGCGCTTTGGGGGCCTGCAGGCCTTAAACCGGGTTTCCCTCCATGTGTCCGAGGGAGAAATCCTGGGGTTGATCGGCCCGAACGGGGCGGGGAAGACCACCCTGTTCAATGTGATCAATGGCGTGTATCGCCCGGAGGAGGGGCGGGTGATCTTTCGGGGTCAGGAGATCACCGGCCGGCCGCCTTATGAGATCGCCCGGCTGGGGATCGCCCGCGCCCATCAAATCGTGCGCCCCCTCCATGAGCTGACGGTGCTGGAGAACGTGATGGTGGGGGCCTGTTTCGGGCGGGAGAACCGATCCCTCCGGGAGGCCCGGGAGATCGCCCTCGCGGTCCTGGAGCAGGTCGGGCTGGCCGGGAAGCGCGATGTGGAGGCCGCCCGATTGAACGTGGCGGAGAAGAAACGGCTGGAGCTGGCCCGCGCCCTGGCTGCCCGTCCTTACCTGATCCTGCTGGACGAGGTCCTGGCGGGCCTGAACCCCACGGAGGTAGCGACGATGCTGGAGGTGATCCGCGCCATCCGGGCCAGCGGGATCACGGTCCTGATGATCGAACATCTGATGCATGCGGTCATGAACATCTCCGATCGCATCGTGGTGCTGGACTACGGGGAGGTCATCGCCGAGGGCACCCCTCAGGAGATCGCCCACCATCCCCGGGTGATCGAGGCCTACCTGGGCGACCCCCGCCTCTCCCAGAGCCTGCTGGAGGCCCATGGAGGTTAAGGATGGCCGTGCTCGAAGTCCGCAGTCTGTCCTCAGGCTATGGGGAAGTGCAGATCCTGTGGGATCTTTCGTTCCGGCTGGAGCCCGGACAGCTCACCACCCTGATCGGAGCGAACGGTTCGGGCAAGACCACCACCCTGCGCACCGTGATAGGGCTGATCCGGCCATGGCGGGGGGCCATTTTCTTTGACGGCCAGGATATCACCATGCTCCCCCCTCACCGTAAAGCGGCGATGGGATTGATCATGGTCCCGGAGGGACGGCAGCTGTTCGCCGATATGACGGTGATGGAAAACCTGGAGATGGGGGCGGTGACGGGGCGGGCGCGCGCCCGGTTTCGCCAGAATCTGGAGCGCGTTTTTGACCTGTTCCCCCGGTTAAAGGAACGGCGGAATCAGAAAGCGGGCACCCTAAGCGGGGGTGAGCAACAGATGCTCGCCATCGCCCGGGCCCTGATGGCGGAACCCCGGATCCTCTTTCTCGATGAGCCGTCCCTGGGCCTCTCCCCGCTTCTGGTGCTGAATCTCTTCGAGGTCATCCGCCGCCTGAAGGCCGAGGGGCTTACGATGTTGCTGGTGGAACAGAACGTGCATCTGGCGCTGGCCATCAGCGATTACGCCTACGTGCTCAGCAGTGGTCGGATCGAGCTGGAGGGCCCGGCCCGGGAGGTGGCCCGGGATGATCGGGTGCGCAGGGCTTACCTGGGGCTGTAAGGAACTCCGCTCTTCCCACAAGTCATCGGCCCCTTCCTCATTCAGCCCGTAAAGGGGAGACCCTGCCGGGATCGTTCCCCCTTTGACAGTCGGGGACTTCCGGATTATCCTCTATACGGGTATAGGGTATTCTGGGCTCTTTGCCCCGCGGACATCACGGATCTCCCGCGAGGTGGAAGTCAGGCCATGCCGCTTTACGAGTATCGCTGTCGCGCGTGTGGCGCCGAGTTCGAGCGGCTGGTTCGATGGAACACCCCGGTGGAGGAGATCGAGTGCCCTCGCTGCGGCCGTCGGGAGGCGGAGAAGCGGCTTTCGCGCTTCGCCACAGCGGGAACAGGAGGCCGGGAACCCCGGGGGAGCCCCTCCTGTGGCCCGGTCACCTGAGGGATCCGTTAATCCAGGGCCGGGGGCCCTCTGAATCTGAATGAGCGGGGCT
>BEHY01000069.1 GCA_002898735.1 Candidatus Thermoflexus japonica
CCATATGGATCACCCGCCGTTCGGCGGCCGGCATGGGCTCCAGCTCCACCGGACGGCCGGTGGCCATCACCTGCTCCGCTTTCTTAAGGGCCAGACGGCGCAACGCCTCCGCCCGTTTGGCCCGATAGTCATTGATGTCCACCACCAGGGGGACGAAAACGCCCAGGCGCCGGGCGACGATCGCCCGCGCCAGGGTCTGGAAGGCATACAGGGTGCGGCCGTGGCGGCCGATCAGACGGCCCGCGGTGGGGCCTTCGATCCGCACCGTCCAGATGGAATAATTCCCCCGCTCCTCCGGCCCCTCGACGGTTTCCTGGGCGATCGAGAGCGTCGCCTGGATCCCCAGAGAGGCGAGAAGGCCGCTGACCGTCTGGGCCACCGCCTCCTCGATCTGCTCCGGCGCCGGGCCTGGAGGCGGCGCGACGGGTTCCCGCACCACCAGGCGAACCTGCGCCTCCCGGGCGCCGATGCCCAGAAAACCCGGGCTGCCGGGATCCAGCACCTCGATCTCCACGGCCTCTCGCGGAACACCCAGCTGGGCCAGACCCGCCTGGATCGCCGCCTCAATCGTGGGACCACGAACCACCAGTTCCATATCCACCTCGTCCGGATGATTCCCGATGGGTTTTCCTGGTCTGGATTCCAGACAGAAAGGAGCCGAAAAGGATGGGGGCTGCCCCGCTCGCCTTCCCTCACCGACTCTCCCGGGCCTTCCGGCGTGGTCGGGGAGACCCTACAGAGGGGGCAGAGCCCGAGGAGGAAGGCGGAGTCGCCGGCATCTCCTGGCGTCGCGCGAAACGACGGGCCAGGAAGCCCCGCCAGTCCCGCGTGACGAGGGCGAACTGGACCACCGAGATCAGGTTCGTGACGATGAAGTAAATGCTTAACCCCACCGCCAGATTGTAGCTGATCCACCCGAAGAAGAGGGGCATATACAGGTTCATCAGCTGGGTGGTCATGCGGGTCTGAGGATCCGTGCTCGGGGGCGTCATGACCTTCTGCGACCACCAGGTGGTGAGGATCACCAGCAGGGTCATGATCGGCAGGGGGATGAGAATCCCCCCCACCGGGATGAAAATCCGCTCCGGACGCCCCAGGTCCCAGAGCAGGAACTGGCTCTGGATCGGGAGCAGGGTGGCCAGGGCGGGGAACCCGTTGAAGCGATAGAGCAGCTTGGCCAGGTCAATCACGGCCATCGGGTTGAGGGCCAGGACGTGGATGATGGCCTGGTAAACCGCGATCAGGATGGGGAACTGGATCAGCAGGGGAAGACAGCCGCCGAGAGGGTTAACCCCGGCCTCCTTGTAGAGCTTCATCTGCTCCTGAGCCAGTTTCTCCCGATCCTTGGCGTATTTCTTCTGGAGCTCCTGGAGCCGGGGCTGCAGCTCCTGCATCTTCTTCGCCGCCCGCTGCTGCTGGGCCATCAGCGGATAGAGCAACAGCCGGATCAACACCGTCAGGGCCACGATCGCCAGCACGAAATTCCGGCCCAGAGCCGCATAGAGCACCAGGAGCAGATTCACCAGCGGCTGGAAGAACAGCAGGTTCGTCACCAGCGTGATCGGATTCATCGAACCTCCTTATCGTTCAATCGGACGGAGACCCCGAAGGGGCCCCCGACCCCTGGAACGGCATCTCTCTCCCCCTCCCCCGGGGAGGAAGCTGCCCGGGGAAGCAGAGCCCCGTTCAGCGGCTTAGCTTCCAGGCCTCCGTCAGATCCGGGTGGAACGCCACCAGGCGGAACGGCCCGCCGGTGGGAGCCACCACGATCCGATCGGCGACCGCCACCGGAGCGGCGAGGAGACGCCCTGGAGCCAGATGGACCGATTGGATCTTCGTCCCATCCTCCAGGTTCACCAGATGCAGCCAGCCGGCCTCATCGGCGATATAAACCCGGTTCCCCACCACAAGGGGCCGGGCACGAACCGGCCCGTTCGCCTGGAAGGGCCGGGGCCAGAGCGGACGCCCCTGGCGATCCAGCGCGAAAACCTGCCCGCTCATATCGCCCACGATCAACCGGTCCCCGGCGGCCGCCGGCCCATCCCAGACCCAGTGATTCGCCCGGAAACGCCATCGCTCCTGACCGGTAGCCGGATCCACGGCGTAGAGGTGATCGTCGAACGCCCCCGCATACAGCGTGTCCCCATCCAGCGTGAGCGCGCCGGCGATCGCCCCGCGGGCCTGGAATGGGGCGGGCCAGCGCAACATGCCGCTCTCCCCATCCAGGGCCAGCAGGCGATGGTCCATCGTCCCCACGATCAGGGTGGTTCCCGAGAGGACAGGGGTGGCCCAGATCCGGGCAGCGCCCCGCCCGGCCTCCGGAAGACGGGTCCGCCACAGGACCCGGCCGCTGGCCCCCTCCAGGGCCAGCACCCATCCATCCCCAGTTCCGACGAACACCCGCGTTCCATCGGTGATCAGGCCCGCGAAAATGGGGCCCAGGGGGGGCTGATCGGAAGGGGGATACACCCACCGGAGGGCTCCGCTCCCCCGCTCCAGCCCGCAAAGGCGGCTTTCCCCAGTTCCCGGGTTCTCCGCCGCGATGATTACCCATCCTTCCAGCACGGCCGGAGCAGCGTGGTAAGAACCCGCGCACGCCCCTGCGTTTCCATCCTTCGGGGGAAAACGCCAGCGCTCCTGACCGGAGGAAGCGTCAACCGCCAGCACGTGGTCGAGATCCGCCACATAAACCACATCTCCCGCCACCTGCATCCCGGGCCAGCTGGATCCCGCGCCGCTACAGCCGGCGAGCAGCAGCGCGAAGAGAACCCCCATCCATCCCACAAGCTTCCAGGACATTGTCGTCGCCTTCAATGACCGATCCTCCAGCGCAGTGATGGGAACCGGACATCCGCCGTCGGGCTCGAATGGGGAAGGCCGGATGGCCCCCTCCTCAGGGCACCGGATCGTATCCCCCGGAGTGGAAAGGATGACAGCGGGCGATCCTTCGGATCCCCAGCCATCCTCCCCGGAGCAGCCCATAGCGGGCGATGGCCTCATACGTATACTGGGAACAACTCGGGTAAAAGCGACAGCTGGGCGGCAACAGCGGAGAGATCGCCCGCTGGTAAAGGCGAATGAGCCCCAGGGCGATCCAGGCTGGCAGACGAGTCCAGCGCCATCCCGTTCCTTTCATCCCTACAGATCCCTTCCTTAGGATATGAGGGGTGGGACAGATGGTCTCCCCACCCGTCCTGCCCTTCCGCTCCCTATGAGGCGCCATCCCCGGGAAGGGGATGCGATTCCCGCAACAACCCCAATCGCGCGAGCGCCTCCCGCAACGCCGCTTCCGCATCCTGTCGCTTGCGCCCGATCAAACCCGGGCGGGCGATGAGGACCAGATCCCACCCCGGCTGGATCTCATGGAGATGCAGCCGGGCGGCCTCCCGAAGCAGGCGCTTGGCTCGATTCCGGCGAACGGCCTTCCCGATGGCACGGCGCCCGGCGATCACGGCCACCCGGGTGACCCCCAGATCGTTCGGGGCCGCTTTCAGCTTCAGCAGCGCATTGGACCAGGAGCGCCCTTCCTGCAGGACCCGCTCGATCGCCTTCCGGTGACGCAATCGAACCAGCGAGGCCACGGCCCGTTGCGTGCTCAGTCTTCACGGCCGGAGGGACCTCGATACTTCCCCTTCCAGTTGATTCGCTTGGCCCCCTCGTATTGGGGCGTCAGCCGCCAGCGGCCCTTCAACCGTCGCGCCTTCAACACACGCCGCCCGCCCCTGGTGCGCATACGGGCCAGGAAGCCGTGCACTTTCAACCGCTTGCGTCGCTTGGGCTGGTAAGTCCGCTTGGGCATCTTCGATCAACCTCCTCCATGAAGCTGCGCAATGGGTAATTATAACATAACGCCCGGTTGCGAACCCGGGGTATTCCGGGGCGACATCGGGGTTTCGATCGCCAGCGGAACTTACGCCGTCGGCTCTCCATTCTCCGATCTTGCTTCCCCCTGCCTCTCTCCTTATACTTTAACGCAACTCACCGCCTGCGAATGGATGCGGAGAGGGGGGATCGTTTGGGGGGCCGGACAGGTCACCGAAGGCGACCGGGCCGGCCCCTGGAGGGAATTCAAGAGACAGGAAAGGAGGAAACGGATGATGGAGGATGCGCGTTTGCCGCGGATCGCTTTCATCGGCAGCGGGGTGATGGCCGAGGCGATGATCCGCGGGCTCCTGCGCGACAACCTGATCGACCCCAAAGAGATCATCGCCAGCGGGCCGCGGCCGGAACGCGGGCTGGAGCTCCAGGGCCGCTATGGGGTGCGGACGACCACCCATAACCCCGAGGCGGCGGCCGAGGCGGAGATCGTGGTCCTCTCCGTCAAGCCCCAGGTGGTCCCCCGCGTGCTCCCGGAGCTGCGCGGCCACATCCGCCCGGAAGCCCTCATCTTCTCCATCGCCGCCGGCGTCCGCATCGCCACCCTGCGGGAGGGCCTGGGGGTCCCCGCCATCATCCGCGCCATGCCCAACACGCCCGCCCAGATCGGTCAGGGGATCACCGTGTGGACCGCCACCGAGGAGGTGAACCCACGGCAGCGGGAGCAGGCAGTCCTCCTCATGCGGGCGATGGGCGAGGAGGTCTACGTCGACGACGAGCGTTACCTGGATATGGCCACGGCCCTGACCGGGACCGGTCCGGCGTATGTGTTCCTGTTTATGGAAGCGATGGTGGACGCCGGGGTGCACCTGGGGTTCTCCCGCCGGGTGGCCGAGCAGCTGGTCTACCAGACCGTCATCGGCTCCGCCCTCTACGCCCGCCAGTCCGGCCTGCACCTCGCGGCGCTGCGCAACCAGGTGACCTCGCCGGGCGGCACGACGGCGGAAGCCCTGTATCATCTGGAGAAGGGCGGCTTTCGCACGGTGATCTCCCGCGCCATCTGGGCCGCCTATGTGCGCTCCCGACAGCTGGGCCGGGGGGCCGCCGATGAAGTGGAACGTCTCGAACGTTGATCGCCCGATCCGGATCGCGGTGGTGGGAAGCAGCGAGGCCACCCCCCAGGAGGCAGCCTGGGCTTACCAGGTCGGGCGGCTGCTGGCGACAGCCGGCGCGGTGGTGATCTGCGGGGGTCGCGGCGGGGTGATGGAGGCCGTCTGCCGCGGCGCCGTGGAGGCCGGCGGGCTCACCGTCGGGATCCTCCCGGGGAATGACCCGGACGAGGCCAACCCCTACGTGCGCCTTCCTCTGCCCACCGGGCTGGGCGAGGCACGGAACGCCCTCGTCGTGCGCGCAGCCGAGGCGGTGATCGCTATCGGCGGGGAGTTCGGCACCCTCTCGGAAATCGCCCTGGCCCTCAAATGGGGCATCCCGGTCATCGGCCTGGAGACATGGACCCTCCATCGGCCCGGGGTGACCGTGCCGATCGAACGGGTCTCCACGCCGGAGGAAGCCGTGCGCTGCGCCCTTGCCCGGGCGCGGAAGGCCACCGATCGGTGACCCGATTTTCCCTCCCACGGCTCGTCCATCAAAGCGAGCCCCTCTTAAAGATAGGGCCTGCCCGTGGAGCTCCTGGCCATCGGCGATGTGACGGTGGATCTCTATCTGGCGCTTCCCGGGCTTCCGGAGCCCGGCGGAGACGCCCACGCCCAGCGGATGATCCTCCGGGCTGGCGGATCGGCGGCGAACACGGCCGCTGCGGCCGCCGCCCTGGGGCTCCCCACGGCCCTCATGGGTGCCGTTGGCGCCGATCCTCTGGGGGAATGGGCGCGGGCCCAGCTCGCCGCCAGCGGGGTGGATATCCGCGGGGTGCAGCAACGCCCTGAGGCACCCACTTCCATCATCACCATCCTCGTCACCCCGGACGGCGAGCGGACGATGCTCTCCTACCGCGGGGCCAGCCGTTTCGCCACGCTTCGAGAGGAGGACCGCGCCCGCCTCCGCCTCGCTTCGTTCTTCCATCTCTCTGGATACGCCCTCCTGGAGGAAAGCCCCCTGCGCCGCACGGCCATGGCGCTGCTGGAAGAAGCGGCCGCCCACGGCCTGCGATGCGCCCTGGACCCCGGGCTGCCGGCCTGCCGGATGGCCCCGGAGGCTGTGAGGGAAGCCCTGCATCGGACCCAGATCCTCCTGCTCACCGAAAGGGAGGCCGGGCTCCTCTTCGGGCCTGAGCCGCGCCGGGGGTTCACGGAGGCCCCGGGATTGCGCTGGATGGTCCTGAAGCGCGGGGAACAGGGATGCCGGCTGCTGGGACGCGACGGCGAAGATCTCGCCATCCCTCCCTTCACGGTTTCCGTGATCGACACGACGGGGGCCGGCGACGCCTTCAACGCGGGCTTCCTGTTCGGCCTGGCCCGTAGGGCCCGCATCGAGACCGCGGCCCTTCTGGGCAACGCGGCCGGAGCCCTGGCCTGCACCGTCTGGGGCATCATCGGGTCCTTCCCTGGCCGTATGGCGATGGAACAATTGCTCCAGGAGGCCTCTCGGGATCCCGCCTGGTCCCCCTGGCGCGCGCTCCTTGCGGAGGCTCAGGACTGCCTGCGGGGATCCCACATCCCTGACGGGGCATAGCCGTGGACGCGCCGCCGGGCTGCCCCGATCCCCGTCCTCCACCCGGTCAGGCCGGCTGCCCGCGCGACCCGCCGCGCTATTCCATACCTCAATCAAAACAGAACCGCCTCGTCGCCCGGGATGTCACCGATCCCGGAGCGCCGCATCCAAAGATAAATGGAAAGAATCCGCTGGGATTCTTTCCCCGATTCCTCGGTTTGGAGGTGACAGATGGCGAGGATCCTGATCCTGGGCGGCGGCAGCGGCGGCCTCGTGGTGGCGAACAAGCTGGCCCGTGGCCTGCGCGGGACCGACCACGAGATCCTCCTGGTGGATCGCAGCCCCTATCACTATTTCATGCCTTCCTTCCCCTGGGTCGCCCTGGGCTTCAAAGAGCCGGAACAGGTACGCCGACCGTTGAAGAACCTGGAGAAGAAGGGCGTCCGCGTGATCCAGGGCGAGGTCCAGGAGATCCGCATCCCCGAGAAGCGGGTTCGGGTGAATGGGGAAGATCTCTCCTACGACCTGATGGTGGTCTCCCTGGGAGCCGAGGTGAAGCCGGACCTCATGCCCGGGTTCGAGGCGGCCTATCATCCGTGGACCATTGAAGGGGCCATCCGGATGCGGGAGGCCATCCAGCGGTTCGAAGGGGGACGGATCGTGATCGGCGTCTCCGGGCCCTACTACCGCTGTCCCCCTGCCCCTTACGAGATCGCCGGACAGCTGGACTTCGCCCTCCGCGCCCGCCGCCTGCGGGATAAATCGGAGATCATCCTGGCGCATCCGCATCCTCAGCCTCTCTCAGCCATGGGGCCAGCCATCAGCAGCGTGATCTCCGAGATCCTGTCCAGCAAGGGCGTCCGCTTCGAGGGGAATTTCAACGCTCAGGCCATCGACCCGGAGCACCGCCGGCTCATCGGCCAGGATGGCCGGGAGATCCCCTTCGATCTGCTGATTATGGTCCCGCCCCATCGGCCGAGCTCCGCTGGGATGTGCCCCGGGCTGCTCACCCCGGCCGGCTTCCCGCTGGTGGATCCGAAGACGTTCCGGTGCGTGGCGGATCCCGATGTGTTCGCCATCGGGGACATGGTGAACCCGGCCATCAACCTGCCAGCGGCGGGCGTGGTCGCCCACTTCCAGGCGGAGTTCGTGGCCAACCAGATCCTGGCCGAGCTCAAGGGCGCCTACATCGGCGAGAGTTTTACCCCTGTCGCGATGTGCATCATGGATTTCGGCGACGACGCCGTGCTGCCCATGTGCGACTTCACCCGCATCCTGGATCTCTCCGGCCCGCCTTCCTGCGGCGTGCTGGGCCGCAGCAAGGCGATCCGCCTGACCAAGATGCTCTTCGAGTCCATGTGGTTCGCCACCTACCTCAGCTGAACCCGAACCAGGAGGCTTGCGGCCATGACCGAGCAAATCCTTCAGGATCCGAAGGCCCAGGAGGCGCTGGAGCGGACCCTTTCCCTGCTGATCCGGATGAACGAGACGGGAGCGCTGACCCTCCTGGAGGACGCAGTAGAGTTGCTCCCCGATTCCCTGTCTTATCTGATGGATCCCCGCCTGCTGAAGATCGGAGCCAACCTGGCGTATCTGCTCCACGTGGTGGAGATGGTGGAACCCACCCTGATCACAGTGATGCTGAGCCGCCTGGTAGAGGAGCTGAACCGGGAGCTGACGCCGGAGCGCATGAAGGAGCTCCCCCGCATGGGGCCAGTCTCCCTGGTGAAAGCGCTGGGAGATCCCGACGTCCAGCGGGGGTTGGGGATCCTAATGCTGTTCCTGCGGGTGCTGGGGCGGGCCTTCGATCGCTCCAGCCAGGAGCTGATGGCCCTGATGGAAGCGACCGAGAAGACCCTGACGGAGCTGCGCCGCCAGCGGGCGGAGATGGAACGCCAGGCGGCGGCCGTCGCCTCATAAATTCGAGGCACCGTCTGGCCAGCGGATCCGGGCCCGGGGGAAAGGCTCCCGGGCCCGTACTTCCGTCGCCCGTCGCAACCTCCACTTCAGCGGTGTCATGCCCTCGCCTTCCTGAAGCGCTTCACGACCCGGGTTGCCGCATGGGGAGCTGTGGGAAGTCCTCCGGCCCCAGCCGATCGGGATCGGCCTCCCGGGAAGGTCGGTAGGCGGAGAGCATTTCCTCCTGGGTCGGCCGCTCCCCGGCCGGCCAGGCCACATCCAGGATCCGGGTGTGATTGGTATCGTCCGGGCCTCCGCCCAGCCGCCACTGGGCCGCCTGCGGCAGCACATCCCGCACCCGCCAGACCCCCGGCGAGGGGAACCCCTCCTGGCTCAGCACCACCGCCAGATACGCCGCTTTCCGCGGGTCGAAATCCGCCCCGAAGATCCGCCGGGGCACCCGCAACAGAACCGTCCGCTGATTCGGGTTCACCGCGATCCGCAGGGAAGCCCCCGGAACCGGCTTCGGCTTCCCCCGTTCATCCGGGGCGTAGATCCCGGGCGTCCATCCTTCCGCCCACAGGGCCACTTCCCAGCCGAACCCTTCCTTCAGGGCTGCGTTCCGTCCGGGCAGCAGCAACCGCGCGCCAGTCCCCTTCCCCGGATCCCGATCGATATACACATCGATGGTCTGGAGCGCTAATCCATTGGGGGAACCCCACGGATTGGGGATCGGGCCATAAAATTCGAAGCGGAAGACAAGATCGTCCCCCTCGATCCCCACCTGGAACCGTCGGAGATCGAACACCTGCGGCAGGAACACCGGATCCGTCGGGTAGACGTAGCTCCCCGGTCCATGGTCATCGTTCTCCGGATCCTGGACATCCAGGATCACCTCCGCGAGGCCGAAATCCGGCATCGAGAAGCGGGCGACGCCGAAGGCGGGCAGCCGGGCGACGCCCTGGGGCTGGGAGACGAGGACCTCCCAGAGCAGGGGATCGCCTGCATGAAGGGTTCCAAGCGCGGACGAGGGCAGCGAGAGCTCGAGCGTCCCTTTCCCCAGCCGGGCCTGGAATTCCCCGGAAGCCGGCGTCCATAATCCGTTGGGATCCGCCTGAAGAAAGCCCATCGTCACCGTCCCTCCCTGGCGGTTCACCAGGATCGCATGGGTGGCCCCGAAACCCAGCGGAACCCGCGGCCCGATGGGGTGCGCGGAGAAACCGGCCCGCCCGGCCCCCTGGGGCGCGGCGATGTAGAACCCGAACGACACATCCCCATCCCAGGCCCCATCCACCCGCACATACAGATGCGTTCGATCGGCCCCGATCCAGAGCCCCTGCAGGGCTGGATCCGTCCCCGGGTAGCGGGCGGCCATCTCCCATTCCCCGGGAGAAGCCTGGCCATCGATCGCCGGCGTCAGCGGACCGCTGAACGGCGTGGAGGGCTCCGCCACCGGAGGTGCGACGATGGGGATCGAGAGGAAGTCCGGCGCTGGCTCCCCCAGCGCCTCGTAGACCTGCCGGAGCAGGTTGCGGAAAGCGGCATCGAAATAATCGTCCTGCCCGCTGTCCTGATCGGCCCCATACCACCAGAACCAGTCCGAGCCTTCCGCCAGGAGCATCGCCTCCCGCGCCCGCTCCAGGGCTTCCGGGGAAGCGGGTTTGCGGCCTTCCTCGTAATTGGCCAGCGTCTGCCGCACACGCCGGAGCGCCGTCCATGCCTCCCGCTCCTCCGCCTCACCGATCCAGGTATCATAGTTCGGGCTGAACCAGGCGCCGGGGAACAGCTTCGGGAGGGGCCGGGCCGCCTCCGGGAACATCCGCAGAAACTCGGAGGGCGTCACCGTGCGGATGGTCCGGCTCTCGTTCAACCTTCGATACAATCCGTGGAGAAACGCCTTCCCATCGTTCTCGTAATATTCCCAGGCGTTCTCCCCATCGAGGATCACCGAGACGAGCAGAGGGCCCTTCACCCCTTTCGCGCGGGCTTTCTCCCGAATGTTCTCCAGACGCCGGATGAAATCCTCCGCCGCGGCCTCCCCCAGCATCCCGGAGTAGGTGAAACCGATCCGATCGGAAAGCACACCGTCCCGGAACACGATGAACAGCGGCCGGTCCTGAGGATCGGAGAGCCGGTATGGGCGATAGAGCAGATCGACCTCCTCCACCGTTTCGCGGGCATCCCGGGTGAAGCCGCTCAGGCCCAGGGAGCGGGCCAGCACCGGCTCCCCGGAGGCCATCCAGAGGAAACCGGCATCGATGACCATAGGGACGATCTGCTGGGCCACCGCGCCCTCCGCCGGCCAGAGGCCCCGTGGCGGACGGCCGAAATGGGCCTCATACAGCGCCACCGCCCGGCGCAGATGCTCCCGCGCGTCCTCCGGGGCGATGAACGGCGGATCCGGCAACAGCGCCTCCGGGTTCCCCACCCGGGCGAGATCCGAGTAGACCAGGAGAGGCAGGATCGGATGGGCATAGGGCGTGGTGGTCACCTCGATCTGCCCCGCGTCCTGAAGGGCCTTATGCAGCGGGAGGACCTCCCGCAGGATCCGGCGGGTTTCCTCGAAAATCACCGATTTATCCACCTCCGTGAAACCCCGCCCCCTGCGGACCAGATCGGCCAGCGGGGGTCGGGCCAGGAAATCCGGATCCATCCAGGCCAGGTTGAAGAGGACCTGGAGATCGCGGAAGTCCTGGACGGTGAAGGCGGCCATGGCCCGCTCGATGGCCGCTGGATCCGCCGAGCGGCCTCGTTTCTCCAGGAGCTCCTGATAACGGGGGAAACGGGGGATCACCCGCTGCCAGTTCGCATCGAAGAAGCGCTGGAGGATGAATCGCTTCTCGTCATCCGTGAGGGCATCCGCCGGCTTTTCCGCAAGGGCCCAGTAAATATCCTTCGCCCCCGCGGCCAGGTCCTCGAGCTGACGGATCAGAACGGGGGTGAGGTTGAAGGTCACATGAACATTCGGGTATTCCCGCAGGATGGCTGCCATATCGTAGTAATCCTTCGTGGCATGCACCCGGGCCCACGGTCGAGTGTAAAGGCCGGTCCGGGGATCTTTTGGGTAGAACGGCTGATGCTGATGCCAGATCAGCGCCAGATAAAGGGGTTCTTCCGCCAGCGTGACGGTTGGGGTGGGCGGCGAGGGCGTCGCCGTGGGGACCGGTGTCGGCGTCGGCCGGCAGCTCGCCAGGATCAAAAGAAGCACCCATCCGAATCGGGCCAGCCCTCGCCCGACGTCCTTCGAAAAGAACAACCGCCGACGATCCCTTCCGTCGCCCTCCATCGGAGGCTCCAGAGACCATAAAGGATCGCCCCACTGGCCTTTCATGAGAGACCTCCAGATATAAGTAAAGCGCTTTACTTATCTTCAAGGGAAACGAGGATTCTGTCAAGGTCC
>BEHY01000070.1 GCA_002898735.1 Candidatus Thermoflexus japonica
AAGATCGATCCGCCATCGCCGGATGAGGGAATCGGCGCTCCGGCTCCTGGACCCAAAGGGGGTGTTCCAATGGAATGGATCATATGGGGTGTGCCCGTTCTGGTGGCCATCCTGGTCCTGCTCTCGTCGGCCATCCGGATCCTGCCGGAGTGGGAACGGGGTGTGGTGTTGCGGCTGGGCCGCTATCACTCGACGAAAGGCCCCGGCCTCTTCTTCATCATCCCGATCATCGATCGGGTGATCCGGGTCAACCTGCGGCTGATGACCTTTGATGTGCCTCCCCAGGAGGCCATCACCCGGGATAACGTCACGGTGAAGGTGAACGCCGTCGTCTTCTACCGCGTGATCGATCCGGCGAAGGCCATCACCCAGGTGGAGGACTTCAAAGCCGCGACATGGAACCTGGCCCAGACCACCCTCCGGAGCGTCCTGGGCCAGTCGGAGCTGGACGAGCTGCTCGCCCATCGGGATAAGGTCAACGCGCACCTGCGGCAGATCCTGGATGAGGCGACGGACTCCTGGGGGATCAAGGTCGTGATGGTGGAGGTGAAGGATGTCGAGCTGCCCCAGGGAATGCAGCGGGCGATGGCCCGGCAGGCGGAGGCGGAGCGAGAGAAGCGGGCCAAAATCATCCACGCGGAAGGGGAATACCAGGCAGCGAAGACCCTGGTAGAGGCCGCCCGGATGATCGCCTCCGAGCCCGCCGCGCTCCAGCTGCGCTACCTGCAAACGCTGACGGAGATCTCGATGGAGAAGAACTCCACCATCATCTTCCCGGTGCCCGTGGACACGCTTCAGGTCTTCCTGGGCAACACGCACCGACCCGGTTCCGGCTCCTGATCCGGGCAGGAGGTTCATAACACAGGCGCATCATGGAAGCATGGCTTCCGCACCCAAAGGGGAACGGCGGATGTATCAGCGCCAGGTGCAGCGGGTGCTGTGGATCGTCCTGGCGGCCAACCTGACGGTGGCCGTGATCAAGCTCTTCGTCGGCCTGCGCGCGGGGGCGTTGAGCGCGATGGCCGATGCGTTCCACAGCGGGCTGGACGCCTCGGCCAACGTCATCGGGCTGGTCGGGATCGCCCTTGCCTCCCGGCCGCCGGATCGCAACCACCCTTACGGCCATCGCAAATATGAGGCCATCGCCGCCCTCATCCTGGGCGTCTTCCTGCTGATGGCCTCCCTGGAGGTCATCCGGGGGGTGATCGAACGGCTGCTCCTGGGCGGGCAACCGGAGGTGAGCGGGCCGCTGTTCCTGCTGATGCTGCTCACCCTGCCGATGAACCTCGTGATCTCCCGCTATGAGGCCCGCCAG
Organism: Candidatus Thermoflexus japonica; assembly: GCA_002898735.1. Taxonomy (GTDB): domain Bacteria; phylum Chloroflexota; class Anaerolineae; order Thermoflexales; family Thermoflexaceae; genus Thermoflexus; species Thermoflexus japonica. Next base: position 1,316 of record BEHY01000070.1, read on the forward strand.
GGGGAACGATTGCGCAGCAGCATTCTCATGGCCGATGCGCTCCACACCCGCACCGACGTTTTCGTCACGCTATCGGTCCTGGCCAGCCTGGCCGCCGTCCGCCTGGGGCTCCCCTGGCTGGACCCGGCGGTCGCGCTGGGCGTGGTGGGGGTGATCCTCTCCGCCGGCCTGCGGATCCTCCGATCCACCGCCCTGGTGCTCACGGACAGCGCCGCGGTGGACCCGGCGGAGGTCGAGCGGGTGGCCCTCTCGGTGCCCGGGGTGCGCGCCATCCACCGGGTGCGCAGCCGGGGAACGCCCGATGAGACTTATGTGGACCTTCATCTGAAGGTGGATCCCGCGATGAGCACCGAGCAGGCCCACGCCATCGCCACGGAGGTCGAAGAGCGGTTGAAAGCCGAGATCCCGGGCGTGGTGGATGCGGTGGTCCATATCGAGCCCGGCCGCCTGCCCCCTTCCTCAGAATGGGAAGCCATGGCCGTCCGCCTGCGGAACCTGGCGGATGGGCTGGGCCTGGGCGTGCATGAGCTCCATGGGATCCAGACCCCGGAAGGGTATCACATCGGCCTCCATGTGGAGATCGATGAGACGCTCTCCGTGGAGGAAGCGCACGATCGGGTCACCGAGCTGGAGCGGCGGGTCCGGGAACACTTCCCGCGGATCCTTTCGGTGACCACCCATATCGAGCCCCGGGCCCATGGGCCGCGGGCTGCCGGGCGGGAGATCCCCGAAACCCTCGCGATCGCCGCCCGGGAAGCCGCCGAGCGGATCTTCGGCCCCGGATCATGCCGGGAGGTCCGCCTCTACCCCCACGAGGCGGGTTATGATGTGGCGCTGATCTGCCAGGTGGCCGGCGAGACGCCGCTGGAGGAAGCCCATCGACAGGCGGAAGCCGTCGAACAGGAGCTGCGGCAGCGCCACCCGGAGCTTCAGCATATCATTGTCCATGTGGAGCCAGCCGGGATGTCCTCGAACACGATTTCCGTCAGCGGAGCAGGCAGGGATGATCTTCCGGGCCTCCATCCCTGAGATCCGTGAGAGCCTGGTGCAGCCCTTTCAGGTTTATCCGATCGCCCGGTTCGGAACTGTTCACGTTTACGCCTATCGCTCCTTCGGCGAAGTCACCCGGCATCGCCACCCTGAATTCGATGAGGTATTTCTGGTCTACGAGGGGCTGGTCACCTTCTGGACCGATCGCCAGGAGCTGACGCTGAAGCCCGACGAGATGATCCGGATCCCCCGGGGGATGGCGCACCGCTCCGGATCACGGGTGCCCTCCCTGGTGCTGCTGTTTCGAAAAGACGTGATGCCTGAGCGTCGGAACGGGGATTTCCGGATCGGCGAACCGGACGTAGAATCGCTGATCACCGTGCGCATCCATGATCACCTTCGAGCCCGTCCGGACTTCACGCCCGCCCTTCTGATGGAGGCCAACGCCGTCCGCTACCAGGGGCTTCGGGGGAGCGGGCCCTCCCCGGAGTGGGAAACCCGGGGACCAGCGTTCCTGCTGCTGCTGCGAGGGGAGATCGCCATGGAGGCCCGGCGGCCGGAGTGGCCGGAGCCCGTCCGCGGGATCCTGGGCCCCGGCGAGCTGGCCATCCTCCCTCCCGGCACTCGCTGGCGCTGGGAAAGCCAGGAGCGATCGGTGCTTCTCTGGGTGGAGGATATGGAATGATCATGGGCACGGATCCCCAGGCCGGACAGGGAGGAACCCTCCCGCGGGCGGATAAGCGCGCCGGGGGCCTTGCCTGCCCGAAGCCCTCGACATCGCCGAGGGGAAAGGCTTGCAACCCGCAGGCATGTGGGGTTCGATGAGCCGCGCGATGGGCGGAGAACCGGATCTCCTCTCTCCCCGGGCCATCCCATGGCGCCGGGTGCTGAGGACTGTGGGCTGGGTCGGCTGGTCGCTGACCCTGGGGGTGATGATCGTTGCCCTGGTGGCATGGCCGATCGACAACGGGGCCCGCCAGGCATGGCAGATCGGACAGGCGGCCCCGCAGACCATTTTCGCTCCCTATGAACTCCGCTACCCCAGCGCCGTCCTGACCGAACAGGCCCGCGAGGCCGCCGCCGCCCAGGTCGCGCCCATCTACACCAGCCCGGATCCTCGCATCGCCCGGCAGCAGGTGGAGAAGCTCCGCCAGACCGTGGAGGCGATCGCGCAGCTCCGGGCGGAGACCCTCCCGCTGGAGGAAAAAGCTCGCCGCCTGGAGCAGATGAGCAGGGATTATGACCTTTCCCCGGAGCAGCGCCTCCGTCTGCTGACCGCGGATTCCTCCCGATGGGAGCTGATCACCGGCGAGGCCATCAGGCTGCTGGATCAGATCATGCGGGAGCCCATCCGGGAGGACGAGGTGCCCGCCGTGCTCCGGGAACTCCCGCGCCAGGTCACCGCCCGCCTGACGGAGGAAGAAGCCAGCCTGGTGGTCCGCCTGGTGACCCCTCTGATCATCCCGAACAGCATACTGGACACGGAGGCCACGGAGGCCGCCCGCCGGCGGGCCCGGGAGGCCGTTCCCCCCCAAATCCGGCAGATCCGCGCCGGCGAGGCCATCATCCGCCAGGGAGATATCCTGGACGCCCTGGCGCTGGAGGCCCTTCAACAATACGGCCTGATCTCCCCGGCGCTCCCCGCGCATCTCCCCATCGCCCGGGGAGCGATCGCAGGGCTCGGGGTGATCGGGCTCCTGCTGCTCCTCCAGCGCCTCACCCCGGAGGTTGCGGAACGCCCGCGGCGCCCGATGGCCCTGCTGGGGCTTTTCCTGCTCTTCACGCTGAGCGCCCGTCTGGTCACGGTTTTCGCGCCCGAATGGATCTGGGCCTTCCCCGCCGCGGCCCTGGGCATGCTGATCGCCACCGGATTGGGCACGGTGCCCGGGCTGCTGCTCAGCGCGATCTGGTCGTTGTGGTTTGGGCTGATCGCTGACCGGACACCGGCCTTCCTCGCCGCCTCCCTCCTGGCCAACTGGGTGACCATCCTGATGCTCCACCGGCTGGAGCGCTTTCAGACCCTGTTGATGGCCGGATTGAGCGCGGGCGCCATCACCGGCCTGATCGGCATCGCCGCCACCGTGGAGGCCGGATCGTTCTCTCCCCTGGGGGCGCTGATCACCGGAGGGATGGGATTGCTGGCGGGCGCCCTGTCGATCACGATCACCCTGATCGGGTTCATCGTGCTGGGGACCCTTTTCGATGTCACCACGCCCCTCCACCTGCTGGAGCTGGCCCGCCCGACCCACCCGCTCCTGCAGCAGCTGATGGTGCGGGCTCCGGGGACCTATCATCACACGCTGATGGTCGCCAACCTGGCGGAACAGGCCGCCCTGCGGATCGGCGCGGATCCCCTTCTGGCCCGGGTGGGGGCGCTGTATCACGACATCGGGAAAATGATCCGCCCCTATCTGTTCGTGGAGAACCAGGTGAATGGGGATAACCCGCATGAGCAGATGGATCCGTATGCCAGCGCTCAGGCGATCCTGCGCCATGTGGAAGATGGCCTGGCGCTGGCCCGGCGCTACCATCTGCCCCGCCGGGTCCGGGCTTTCATCCAGGAGCACCACGGCACCCTGTGCGTGACCATCCCCTATCACCGCGCCGTCCAGGAGGCCGGGAATCCGGAGAAAGTCGATCGGGCCGCCTTCTGCTACCGGGGGCCGCGGCCCCGGAGCAAGGAAACCGCCATCGTGATGCTCGCGGACGGCTGCGAGGCCGCCGTTCGGGCGGCGCGGCCGAAGGATCCTCAGGAGCTGGCCCAGATCCTGGAGCGGGTGTTCCAGGAGCGCATCCAGGCCGGGCAGCTGGATGAGGCGCCGCTGACCATGCAGGACCTCCAGGGGATCCGCGAGGCGTTCCTGCAGGTCTTCCAGGGGATGTTCCACCCCCGCCTGATCTATCCGGACACATCCCCCCGTTGAAGGAGCCGGGGGTGGGAAGCGGGCGGCCTCGCCGTCCGTCCCGCTCCCCCATCCGATCGCCCGGAGACCAGCTGGTCCGCCATGCAACCCAGGAAGGCCTCGATGAAGGGGAAGCGAGCTGCGCGCGTTCGCATCGAGATCCGTGCGCCCCGGGCCTATCAGGCGCCCGGGCGCGTCGCCGGGCTGCGGCGGGCCGCCCGCGCGGTCCTTCGGCGCCACGGCCTGGAAGATCGCGCCGCCCTGACGGTGGCGCTGGTGGACGAGGAAACCATCCGCCGGCTGAACCGGATCTATCGGGGGATCGACGCGCCGACCGATGTGCTGTCCTTCCCCGCCCGGGTGGAAATCCCCCCCGGCATCCGATATCTGGGGGATGTGGTGATCGCTTTTCCGTATGCGGTTCGCCAGGCCCAGCAGGAGGGCCATCCGCTGGACGGCGAGCTGGCGCTGCTAACGGTGCATGGGGTTCTGCACCTTCTGGGCTATGACCACGAGACCGGACCCGAACGGCGCCGGATGTGGGCCATCCAGCGGGAGATCCTCCGCCAGCTGGGCTTTCCCGAGGCGCCTGCCGATGAAGAGACCCCAGCCGCGTAGCCGTTCCGCCGCCGGCCTCCCCCCATGGAGATTCCCGGCCGCAGGGGCCACGGAAGGCGCCTCCCCCCGAAGCGATCGCTCTGGCCAGAAACGGTTGCCGAAGATGCGGGCCGCCCGTATAATCCAGCCCGGACCCCGTCAAAGCCGATGCGGCAGCCGGAGAACCTGCCCCTCCAAAGAGAAGGAGTCTATAGCAAGCGGTGAAGCGCTGGGGCTCGTTTTCGCCTGAACGGATCATCCTGGCTCTGGAGAAGAGAACCGGTGTGGAATCCGATCGATGCGCTGCTGGGATTGTTTTCCCTGGATATCGGGATCGATCTGGGGACGGCCACCACCCTGGTGTGCGTGCGGGGGAAGGGGATTGTGATCCACGAGCCCTCGTGGGTGGCCATCGACCGGCGCTCCCGGCAGGTGCTGGCGGTCGGGGAGGCGGCCAAGGAGATGGTCGGCCGGACCCCCGCGCACATTGTGGCCATCCGCCCGTTGCGGGATGGGGTGATCTCGGAGTTCGAAGTGACCCGGGAGATGATCGGCGAGTTCATCCGCAAAGCCCACCAGCAGGTCCCGGTTCCCATCCCCCGCCCGCGGGTGGTGGTGGGGATCCCCAGCGGGGTGACCGAGGTGGAGCGCCGCGCGGTCCATGATGCCTGCATCGCCGCCGGCGCCCGGGCTGCCTTCCTGATCGAGGAACCCCTGGCGGCAGCCATCGGCATCGGCCTCCCCGTCGCCGAGGCTCGCGGCAGCATGGTGGTCGATATCGGAGGGGGGACCACCGAGGTGGCCGTCTTCGCCCTGGGAGGGATCGTCGTCGGGCGATCCGTCCGGGTGGCCGGGGATGAGATGGACGAGGCGATCATCCATTACATGCGCCAGCGCTACAACCTCCTCATCGGCGAACGGATGGCCGAGCGGGTGAAGATCGAGATCGGGTCCGCCTACCCGCTGCCCGAGGAGCGAACCATGGTGGTCCGCGGGCGGAACCTGATCACCGGGTTGCCGGATGCCATCGAGGTCTCCAGCATCGAGATCCGCGAGGCGCTGCGGGATGCGGTGGGGATCATCGTGGACACGGTGAAATCGGTCCTGGATGAGACGCCGCCGGAGCTGGTCGCCGATATCATGGAGATCGGCATCGCGCTGGTCGGCGGCGGAGCCCAGCTCAAAGGCCTGGCCCAGCGCCTGACCGAGGAGACCCGTATCCGATGCTGGGTGCCCCCGGATCCGGTCACGGCGGTCGCGATGGGAGCCGCGAAAGTCCTGGAGAACCTGGACACCTGGCATCAGGTGCTGACCTCGCTGGATCGCGGCCGGCCGCCCCGATCGCCCGTGCGCATCGGCCAGCCGATCGCTCGCTGAGGGAGCGCGCCCGCGCATCTTGTTTCCCTCCTCTGCCTGGCCTCCGGGCCACAGGGAGGGGCCATCCCGCTGTCTGAAAAGGAGATGGGCCTTGCCCTCAGGAGACCGACGGCCATGGACGGCCGGGCTGCTGGTGGGCCTGGCTGTATTGCTTCTTTTCCTCCACGGGCTGGGATGGCTGCAGCCCGTGGAGTCCTTCCTGATGGTCCCTCTGACCCCCCTGCAGCGCTTCATCGCGGACCTGGGCCGCAACGCCCTGGGCGCTGTGGGCTTCGTCCGGGAGATCCGCGATCTCCGGGAGGAAGTGGAACGCCTGCGGGCTCAGGTGGAAGATCTGCAGACCGAGAACCTGCGTCTGCGGGAACTGGCCGCCGAGAACGCCGAATTGAAAGCGCTGCTGGGGATCGTCCAGGAGAACCCCCAGACCACCTTCGTGGCCGCTACGGTGATCGGCTACGAAACGGATCCCTATCTCCGCTTTCTCATCCTGGATGCGGGAACCCGACAGGGGGTTCGGGAGGGGATGCCGGTGATCACCCGGGGCTCGGCCCTGGTCGGACGGATCGCCTCCGCGGATCTCAACCGCTCCCGGGTGCGCCTGCTGAACGACGGGGGAAACCAGGTGGGGGCGCTGTTGCAGACCACCCAGGCGACCGGGATGGTGATCGGCCAGCCGGATGGAAGCCTGTTGCTGGATTTCGTGCGGCCCGATGAGCAGATCCTTCCGGGGGATGTGGTGCTGACTTCCGGAGTGGGCGGCCAGATCCCGCGGGCGCTGGTCATCGGCCAGGTCGCCGAAGTGCTGGAGGGCCGCGAGCCCTTCCAGCGCGCCCGCATCCAGCCCGCCGTCGATCCCCGGCGTCTACACTATGTGCTGGTGATCACGAGTTTTCCCGGGATGGAGAGGCTGCCGTAGGGGGAGGGATCGTTTACGAAACCATGGAAGCTTTTGGGGCCCGGCGGCCCCAACCCCTTCACCCGCACACCCCTTCGGATCCAAACGATGCCATGATACGAAGACCGTGGGTGCGAGCGCTCGGCGTTCTGGGGCTGGCTGCTCTGCTGCAGGCCACCTGGATCCCGATGGGGATCCCGGATCCCGGGCGGCCGAATCTGGTGTTCCTGGTGGTCGCCGCAGCGGCCTTTCTCGCCCCCCTGGAGGAAGGACTGGGATGGGCGCTGGCCGGGGGGATCTGGCTGGACCTCTTCTCCGGCGGGCCGATGGGCCTCAGCGCTCTGGCGCTCATGGCGGCCGTTCCGCTCGCCCATGGGCTCAGCCGGCCGGTTTTCCGGGGGCGATTGATCATGCCGGCGCTGGTGGCCGCCGGGGGAACCCTCCTGATGGAGGGGGTTCGGGGATTCCTCCTGATGGCCTTACAATATCCGGTGGACTGGAACACGGTGTTCCAGCGGATCGTGCTGCCGGAGGCGCTCTGGAACACGATCGGGATGCTGCTGCTTTACCCGTTGCTCCGGGCGCTCCGCCCGCGCCCGGAACGGCCCGCATTGCGCGGATGAACGCCAAGGAGGAGCGGGGAAGCCCGGAGTGCCCGCCTCCCTCCTTCCCGGTTTTCCGCGCCGCGTCACGGCGCGAGAAGAGGATCTTCCGCCACCCTGGAGAGCAAGCGGGAACCCGCGATGTCGGAACCTTATCCACCTCGTGAGCCGGAAGCCCTGGACAGCGTGGCGGTGTTCCGCTCCCCCCCACCGCCTCGACCCTCCCCGCATCTTCGCCTGATCCTCTGGGCGTTATTCATCGCCCTCGCGTTCGCCGGTCTGGGTTATCGCCTCTACCGGCTTCAGATCCTGGAGGGGCCCGGATATCAGGCCCTGGGGGAACGAAACCGCCTGCGGGTGATCCCGTTAGAGGCCCCCCGGGGGCTCCTCCTGGACCGCCAGGGACGCCCGCTGGTTCGGAACGACCCGGCTTTCCGGGTCCTGGTGATCCCAGGGGATCTGCCGGAGGATCCGACCCGGCGGGAGGCCCTCTTCCAGCAGCTCAGCCGATGGCTGGGCATGCCCGTGGAAAGCGGCGGGGCCTCCGCTCAGGGAGGGAGCGGCCCGGGGATCCGGGACCGGATCGAGGCCGCTGCCCGGGAGGCCCCCTTCCGACCGCTGGTCCTGAAGGAGCCGGTGGACCGGGAGGTCGCTTTCCGCCTGATGGAAGAAGGCAGCCGTCTCCCCGGCGTCCGGGTGGAGGTCACCCTGCAGCGGCACTATCCCACCGGCCCGCTGACCGCCCATGTGGTCGGCTTCGTGGGGCGCATCCCGGCGGAGCAGGCTACCCGTTACCAGGCCGAGGGCTATGATCCGGCGGTGGATCGGGTGGGTCTGAGCGGCCTGGAGTATGCCCTGGAATCGTGGCTGCGGGGGACGAAGGGGGCCCGATACGTGGAGGAGGACGCCCTGGGGCGGCCCGTGCGGGTGCTGGCGGAGATCCCTCCCCAGACCGGCGCGCGGATCACGCTCACCCTGGATCTGCAACTGCAGGCCGCCGCGCGGGCGGCCCTGCAGGCCAAACTGGAAGAGCTGAACCGCATCGCCGGCCGGGAGATCACGCGGCGGGGGGTGGTCCTCGCAATGCGGCCGACCACCGGGGAGATCCTGGCCATGGTCAGCCTCCCGGATTACGATAACAACCTGTTCGTCAGCCCGGATCTCCCTCAGGCCTACCGCCGTCTGGTGGAGGATCCCTTTGCGCCTCTGCTCAACCATGCGATCGCCTCCCAGTTCGCGCCGGGCTCCTCCTTCAAACCCATCGTGGCGGCCGCTGCGCTCCAGGAAGGGGTCATCACGCCCCGGACCCGGCTGTTCGACCCGGGGGAGATCGTGATCCCCAACCGGTATTTCCCCAACGATCCAGGGCTGGCCCAGCATTTCTTCTGCTGGCTGCGCTCCGGACACGGCTGGCAGGATGTGGTGGATGCCCTGGCGAACTCCTGCAATGTGTTCTTCTACAAGGTCGCCGGAGGCTACGATGTGCCGGGGGAGCCGGTGTTCGAGGGGCTGGGGATCGAGCGCCTGGTGCGCTACATGCACGCCTTCGGCCTGGGGCACCCGACCGGGATCGAGTTGCCCGGGGAGGCGGCGGGGCAGGTGCCGGATCCGGAGTGGAAGCGGAAAACCTTCGGGGAGACATGGTCCACCGGCGATACGTATAACCTGGGGATCGGGCAGGGGTATCTGCTGGTGACGCCCCTGCAGCTCCTCAACGCCGTCAGCGCGATTGCGAACGGGGGAACCCTCTATCGGCCCACCCTGGTCCGCGAGATCGCCGGTCCGGACGGCCGCCTCCTGAAGGCCTTCCAGCCCGAGGTCATCGGGCGGCTCCCGATCGCGCCGGAGCATCTAACGGTGGTTCGCGAGGGGATGGTGGCCGCCGTGGAGCGGGGAACCGCTGTCCGGGCTCAGATCCCGGGGATCCGGATCGCCGGCAAGACCGGGACGGCGGAGTTCTGCGATGATCTGGCCCTCCGCATGGGGCTGTGCGCCGGACGACGCCTGCCCAGCCACGCCTGGTTCATCGCCTTCGCCCCCGCGGAGGCGCCGGAGATCGCCGTCCTGGTTTTCATCTGGAACGGAGGGGAGGGCTCTCAGAACGCGGCGCCGGTGGCCCGGGAGGTTCTGGAGGCCTACTTCCAGCGGTGAGCGGCGATGGCGAGGACCTCACCTCGACATCAGGGGGATCCCATGTGGCGCGCCCTCTTCGTCTCGCTCTCCCGTAACCGGACGATGAAGGAACGGGTGATGCGCTGGGGATTTGTCTGGCAGGCCGCTTCGCGCTTTGTGGCCGGCGAGACGCTGGAGGATGGCCTGCGGGCCATCCGCGAGCTGGAGGCTCTGGGGATCCGGGGGATCCTGGATCATCTGGGGGAGAATGTGGAATCCCCCGCCGACGCGGTGCGGGCCACCGAGGATTACCTGCTCGCGCTGGATCGCCTGGCCACGCTGGGGCTGCGGCCGCATCTGGCGGTGAAGCTGACCCACCTGGGTCTGGATATCGGAGAGGAGTTCTGCGAGGGGAACCTGCAGCGGGTGATCGAGCGGGCGGCTCAGGTGGGGACGGTGGTGGAGATCGATATGGAGAGCAGCACTTACACCGAGCGGACCCTGCGGCTGTACCGGCGGCTCGCCTCGCGATATCCCAACACCCGGGTGGCGATCCAGGCTTACCTGTATCGAAGCCAGGAGGACGTGGAGCGCCTGATCGAAGAAGGGATCGCCCGGATCCGTCTATGTAAGGGAGCCTACCAGGAGCCCCCTCACATCGCCTATCCCCGAAAGCGGGATGTGGACGCCAGCTATGTGCGGCTGATGGAGCGGCTGCTCTCCGCGGAGGCGCGGGCGCGAGGGGCCTACGTGGCGATCGCCACGCACGATGAGCGGATCATCCGGCATGCGCTGCGCCG
>BEHY01000071.1 GCA_002898735.1 Candidatus Thermoflexus japonica
ACCCCCCGGCCGATCGCCCAGGCCATCGGCCTGCCAGACGGCGCCTGGGTGGGGATCGCCGGCGTCCTGCTCCAGCGCTCCGAAGGCCGATGGACCGTCCGGGATGATTCAGGGGCCATGGAGATCGGGCTCTCCCGGGAACTTCAGGCGGCCCTCACCGCCACACCCCCGGTGGGCGCCCGGCTTCACGCATGGGGAAGACTGCGGCGGGTCCGCGGCGAAACGCTGCTCTTCCCGGAGCTCTCGCTGGACCTGCGCTGGGAACCTCCGGTTGCGACGCCCACGCCTTCCCTCCTCCCCGTTCCCACCCCGCTTCCCTCATCCTCCCCTACGCCCGCTCCTTCCCCGACCCCTCGCCCACGGCCGACCGCCACGCCCTTCCCGCTTCGCGAGCTTTCCACCCCATCTCCGGGAACCCGCCTCACCGTCGAGGGGGCAGTGGTGGACCTCCAGGGCTTCTCCGCGGGATGGGCGGTGGTCCTGGAACAGGACGGGTATCGACTTCGCCTGTTCATCCCGAACCGGCAGATGGCGGAGGTGCCAGGGCGGGAGGGGATCTACCCGGGGGCGACGATCCGGGCCACGGGGGTGCTGACGCGGTATCGCGGGGAGCTGGAGTTGCTTCCCCAGCGAGGTCGTGACATCCTAGTGCGAAAGGGGGTGCGCCCGGATGCGCCCCTTCGTTCGATCGGAAGCCTGACGCCCGGCGACCAGGGAACGCGGGTGCGGATCCGCGGGGAAGTCGTGGAGGCGGGGCGCTTCTCCGCCGGCCTACGCCTGATCGTGCGCGACGAAAGCGGGGCGCTCCCGGTGATCCTGTGGGAGAACGTCGCCGCTATGGTTCCGGAGCGAGCGAAAGAAAAGGGGTCCAGGGTGGAGATCATCGGGCAGGTCCGCATCTATCGGGGGGAGCTCCAGCTCATCCCCACGGTGCCGTGGGAGGTCCGATCCCCATGACCGCGCTCCCTTCCTGGCGGCCATCCCAGCCCCCTCCCCCGGAGCGGCCGATCCTCCGATGGGCCCTGCGGCCGCGGGCGCGGGGGCTCCTTCTGCTGACCGTCATCGTCAGCCTGGCGGCGATGATCACCGGTCGCTCGATCCTCTATAACCTCACCTATCTGCTCCTCGCCCTGCTGCTCCTCTCCTTCGTCTGGGCGTGGAGCGCCGTCCGGGATCTGGAGATCCGGCGGATCCCCCGTTCCCGGCGCAACACGGTGGGGGGATTCTTTGAGGAAACCCTGGTCCTCCGGAACACCGGTTTCTTCCCCAAGATCTGGCTGGAGGTGCGGGACGGCTCCACGCTCCCCGGCCACCGGGCCAGCTTCGTGCTGGATAACCTGGGGCGAGGGAGGGAGCGCCTGTGGACGGTGCGGACGCGCTGTCTCCGCCGGGGGCTCTATCGCCTCGGGCCGCTGACCCTGATCGGGACCGATCCGTTCGGCCTCTTTGAGGCCACCCTGCAGCTCGTGGAAACGGATGAGGTGCTGATCTATCCGCCGATCCTGCCGATCGGGCGGCTGGGCCTGCCGGCCGGGTTCTGGCGGGGGACGGAGGCGGCGCGGCAACGGACCCCGGAGGTGACCCCCAACGCCGGGGGGGTGCGGGAGTATCAGCCGGGGGACGCCTTTCATCGGATCCACTGGCCCTCCACCGCCCGGCGGGAGCGCTTCATGGTGAAGGAATTCGATCAGGAGCCCGCCGCGGATGTATGGATCGTCCTCGATATGATGGCGGACGTTCACATCCGCCAGCCGGATCAGGAGGAAGGGGAGTGGCTGGCCAGGAGGCCCGCGCTTCTTCCCCTCTCCACGGAAGAATATGCGATCGCCCTTGCCGCCTCGCTGGCCGCATACCTGTTACGGCATGAGCGGATGGTCGGGATCCTGGCTTACGGTTCCCGGCGGCTCCTCCTGCCGCCCCATCGAGGGGAAGGCCAGCTGGAACGTCTCCTGGAGGGGCTGGCCCTTCTGCGGGCCTATGGCGAGGTCCCCTTCCACCAGGTGCTGCAATCCCACGCCCTCCGCATGGCCCGCGGCTCCATCCTCATCCTGATCACCCCCTCCGGCGATCCGCGATGGGCCATGGCCGCCCGCAGCCTGGATTCCCATGGGATCCGCGTGGCCGCGATGGTGCTGGAGGCCGCCTCCTTCGGCGGGCCGGAGATCAGCTCCCGCGTTCTCCCCCTGCTGAAAAGCGCTGGCATCCCGGTCGCCATGATCCGGGCTGGGGAACCCTTTGCCTCCGCCCTGGAACGCCTGGGCTCCCCCTGATGCCTGCTGGGGCTCCCCGCCGCCGGACAGCGGTTGAGGGAGGAGGGCCGGGGAGCGCTCCGAGAGGGGCTTTCCCCTCACACCTCCTCGGCAAAGCGCGGGCTCAGCCGGCGGAACAGCGCATAACCCAGGAGCAGCGCCAGCCCGGCGGTCACCAGGGTTCGTATGAGGAACTCCGGCGCCGTGTAAGTCCCATAATAGAGGAGATCGTGATAGGAAGCGATGATCGAGGCCATGGGGTTCAGGCGTCGGGTCCAGAGCCAGACGTCTACGGACATCCCCAGGAAAGAGGCGTTGCGGGGCAGAATCGATATCGGATAGAAGATCGGGGTCAGGAAGAACCAGGCCAGCAACAACACCTGCAGGATGTGCGCCGTGTCCCGATAGAACACGTTCAGGGCCGAGACCGCGAGGGCTACCCCCGTCGTGAACATCCCATGGGCCAGCAGCGTCAGCGGCAGAAGCAGCAGCCATGGCGTCGGCCGGATCCCCGAGAGCCATGCGATGGCGAAATAGATGGGCAGGGAGATCAGGAAATTCAGCATGTTCGAAAGGACGACGGAGAGGGGGAGGACCTCCCGGGGGAAATAGACTTTACGAACCAGGGGGGCGTTGGCGGTGACGCTCTCCGCGGCGCCCTGGACGGAGATCGCGAAGGCATTCCAGGCCAGGATGCCGACCAGAACGAAGGCGTGAAAGTGCGGAAGGCTGGCCGGCCCCCGGTTCATCACTGTGAAGACCACGGTGAACACCGTCATCATCAACAGGGGGTTCATCCATGACCAGGCCACCCCCAGGACCGAATTCCGATACCGGACTTTGAGATCCCGCAGGGTGAGCAGCCAGAGCAGATCCCGATAACGCCACAATTCGATGGCCGCACGGAGCATCCTGTTTCCGCCTCGTCCCAGCAAGGCTGCCTTTCGTGGGAGGGGACGGGATCACCCCTGGCGTCCCCATCCATCCCCCCCATCGCCGATTCGAAGGCGGCTGGGGGTTTTCGCCTCTCTCCGGGCCGGCGCACGGGCCCACGCTGGAGGACGCAGACCCTGCTGGACCGCCTGATAGATCCTCAGCAGCGTCCGCCCGGCGGCCCTCCAGCTATAATGGGCCACGGCCCGCGCCCGAAGCCGTCGGCCGCGCTCCACCGATTCCTCCGGGTGATGGAGGGCATACAGCATCCAGTCCGCCAGGCTTTCCGCATCCCCGAATCGGGCATAATAGCCGTCCGGGCCCAGAAACTCCCGGCTGACCGGAGTATCGAAAGCCACCACCGGAAGGCCGGTGGCCATATAGTTTAGCAGCTTCCCGCTCCCCTCTGTAGCCGACATCTTGGGCGCCACCGCCAGCTCGCCTAACCGGAGGTAAACCGGAGCATGCTCATAGGGCAGCTTCCCCGTGAACGTCACATGATCCGAAATTCCCAGGGCAGCGGCCCGGGCCATGTAGTGGGCCTCCCCGGGGAATCCCATGATCAGGAAATGCGCCCGGGAATCCCGACGGACTACACGGGCGGCCGCTTCCAGCAGCAGGTCCGTGCCCTGATAGGGGGCCAGCAGCCCCAGGTAGACCACCAGACGGCGCTCCGGGGGGATGCCCCATTCCCCCCGCAGGCGCTGGAGCTCCGGGATCTCCTCGGGAAGCGGGGGGCGAAAGACCTCCGTGTTGACCGCATCCGGGAACGGGATCACCCGCTCCGGGAGCACCCCGAAGGTCTCGATCAGCAAACGAGCCCCATGAACCGTGCTGGTGAGGATCACATCGGGCTGCCGATCGATCCAGACCTCCAGCCTTCGCATCAGGGGATACCAGGGCCCATCCGGGTTCAGGAAGCGATGATCGATCATCTCCCCGGTCAGGCTGCCCTGGAAATCGAAAATCAGGGGAACCCGCAACAGCATCCGGAGGGCGATTCCGATGAGCGCGCCCTCGTGGAGATGCGCGTGCAACAGATGCGGACGCCAGCGCAGCGCTGTGGCCAGCGCCGTCCCGGAGAGGTAGAGATCGAACGCGATCTTATGTCGCGAGGATCCGACCTCATAGTGGGAACGCCACGGGAGGGGAGGGGTGCGGACGATATCCAGGCCCGGGAGATCGCGGCCCTTGTAGTAGGTCACAACCTTCACCTGGAGTCCGAGGGCCTGGAGGGCTCTGGCTTCCTCCAGGATGCGCACGTGACATCCGTAATCGTTGAAGAACGAGGTCGGCGCGATCATCAACACCCGCATCGGAGGAGTTCCCCCGAAGGATGGCCTGCAGGTCCTGCGCTGGGTGCCCGGGATGCCCGGGCCGGGCGCTGCGCGTTCATGGTCGCTTCCGGGAAGGGCGAAGGTGATGGAGCCCCAGCATGGTTTCCAGAAGGCCGGGTTGATCGGCCGGGGTCGGCAGCGCCTGAAGGCGCTCGTGCCGGGACTTCAACCAGGCTTCCCGGGTCTGGTGGGCGGCGCGGAAAAAGTCCTCAAGAGCCGCCTCGTTCTCCGCATCCGTCAGCACCTCCCGCAGACGCCCCAGGGTTTCCAGCAGACGGTCCAGCCAGTAGAGAAGGGAGTCTCGA
Source organism: Candidatus Thermoflexus japonica (assembly GCA_002898735.1). Lineage (GTDB taxonomy): Bacteria > Chloroflexota > Anaerolineae > Thermoflexales > Thermoflexaceae > Thermoflexus > Thermoflexus japonica. The sequence continues at coordinate 4,825 of BEHY01000071.1, forward strand.
TTGGCGATCGCCGCCACCCGTCCACTGGGGGCATCCGGGAGATCCGCGGTCATCCGGGCGAAGCGCCCCCCGATCGCCTGGGGCATCTCCCGCCGGGCCGGCGCGGTGGACCATATCGACAGGAGGGCGGCGCCGAGCAGAGACGGCAATTGCTCCAGAGCCGCCATCCAGCCGTCATGCTCGACGGGGTCGATAAAGAAAGGATGCGCGCCGATCCGATGGGCCAGCCCGGCGGCAGCCTCCACCGCCCAGGCGGGCGCCTGGGCGGGCGGGGTCAGGCAGAACAGGGCGTCCCGGAACAGATCCGGCCCGGGCTCCTCCCCAGCGTCCGGGCGAAGGATGGGATGGCCGCCGATGAATGGGACGGAGGGAGGGAAGTGCGCCTGTGCCCATTCCATAACCGGCACCTTGAGTTCCGCCGTGTCCAGCACCAGCGTTCCCTCTTTCAGGACGGGGGCGATCGCTCGAAAGGCGGATTCCATCTCTCCCAGGGGCAGTGTAAACAGGATCAGATCCGCCTCCTCACATGCCCCGGGAAGGTTCCAGCTGGTCCGATCGACGGCTTTCCAGCGGAGCGCCTCGCGGGCCCGCTCCGGGCTTGGATCGTGCCCCACCAGCCGGGCCTCCGGCAACGCTCGTCGGAGCGCCAGCCCCATGGAGATCCCCAGGGTCCCCAATCCCAGGATCGTGATCTGCATCAAGAGCCTACCTCCTTCCCTCTCCCCGTGTCCCCAGGGAAAATCCGCGGATCGCATGTTCAGTATATTACAGGGCGGGGAAGCGGTGGAAGAGCAGGACCCCGAGGCGAAAAGAGGCTTACATTCGTTCCGCTTCCATTGAGAGGCCGGATGCCCTCTTCTTCCCTCTCCCCGTGGCCCAGAGGGCAGCGGGCAGGAACCTTCTTTTCAGGGACCGCCGGTCCCCTCCGACGGCTGGCCCTATCCCCAGAGCCCTCTGAAAGAAATCCGTCGCGTAACTCCTGTAAAAACAAAAACCGGGCGGGGGGATTTCCCCCGCCCGGCGATCTGGACCCCGGGATCAGCGTTCGATATCGAACTCCTCGATGTTCCACATCTCGGAGTTCGCCGTCGGGTCCACGATGAAATTCTTAACCTTCGGTGAGGCCACCGCGATCTTCAGCCGGACGAAGAGCGGCAGCGCCGGCAGGTCCTCGCTGAAGATCCGCTGGGCCTCCGCGTGCCACTTCTTCTTCTCATCGGGATCCAGGGTGCCCAGGGCGCGGTTGCAGGCCTCATCGTAGGCGGGGTTGCTGTAGCCGGTGTTGTTCGGGCCGCCGGGGTTCTCATCCGACGGGATCTGGTCGGTCTTGTAGAGCTCGCACGGCGGCTCCACGCCGGTCAACCAGGCGTACTCCGCCAGATCGAACTTGCGCCCGAACACCGGCCCGTCCGGCCAGTCGGCGAAGAACTCCCGGGCCGGCTTGTAGTAAAGGTTCACCTCGATCTGGCAGTTCTCCTTCAGCTGCTGCTGGATGATCTGGGTGACCTGCTCCCGCAGCCGGTTGCCGGCTGTCGTGCCGTAGGTCACGCTGAACTTCCGGCCGCCCTTATCCCGGATCCCATCGCCATCGGTGTCCTTCCACCCGGCCTCCTCCAGGAGGGCACGGCCCTTCTCGGGGTTGAACTCATAGACCGTGACCGCATCCTTGGCGTAGAGCGGGTGGATGGAGGGCATGTAGACCGCCGGGGCCTCACTGCGGCCGAACAGCACCCGGTCGATGATCGCCTTGCGGTCGATGCAGTAAGCGAAAGCCTGGCGCACCCGCTTGTCCTGGAACACATCGTTGCCGGCCGCGATCTGATACCCGGGCGCCGGCTGGATGTTGAAGTCCAGGTGCTCGAAGGAAGTGCCCAGGACGAACTGCGGCTTCAGCAGCCCCTCGGCCTCCGCCTGCTTCAGGAACTCTGCCTGGGCATCGAAGGCGGCATCCTGAGTGCCGATGTCACAATCGCCGGAGAGCAGCTGAGCCAGCAGCTGGTTGGTGTCCTGCACGATGCGGAAGATCACCGTGTCGATCCGCGGCAGGCCCTCCCCGGCGCGCCAGTAGTTCGGGTTCTTCACCACCGTGATGTGGTCGCCCGCCACCCACTCCTTCATCATAAAGGCGCCCCAGCCCAGCGGATTGCGGTTGACATCGGGGTCCTCGTTCATCTGGGCCGGCGTCAGGTTGCCATACTTATGCTTGGGCAGCGGGGTCCAGAAGTTGATGAAATAGGTCGCATCGATCCAGCCGGGGATCCCCACCCACTGCACCGTGCGGGCGTCCAGGGCCTTGTATTCCGCGGTCCGTTCCACAGTGAACTTGGAAACCTTGGTCTCGGGGGCCTTGGCCACCTCGAAGGAGAAGACCGAGTCCTCAGCCGTCACCGGCTGCCCATCGGACCACTTGACGCCGTCCTTGATCTTGAACGTCACCTTCATCACGGGGAGCTTGATGGAGCCTCCTTCAAAGGTTCGATCCTCGGTCTTCCCGGTGGCGGGATCCGTCAGGACCTTCACCGTGACGCCCTTGGTGAGGGTCACCACATTGCCGGCCGCATCCGCGATCGGATAGGTCCCCTCCGAGACCTCCACCTCCTCAATCACGGCGTCCCCGTCCTTGATGCTGGGCAGCTTCTCCAGGATCACCGGCTGATAGGCGAAGGTGCGGCTGTCGATGGGACCATCCATGATCGCCTCAAGGACGTGGGACTTCACCAGCATGGCCTCGGAGTAGAGGTAGAGGCTGGGCGGCTCCTGGGCCATGCACACAACGAGCGTCTTCGGAGCTGGGGTCGGCGTAGGAGGAGGAGGAGTCGGCTGGGGAGGCTGCGTGGCGGGGGCAGGCGTGGGCGTGGCAGCGGGCGCGCATGCACCAGCCAGGAAAGCGAGGATCAACAGAAACGCGGCGCTCCATCCGAGCTTTTTGGGAACCATCGCTTCTCCTCCTTTTATTGAATCTGGGGGAGAACACCAGTTCCACCGGCGGGGCCAGCGCCTCTGGAGTTCCGAAAGCCTGCGCCTCCGATCACCTTCTTTCAGGAAAATTATAACAGGCGAGCATGGCGCTGACAAGCGCATTATGCCCGGGAGCAGCACTTTCTCGTCGTCGAGCTCGGATTCGGGAGAGGGGACGTTCCCCCCAAAAATCTCCATTCTCGGGGAGGCCCGCTGCTCTCCCCACGGCGCTTGGGGCTGAGGGTAAAAGAAAAAGCCGGTCACCTTCGGCGACCGGCTCAGCTCCTGAGGGCTCAGGGCCACAAGGGGGTGGGATCTGCCTCTCAGGAACACCTCCCTTCGAAAGGAGAGAGATAGAGCGTCGAGCTATCTGCTCCACGGGAATCGAAAGCGCGGGGAGGCCTGGCGCCCGGGGGAGGCAACGGTGAGGACCGGAAATAGCTCTGATAACATGGACTGGAGCGCATCGGTGAACCCGCGGGTTTCCTCCGCATATCGCCCTCCCGTCAGGGCTTGAAGAACCGCCAGGTGTTCGACGCCCAGCCGCAGGCTGGTCTGCGATCGAGCGATGTCCAGATCCAGATGGGGCAAAATGTGCACCGGCATCGCCCGCGGCAACCGGTGCCCCAGGATGGCCTCCACATGTTCCCGCAACCGCCCGACCAGCTCCGAGCCGGATTCCCCACGCACCTTATTGAAGACGATGCGGACCTTGCTGGAAAAGGCGTCGGGGCCGGCCATCCGGTAGACGTGCGCCAGCCATGAGGCCCCGGCGATCAACCCGGTATCTTCGGGTTCCAGGACGATGTAAAGGACCTGGGAACGATTGATCGCCCGCAGGGAGAGCGGCGACATCAGGTTGTTCCCGGTGTCCAGGATCACCGTATACCCCTCCCCGGTCGCCCGCTCGATGGCGAAATCCAGCCAATCCGCCGCTCGGGCCAGAATGGAGAGCGAACGCTCCCCCATCAGGGGATCCAGCGTCAGCAACCCGGCGGTGAGGCGCAGATTCCAGCGGATCCCCCGCGGCGCTGGCACCTGGCTCCAGAAGGTCGGGACGTGGGCACCGGGTTCGAACACCCCGCCGGCGCGGGGCGGCGGCGGATGGTGGCTCGCCAGCTCCATGATGGAATAGATGGGGGTTCCCTCGCCCAGCCGGAACAAATCGGGCTGGTTGCCCCGGGTGTCGGACTCGGCGTCGATGAGGTGGATGGAAAGTCCCCGGGCGGCCAGGAGGGCCGCGGCGTTCGCCGCAACGGTGCTCTTCCCGGTTCCCCCCTTGGGCCCCCCGAACCCGATGACCCGGGGCTGGCTGGCCACCACGACGGGCGCTCCGTAAACGGTCTGCAGATAGCGGGCCTGCTCGGTGGCCCGAACCCGGTCCATCAGCTCGCTCAGGCGGGCCGCGATCTCCTCCGCGGCTCGCTCGGGGAGGATCACCGGATACTGGAGATGCTCCCCCCACGTGGCCCAGGCGCTCCCCGGGGGGGCCACCACGATGACGGCGGCTCCGGTTTCCGCCGCCAGGCGGCCGACGGTCTCTGTGGTCATCCCGGTCTCGGTCGCCACCGGGATGATGAGCTGTGGGCGGAGGCCGGCCAGGATCTCCACCGCCACCACCCCGGGCATGGCGTAGGCTTCATGCCCCAAGCGGGCCAGCTGGTTGGCGATCTCCCCGCCGATCCCGCTCAGGTTCCCCAGGATCACGATATTCATCCCCATCGCCTTTCCCTCATCGTCGAGCTGGCGGTTCGGATCCGGATGGAAGGAAGAAGGTGGGGGCGCCGGCCGCCTGCCGGCCCGCCCGGACCCATTGTTCCAGATCCCGCTCCGCGAATCCCGTGGAAGGAGGGATCTCCGCGCGCACGCATGGCGGCGTCACGATGAAATAAACCCTCTCCGCGGTTTCCAGCGCGTAAATGATCCCCTCCAGCGCGCTTTGAGGGACCCCCAGCAATAACTGCGGCGCGCCGGCGGAGGCGCTGGATGTTCTCACTGCGGAAGCGCCCTCGCCGCCGGAAGGGATCGGGAGACCCAGAACCGAGCGCACCACCCCGCGAGCGAGCCATTTGGCCATCGGGCGGACAGGAAGGGTGAGGTTCGTCGTCCCTGTGATCTCCAGCACCGGGGTCTGAGGGGTGGCCCCCTCAGATTCCACCAACGAGGTGGCCGGCGAGGAGCCCCCGGTGGGCGTTCCGAAGAACGCCACCACATCCAGACAGTCCCCAGGGCGCAGCATGGAGAAAGGTGGGGCCTGGATCCGATCCGTGTCCTGCACGGGGAGCAGCTGTTCTCCTTCCACCATCACCGAGGAAAGACGGGCCGCGGCCGTGAACTGGCCGGAGGGAAGGATCGCCGTCCGGGGGATCGCGGCTCCGGCCGGGATAAACATCAGCACGGTCCCCCCCGTATAACGAGGGAGATCCGCCTCCCGGATCATCCCCCGAACGGCTGGCGCATCGTAGGCACTCACCGTTCGAACCCTGTCCTCCGTGAGGAGATCCCCGGGATACAGCGGGACAGCCGCCACGGCGATCGCGGTCTGGTCGGGCACCCCGGTAGTGATGAACACCCGGGCCGCGATCGCCACAACCGCCGACATGGCCAATCCGATCAGCAGGGGAAGAACCTGTCGTACCCGAAGCATGTCGCCTCCGGATATGTGGGGGATCTGATCCCACTCATCAGGAAACCCACTGTGCACGGCTGGATCGCTGCCGGCAGCCGTCTGGCCGGGTGCGGAGGATCATGGGAGAACCGGGAGGATCACCCACCGGCCCTGGCCGGGCGCCGCCAGCCACGCCAGGCCCGGATGGCCCGCGGCGACCGGAGGCCTCCTCCGGTCCTCCGGCTCCGGAAGCAGCCGCCACCCCCGCAGCCCCAGCCCGTCCCGCCCCGCCCACAGCCAGATCCAGCGCGCCGGACGCCGCAGGGCGGCCGGGATCTCCTCCCCATACCCCAGCCGCATCCGCAGGCCGTCCGTGTCCGTCACCACCAGGACGCCCCCGGGCCCTCCGATCTCCCCCGCCATCGCCCGCTCCAGGAACGCCCGGGGGTCCTCCTCCCCGTCCGCCAGCCCCTCCAGCAGTCCCTCCGGATCCCACGCCAGGACCGCCCATCCCGCCTCCCGCAGCCGCCGGGCCAGCGCCTCCATCGCCCCCCGCCCCCACGCGATCTCGGGGGCCATCCCCAGCGCCGGCCGCCGCCCGTCCAGGACCAGGACGGCCGGCCCGAGGTCGTCGTCCCACCATCCGAGGGGGAGCGCCGTCCCCCCTCCCTCCTCCCTCCTAAGGGGCGGCAGATCCGCCCAGGCGGCCCGGGGAGAGCGGGGGAGCGGCGGGGAAGGCGGGGGGCAGGGGCGGCCCGGCGGATCGCCCCGCCGCAGCCGGATCTCCCGCCACCGCCCCTCCCCCCACCACCGGCCCTGGAAGGGCCCCTCCGGGATCGGCAGGCGCCCCACGGCCGCCTCCCACTCCTGGGCCTCCAGCGCCAGCATCACCCGGTGGGCGGGCCGGCCCCGCAGCGGCCGCAGGGAGACCTCCCGCCGCGCCCCGGCCCAGATCCAGAGATCCGGACGGTCCCGCGCCGCCTCCAGCCCCGCCTCCAGGGCCATCTGCGCCTCCTCGGGGAGGCCGTCGATCCCGTCCAGCACCAGGGCCGCCGGGCCCGCGCCCTCCCGCAGGATCCGGAA
>BEHY01000072.1 GCA_002898735.1 Candidatus Thermoflexus japonica
CGGGCTGAACCCCCCGGGAGATCAGATACTGCCCGGCCGGGCTGTTGACGGCGATGCTGCCGGCGGGCGAGATGTGATCCGTCGTGATGGTGTCGCCCAGCACCGCCAGGGCCCGCGCCCCGCGGATGTCCTGCAGGGGCGGCGGCTCCAGGGAGAACTCCCGGAAGAACGGCGGCTCCTGGATGTAGGTGGAATCCGGGTCCCACTCGTAGAGATCTCCCTCCGGGACCAGGAGGCTTCGCCATCGCTCATCCCCTTCGAAGACGCGGGCGTAACGGGCCCGGAACAGCTCCGGATCCAGGCTCTCCCGGATCGCCCGCTGGATCTCCTCCTGGGAAGGCCAGATGTCCCGCAGGAAGACCGGCTGGCCGTTGGGATCGTAGCCCAGCGGCTCGCGCTCGAAATCGATGTCGATGCGGCCGGCCAGGGCGTAGGCCACCACCAGCATGGGGGAGGCCAGGTAGTTGGCGCGCACCAGCGGATGGATGCGGGCCTCGAAGTTGCGGTTGCCGCTCAGGACGGCGACGGCCACCAGGTTGTGCTCCCGGATGGCCCTGGCGATGGGCTCCGGCAGTGGACCGCTGTTGCCGATACAGGTGGTGCAGCCGAAGCCCACCAGGTGGAAGCGCAGGGCCTCCAGATACGGCAGGAGGTTCGCCCGGCGCAGGTAATCCACCACCACCGGCGAGCCCGGGGCCAGGCTGGTCTTCACATAAGGCTTCACCATCAGCCCCCGCTTCACCGCGTTGCGGGCCAGCAGCCCCGCCCCGATCATCACAGAGGGGTTGGAGGTGTTGGTGCAGGAGGTGATGGCCGCGATGACCACGGATCCATGCCCCAGGGCCACCATCTGGCCGTCCAGGCTCACCCACGTGGCCGGCGCGGAAGGAGCAGCCGTGGCCGCCGGCGCTGGCGCGGCCGCCCCCCCTTCCCCTTCCAGCCGGCCGACCGCATGAACGTTCGCGGGGTTCGAGGCGGGCAACATCGAGGCGATGCTCTCCCAGAACTGCTGCTTGACCGCTCGCAACGGGACCCGATCGTGAGGCCGCCGCGGGCCGGCCAGGGTGGGCTCAATCGTCCCCAGATCCAGCTCCAGCACATCGGTGTAAACCGGATCCGGCCCCTGGCCGTCATAGAACAGGCCCTGGGCCCTGGCGTAGCGCTCCACCAGGTCCACCTGCTCCGGATCCCGGCCGGTGCCCCGCAGATACGCCAGCGTCTCCTCGTCCACCGGGAAGAACCCGCAGGTTGCCCCATACTCCGGGGCCATATTGGCGATGGTCGCCCGATCCGGCAGGCTGAGGCTCCGCAGGCCGGGTCCGAAGAACTCCACGAATTTATCCACCACCCCCCTCTTGCGGAGGAGCTGGGTGACCGTGAGGACCAGGTCGGTGGCGGTGGCGCCCTCGGGGAGACGGCCCGTCAGGCGAACGCCGATCACCTCCGGGATGCGCATATAGTAAGGCTGGCCCAGCATCACCGCTTCGGCCTCGATGCCGCCCACGCCCCAGCCCAGCACCCCCAGGGCGTTGATCATCGTCGTGTGGGAATCCGTGCCCACCAGGGTGTCCGGGAAGGCCACCGTCTCCCCATCCACCTCGCGGGTCTGGACCACCTTCGCCAGGTATTCCAGGTTCACCTGGTGGACGATGCCGGTGCCGGGGGGGACCACCCGGAAGTTCCGGAAGGCCTTCTGGGCCCAGCGCAGCAGCGCATAGCGCTCCCGGTTGCGCTCGAACTCCTTTTCCACATTCAGGTAAAAGGCCAGCTCCGTCCCGAAGAAATCCACCTGGACGGAGTGGTCGATCACCAGATCGGCGGGGACCAGGGGGTTGATCCGCCGGGGATCCCCGCCGAGGCGCTTCACCGCCGAGCGCATCGCCGCGAGATCCACCACCGCGGGGACGCCGGTGAAGTCCTGGAGGATCACCCGGGCGGGCATGAAGGGGATCTCCCGATCGGGGAGATCCTGGGGAGCCCAGCGGGCGAGGGCCAGGACATCCTCCTCGGTCACCAGGCTGCCATCGCAGTGCCGGAGGAGGTTTTCCAGAAGGACCCGGATGGAGAAAGGCAGACGGGAGGGATCGCTCACGCCCTGTTCCGCCAGCCGGCTGAGCCGGTAATAGACAACCGTCCCGGCCGCGGTTTCCAGCGTCGCCTTCGCGCCGAAGGGATCGAATCGCGTCATCGCTGCACGGCCTCCCCATCCTCGAGCTTGGAAGCAAAGGCCATGGCTATCGTAACACACCGCGCCCGATGTGCCAAAGGGCAGGAGGAGGAGAACCCCGCCGCGCGCCTCCCCACCCTGGAGCCCGAACGCTTCCCCTTGACAGGAGCGCAGCCCTCTGTTATACTTTGTCCCGCAAAGTATTTTTCTTGACAAATTAGAAAGACGTGGGGTCCGGTTGGCCTGGCCCTTGAATCCCGAGAGGGGCCAGGGGCGCGAGTTCTCAGCAATATGAGGGGCGATGGAGATCCTGGATCTGGATCCGATCATCCACGAGCGGGTGCGTCTGGGGATCATGACGCTGCTCCTTCAGGCCGGGGAGCTGGATTTCCAGAGCCTGAAGAGGGAGCTGAGCGTCACGGACGGCAACCTGGCCCAGCACCTGCGGGTGCTGGAGGAGCACGGCCTGATCCGGGTGCACAAGGCCTTTGTGGGCCGGCGGCCCCGCACGACCTACACCCTCACGCCCGAGGGACGCCGCCGCCTCCGGGAGTATCTGGATCGCCTGGCCCAGATCCTGAAATCCGCGCGGCGCAGGCGCGGGTCTACATAACCCGTCCCGCCGGTTTCAAAACACGATGGAGGTTCCGCGATGGAGAAGGATGAGAAGGCGCTCCAGGAGCTGCTGGAGACCGTGGATGTGCTTCGGGTGATCGCGATGAAGGGGCGGTCGGAGGCCCGCCACTTCGCCGTCTATATGGTGGCCTTCGGCCTCTACGCGGCGTTCAATATCTTCTCGGACCTCCTGACAGGCCGCGCTTTCTGGGGCCCCACGCTTTACATCGCCTTCTTTGGGGCCACCGCGCCCATCGTCGGGCTCCTCCCCAGCCTGATCCTCTGGGGGATCGCGGGGGCCCTCGCGGGGGCCGTCGGGCTGGCCGCCCGGTCTATGGGCTGGACCCTCGCTGCGATCCTGCTGACAGCGGCCGGGGGGATCATCGCCGCATATGGGATCGCTCTCCGCCGCGGGCGGCTGGAAGGGATGCCGCCGCTGCGCACGGCGCTGGCCCCCAAGATCGGCTGGGCGTGGGGCGTGATCATGGGCGGGATGGCCGTGCTGACGGCCGGGCTGGGCCAGGCACCCCTTCCCCCCGGGGCGATCACCGCCCTCTGGGGGTATGCCATCGGGATCGGCCTCTTCATCTCCGGGGTGATGTTCCCGTTCTTCTTTCCCCTGGGTCTGATCGGCATCTTTGGCGTCCCCCTCCTGGCCCTGGTCGCCGGCCGGCCGGATCTGGCTTACGGCATGGTAGGCATACTGAGTCTGGCAATGGCGGCGCGGGGAGGGATGGAATTGCAGAGGAAACCATAACGCCCCGCCGGTGTGAGCGATCCGTTCCCATCCGATGACTACAGGAGGTCAGACCATGCCCATCCGTTATGTGCTGTTCCCGTTTCTCAGCGTGATCGCCACCTCCCTGACCCTTGCAGCCACCCGCCTGCTCGGGCGAGGCGCTGAGCAGGCAGCGCGAGCGATCGGCATTCACGATCTGGCGTTGTTTCGCGTCGTCATCTATGCCCTCTGGGCCTCCATCATCGCGTGGGCCCTCGCGTGTCTCCTCCGACAGGAAGGTGTTCGAGCCGCGGACTTGGGATGGCGCGGCCGGCTTTCGCCCGAGGCCATCGGGCTGGCCGTCCTGGCCGCCTGGCTCGCGGCGATGATCTGGCTGCCCCTTGACGCCCTGAGACAAGCCATCGGGCTGCCCCTCTACTGGGATCCTCGGCAACGGGGCTTCGTCCAGCCCACCACGCCCTGGGAATTTGCGCTCGTGATCCTGGCCGGCCTGATCCTGGTGCCCCCGGCGGAGGAGACGATGTTCCGGGGCTATGTGCTTCCCGCCCTCGAGACCCGAGCCGGCCGGATCGGGGCACTGATGCTCCACAACCTGCTCTTCGCCCTCTACCACGGAGCCATCGGCCCGGGTCTGGTCCTTTATATGTTCTTCTGGTCGTTCTTCCCGGCCCTGCTTTATCTGCGCTACCGCTCCATTTATCCACCGATGCTGATGCACTTCCTGAACAACATCTGGGTGGATATCGCGGTCCCCATGCTCTTCGGTCACTGACCTTCCTGATGAAGCGCTGGATCACCACCGGCCCATGACCGGGCGAGGGGCCTATATCAATCCCCGGGGAATGAGTCAGGACCCTCCGGCCCGTCCGTCTCCTGAAAAATTCCGAACGAAAGGAGGCAGGTCGATGCGGGTTGTGATCGAAGTCCAGGAGCTGCGGAAGGCCTATGGATCCCGCGTGGCGGTGGATGGGGTCTCCTTCGAGGTCTACGAGGGGGAGATCTTCGGGATGGTGGGCCCCAACGGGGCGGGCAAGACCACCACCATCGAGTGCATCGAGGGATTGCGGCAGCCGGACAGCGGGCGGATCCGGGTGCTGGGCATGGATCCCGGCCGCCAGGGGAGGGCGCTGCGGGCGCGCATCGGCATTCAGCTTCAGGAAGGCGCGCTGTCCCACCGGCTGCGGGTGGAGGAGGCGCTCTGGCTGTTCACCGCCTTCTATCCCCGCCCGCTGGATCCGGAAACGCTGCTCCAGCGCCTGGGCCTGGCGGAACACCGCCGCAAGGCGTTCGACCAGCTCTCTGGCGGCCTGAAGCAGCGGCTCTTCATCGCCCTCGCCCTCATCGGCAACCCGGAGATCCTCTTCCTCGATGAGCTCACCACCGGCCTGGACCCCCATGCCCGGCGGGCGATGTGGGACCTGGTGCAGGAGATCCGGGCGGAAGGCCGCACGGTGTTTCTGACGACGCACTACATGGAGGAAGCCGAACGGCTGTGCGATCGGGTGGCCATCATCGATCGGGGCCGCCTGGTCGCCCTGGACACGCCGGAGAACCTGATCCGATCCCTGGGGGCGGAGCAACGGGTGATCTTCACCCGCGACACGGCCTTCGATCCCTCCTTCCTCACGGACCTCCCCGGGGTCTCGCGGGTGGAGGCGATCGGAGAGCGGGTGGTGATCTACGGTCGCGGGGATAGCCTGGTGGGCCGCGTCGTGGAGGCCATGGCGGCGCGGGGGATGGCGCTCCGGGACATGCGGGTGGAGCGACCGACCCTGGAGGACGTCTACCTGGCCCTCACCGGGCGGCCGATGGAAACCCCCGGGCAGGAAATCCTCCCCGCCTCGAATTCCGGGAGGTCGCGATGAACGCGATGCGGGCGCTGATCCGGCTCACATGGATCGAGATCCGGATGTATCTGCGGGAGCCCGTGGCCGCTTTCTTCACCTTCGCCTTCGCCCCGATGATGCTGATCCTGTTCGGCTCGATATTCGGGAACCAGCCGAATCCGCTCTATGGCGGCCGGGGGATGGTGGACGTCAGCGTGCCGGCCTACCTGGGGGTGATCATCGCCACGGTCGGGCTGATCAGCGCGCCCATCGGCACGGCCACCGCGCGGGAGTTCAAGGTGCTGAAACGGTTCCGGGCCACGCCTCTCCCCACGTGGATGTATATGGCGGCCAACATCCTGATGTATTATCTGGTTACGCTTCTGGGAGGGATCGCCCTGGTGATCGTGGGCCGCTGGCTGTTCCATATGCGCTTTGATGGGAACCCCCTGTGGGTGTGGGCCGGCTTCACCCTCAGCACGCTGGCCTTCATCGCGCTGGGCATCCTGATCGCCGCCGTCGTGCCGACCGCGCGAACGGCGCAGGCGGTCGGGATGATCGCGGCGTTCTCCATGATGGCCCTGGGCGGCGCCTGGGTGCCCAGGGAGATGCTTCCGTCCTCCGTGCTCCAGATCGCCCGCTGGCTCCCCCTGACCCACGTCGTGACCATGATGCGCGGCCTGTGGGCGGGGGCCTCCCCAGGCGATCACATGGGGGACATCGGGTTCCTGCTGGTCGTTCTGATCGCCAGCGCGCTCCTGACGATCCGGGCCTTCCGATGGGAATGAACATCCATCCGTCCGCAAGGGGTTCGGCCAGCGCCCATGGGCCGGCGGATCCGGTGGGACGCTCCCGGGCGCATTCGTCCGATTCGGAAGCGGAGCGGGTCTGACCATGCCTTCCGCTCCGTTCTGTGATAGAATCCTCCCGGGAGGGGTGCGATGGCATTTATGGTGGAAGATCTCCGAGACCTGCTGGAGCTGTTACGGCAGCATCCGGACTGGCGGCAGCAGCTATGGGCGCTGCTCGCTTCGGAAGAGCTGCTGCGCCTGCCGGCGGAGTTTCAGGCCTTCCAGGAGGAGTTCCGATCCTTCCGGGATCAGACCTTTGAGAGCTTCCGGCAGGAAACCGAGCGGCGGTTCCAGCGGGTGGAGGAACAGATCGCGGCCCTGGTGGAGGCTCAGCGGCGGCATTATGAGGAGTTCGCCGCCCACCGCCAGGAGTTCCTGACCTATCGGGCGGAGGCCGATCGTCGTTTCGCCGAACTGCGGGAAGAGCTGGCCGCCGCCCGGGCTGAGGCCGATCGGCGCTTCGCCGAGCTGGCCGAAGCCCAGGCCCGCACCGAAGAACGCATCAGCCGCCTGGAGGAAGCCATCGCCCGCCTCACGGAAGCCCAGCGCCGCACCGAAGAACAGGTCCAGCAGCTCATCGAAGCCCAGGCCCGCACCGAAGAACGCGTCAGCCGCCTGGAGGAAGCCATCGCCCGCCTCACGGAAGCCCAGCGCCGCACCGAAGAACAGGTCCAGCAGCTCATCGAAGCCCAGCGCCGCACCGAAGAGCAGGTCCAGCAGCTGGCCGAAGCCCAGCGCCGCCTCGAAGAACGCGTCGAACAGCTGACTGAAGCCCTGCGGCAAACCCAGGAGCAGATCGAGAAACTCGCCCGGTCTCAGGATCAGATGCGGGCCACCCTGGACCGCTTCGCTCAGATCATCGGCCCCGCCGTCGAGGAGCGCCTCATCCCCGCCCTCCGGGAGTGGGTGAAGGAACAGGGAGGCGCCCTGGTGGGCCCCGTGGTTTCCATGACCCTCGATGGCATCGGCGAGGTGGATGGCGTCGCCCGGATCCGGTGGCCGGAAGGCCGGGAGACCTGGGTGCTGGTCTCGGTGAAGGCCAGGGTGTGGCCACGGGACATCCGGGAGTTCCGGAGGGGCATCCTGGAGGACGCAGAGGCCCGGCAGGCCTTGCGAGCCCGGGGCATTTCGGATCCCGTCTGGCCGATCGTCTTCGGGTTGACGCTGGATGACCGCGCCCTGGAGGCGGCCATCCATGCGAAGGTCGGGCTGCTGATCAGCCAGCAGGGGATGATCGTGCCTCCCACCCCCTGGTCCCTTGAGGAAGGTCAGCCCCTTTCCCCGGATTGAGCAGCGAACTTCAGATCCCCGGCGGAAGGCCGGCCATCCGGCGGCCCGCTGGTTCCGGTGGGCATAAGAAGCGATGCAAACGGGAAGAGGAGGGGTTCGATGCACCGACTGCGCTGGATCGCCATGCTCGCGATGCTGATCGTCGCCTGCGAGGGAGGGAGACCGCCGGCCCCGACCCCTCCCGCCGCCACGCCGACCATCACGGCCACGCCGATGCCCTCGCCCACCGTCCCGCCCTCCCCGACCGCGACGGCCACGCCTGCGCCCTCGCCGACGCCGATCCCTTCCCCCACCGCCACGTCGTGCGCGGCCCCAGCGATCCCCGCCCCCAGCGGGGCCAACCGGGTCGCGGAGGGATGCCTCCACGTGCATCTGGAGGCGGGCCAGATCTGGGAGAAGGACGGCTTTGATCTGGCCGCCGCGGTGGGTTACCAGGGGGCCCAGCCGCCCTGCGCGGCCTTCTTCCTATCGCTCTCCTGGAAGGTCACTGGAGGAGATGGCCAGAATGTGCAATGGACCGTGGTCCAGCAGGGGGTGGAAACCCCGGCCGGCCAGGGAAACCAGGGGGGCATTCGAGGCGGGTGCGGCTTCTATCGCCTCCACAACAACGGACCCAGCCCGGTGGATCTCGATGTGCGGGTGGCCGTCGATCTCATGGGGTGGCCGTGAATAACGAAAGCCGTGCTCTCGACGGCCTATGAAGAATAAGCGGCGGGGACGGCCCGGATCCGGCTGTCCCCGCCGTCTTTTTGAAGGGCGGATTTTTCCAGAGCCACCCCCGCTCAGATATGGATGGCCGCCCCCAGCGCGGCGTGGGCCGCCTCCGCCAGGACCTCGCTGAGGGTGGGATGGGCGTGGACCGCCCGGATGATCTCCTCGGGCGTGAGTTCCGCCGTCCGGGCCAGGACGACCTCCGGAAGCAACTCGGTGACCTCCGGCCCGATCAGATGAACCCCCAGGATCTCGCCGTATTTGGCGTCCACGACCAGCTTGATGAACCCCGCGTGCTCCCCAAAGGCCAGGGCTTTCCCGTTGGCCTGGAAGGGGAACTTCCCCACTTTCACGGTATATCCCTGCTCTTTCGCCTGCTTCTCCGTCAACCCCATGGAGGCGATTTGAGGGCGACAGTAGGTGCAGCGCGGCATGGCGAGGTAATCGAGGGCCGGCGGCATCGGGCCCTTCTCCTCGCGGGCGGCGATGTGCTCCACCGCCACGATCCCCTGGGCGGAGGCCACATGGGCCAGGGCCAGCTTCCCGGTGACATCGCCGATGGCGTAGATGTTGGGCACCGAGGTCTGAAGGAAGTCGTCCACCACGATCGCCCCCCGCTCCGTCTGCACCCCCACGGCCTCCAGGCCCAGGTTCTCAATGTTGGGCTGGACCCCAATGGCCACCAGCACGGTCTCGGCCTGAAGGGCCTGCCCGCCCGCCTCCACCGTCACCCCGTCGCCCGCCGCCCGCACCGCCTCCACCCGGGTGTTCGTCATAAATCGGATCCCCATGCGAGTGAACTGCTTCTCCAGCTCGACGCTGATCTCCTCATCCTCCAGCGGCGCCAGGTGCGGGAGCATCTCGATGAGGGTCACCTCCGCCCCATAAACCCGGAAGAGATAGGCGAACTCCAGCCCGATGGGGCCCGCACCGATGATGACGAGGGAACGGGGAACCTGTTTCAGCTCCAGGGCCTGGCGGTAGGTGATCACCCGGGGCGGGTCGAGGGAGAGGCCGGGCAGCAGCCGCGGCCGCGCGCCGGTGGCCAGGATGATGTATTTCGCCTCCAGCACGCCTTCGAATTTCTGGCCGCCCACGGCTGCCCCCTGGGTGGGGCGCACCTCCACCTCGCGGGCCGAGCGCAGGCGCCCTTCCCCCTCGTAGACATCGATGCGGTTCTTGCGCATCAGGAACTGAACGCCCCGCACCAGCCGGTCCGCCACCTGACGACTGCGGCGGTAAGCCGCCTCGTAGTCGACCCGCAGGTTCTCAAAGGAGAACCCAAACTCGTCCCCCCGGTGCAGGAGCTCGATCACCTCGGCGTTGCGCAGCAACGCCTTGGTGGGGATGCAGCCCCAGTTCAGACACACCCCGCCCAGATGCTCGCGCTCGACCAGGGCCGTCTTCAGGCCCAGCTGGGCCGCCCGGATGGCCGCCACATACCCGCCCGGCCCGCCTCCGATGATGACCACGTCATACTGCGGCATCGGATCCTCCTGAGGAAACGTGTTGAAACGCGCTCCGGCTTCCCGGAACCGCCCGTGAATCCCACGGGATAGGGACGCTCAGACAGTGCCCGCTGATGGATTCGCACCCTCACGGGTGGACGGCCCGCCTCCCCCACTCAGACGGGCCTTCAGCTCCGCGATCACCTGAACCGGCGTGGGGTCGATCTCATAGGCCAGCGCCAGATACACGCTGATGAAATCGCCCAGCAAGATCAGAGAGAACGCCTGGGCGATCCGACTTTCCCCACGCCCGACGAAAAGGTCGGTGTTCACGCCCTGGCGCATGAACAGCTCCCGGGTGATCCGCACCCGCAGGGCGTTGCGCGGATGGTCCGAAGGCGCGGTCAGGAAGAGGGCCATCAGATGGGGCAGCAGCTCGGAAGGAAACCCCGTGCCGACCACCGTGTTATGGTCCGCTTCCGGCAGGGCCTCAAAGATGGCCACCGCCTTCGCGTTCTCGTTGATCTGGGTCTTCCAGCGGCGGGCCACCTCGGCCAGGGGCCCCGCCCCGAAGATCAGCGGGATGCGCCCGACCAGCTGCCCGGCCATCCGCTTGGCCGGGTTCTGAACCACCGGGACCTCCGGGGCCATCCGGGGGAGATCCTCCTCCATCACAGCGACCGCCTCCTCGAGGGCCGGCCGCTGATCCGGGATCAGCCCCAGCCGGTGGAGCAAACCGAGGAGGATGGCGAAGGAGTAACCCAGGGCTGCCCGGGGCTGCCCGACCGGCTCGAACCGGAAGAGGGGGACCCCCCAGTCCCGGGCCCACTCCGCCAGCCGCCCTCCCGTCGCCACCGCCGCCAGGGCGCACCCGCGCTTCCGGGCGGTCTCGAAGACCTCCAGGGTTTCCTCGGTTTCCCCGGAGTAACTGGAGGCGACCACCAGAACCCGGGGGCCCCGCGCGAAGGCCGGCAGCGCGTAATCCCGCACCACCATCAGCGGGATCGGGCATTCCCCTTCGGCGAAGGCCGCGACCAGAGAAGCCCCGATCGCCGACCCGCCCATCCCGGCGATGACGATGGCGTGGAAAGCGGAGGCATCCCACTCGCGGGGCAGGGACACGCCCATGGCCAGCTCCCAGCCCGCCCGCAATTGTCGAGGGAGATCCGCCACCAGGTCCAGCATCCGGCCTGCATCCAGCGCCCGCAGGCGCGCCGCGTCGTCCAGATGCAGCATCGCGATGCCTCCCGCAGGGGATGAAAGCGCCGTCCCGTTCGGGCCGGGCATGAAAATCCGCTCCCTACCGCCCGGCATGGGCCGCGAAACCGGTTGCATTATAGCATACGAAGCCAGCAAAATCTTCAGACGCCAGGATCCTCCCTCCCGCTGGCCCGGATGCTTCATGGCGCATAACTTGACATTGTTCGATTTGCCGTGCCGTCGTGACGTAGCACGGGCTTCCGCCCGTATAAGACGGTGAACGCGGGCTTGCGCCCGCGGCGCAGGTTGAAAGCCTGCGCTACAAGGCCGTCCCTGGCGCTCTTCACAATCTTGACATTGTTCGATTTGCCGTGCCGCCGTGACGTAGCACGGGCTTCCGCCCGTATAAGACGGTGAACGCCGGCTTACGCCCGCGGCGCAGGCTGAACGCCTGCGCTACAAGGCCGTCCCTGGCAGTTGGGAGAGGTCAAAGAGCCCGAATTTAACAATGTCAAGATAAGGGTATA
>BEHY01000073.1 GCA_002898735.1 Candidatus Thermoflexus japonica
ACAAGCGATTCCGATCTCTTCGAGCAGCAAATTTGGGTGGATGGCTTCCTCCGACCGCTCTCCCAGCCATCCAGCTGGTGGTCGCAGTGCCAAGATCATCGTTCAGGGCACCGCGCCACCTGCATCACGTATTTCTGGTATCTGGTTGCTTGTCGCAACATCTACGCCGAATCTTTCCATCATTTCCATACCGATGGTTACGCAGATGACGATTTCAAAACCAGCGATACGGCGACTGGATGCAGCTTTTAGTGGCTTTTTCCATCCGCATAAGAGGATCCATGATGAAGATGCGCTTGAAGCGGCGAGTGGCTATCCTGGTGGGAAGCGTTATATCTATAGTTATGAGCTTCGGATGTCGCCATCCGCCAGCGGATCGGCCGCTTCCTCCGGGTGAGATCCCGGGTATGATTGTCCACGAAACGCAGCGGCCGATTGTGGATTGGGGGATCCCGACTCGTGGAGCTGGTTTGGGGTTCGTCTGGCCGGAGCATCGGCATCTGCCCCCGCTTCAAAGACCGCAGACCGAGGAGATCTTTCTATCCCCTGGCCAGCCTTTCGCCCCGTATCTGATCCTCCATGCAGGGCAACCCATTACCGTGCTGGTGGCCGCCATCCTGGACTATCAGCAGATTCCCTTTGAGCTCAATGGAAAATATGGGGTGCTTCATCTGATTCCATTGCTGCCGGGGGGAGATGTTGAGCTGCCCATGCGTATAGATGTGCCTGGGGAAGGACTCCATGATCTGATCGTCATCGCCTTCCTGGATCCCCTGGATTTCTCCACCGATCCTGTCGAGCGCCTCTCCATGTATGCAAGGCTGGTCGGCCGGCGGGCTCGGATCCGTGTGGGCCCAAGCAACCGCCCCGCACGGGAGATGGGCCCCATCCTCCATGGGGCCCCTGTCCCTCGAGGAGTGACCCTGAGCCTCGGCGTCGCCCTGGTTCGCCCTCCTCGATGGCCCTGGGATCATCCCTCCCGACCGGGAGGGCAGCTAACCGTAGTCGATGGAAAAGCGGGTCAGCCGCTGTCAGTTGCCATTTGGGCCTCCAACCTGAAAGGCGAGAAGGGGGCGGACTATGCCATGCTCCTGTTCTTCAATTTCCGGCAAATCCCCTTCCGTGGCCTTCAGGCGTGGACGATCCACCTGGATCCGGATACCGAAGCGATCCTGACAGGTGAGGTGGTCCTTCCCTCCGCGCCGGGGATCTATCAAATGCAGGTCGTTTATGTGTTCGATCCCTACCGTTCGATCCGGGAACGGGAAGTTCGCGCTCCCTTCGTATTCGGCTCCCAGCGGATCGCGATCCGGGCGCAGGATCCGTGAACCGGCAATCCCCCCCTGGTTGTGTCTTTCGCAACGTTCCTCCTCGCGGCTTCGCCCCGATCTGCCCGGATGCCCCCCAACCCCAGGGCGAGTTGGCGGGTATATCTATACGGAGACAAAACGCGCCGAGGATTCCCCGCGGCCTGGCGCCCACAGGCCGTCGCTCAACGGCTTGAGCCTCCGACCTCCAGGCCGGGGGTCCGCTGGCCAGCGGCTGTCTCGCCCATGCCCCTGTGGAAATCCACAGGGTGGGGACCGGGAATTTCCACAGTGACAGGGTCCTCCAAGGCGGCTATCATGAAAGCGAGGGGGCGAAGCGGGCAGGCTCCTCTCTGGATCTGTGAGAATGGATCGCACAGCATCCACGGGAGATGCAGAGATGATCGGTCTGGTGGACCCGGACCCCCTCCATCAGATGGCCTGGCGGTCGTGGTTCGCCGCCTGGGGCTTCCCCCTCGCCTGGATCGCCCCTACCGCCGCCGATGCCCGGCGCGCCCTGCACGGCCATCCCGTCGCTTTCCTGCTGATCCGCTTCGATCTCCCCGACGAGAGCGGCGCCCGCCTCCTCCATTCGATCCGGCCTGCCCTTCCGGGCCTCCGCGCTGTCCTTCTCGTCCACACCGCTCACCCTGCAGTTGAAGCCCTGGCATACCGCGCCGGGGCGCTCGGCTGCCTGGGTGGGGAATCGTCCTGCGATCCGCTGTTCCCCGCCCTTTCCCACGCCCTGGAGGGCCGCCCCCTCTGGACGCCGGAGGCGATCGACCGGATCGAAAGATGGTGGCGCATATGGGGAGCTCCCTGGGCCGCTCTCAGCCCACGCCAGCGCCAGATCGCCTGGGCCGCCGCTCACGGGTTGAGCGATAAGGAAATCGCCCGCTGGCTGGGATGCTCGAAAGAGACGGTACGCACTCACCTGCGCCGGGCCCTCGAGCGCCTGGGGCGAACCGACCGGGTGGATCTGGCTCGCTGGCTGGTCTGGGGCGGGCTGCGGGATCCGCGCTGCGCTGCTCTGCTGGATCTGGAACCAATGCCCGATGAGCACACCCTCCTGGAGGCTATCGATCCGGACTGGATTGGATCACCCGCAATCCCCAGCCCACCCGCGGGATGAACTCCATGGAACCAGAAAAAACTTTACGGCTCACCCACATTCATGCCTGTCGCGTGGCACCCTTCGGGCTATTTCATCCCATCCCCCTATGATGGGGACAGATTGGTCCCCCATCGCAGGGGACCACAGAGCGAACCAGAGATCGTAAACTTTTCCTGGCCCTAAAGATTCTCCACAGGAGGTTCACATGCGAAACACCCCGCTGTTATGCGCCCTGCTGATCATCGCGATCAACGCTGGAGTGGGCAGGGCGATGGCTCAGGACGCGCAGCCCCCTGTGGAGAGCAAGGGGAGCCCCGCCTATCAGAACGAGGTGCTCGGTGTCTCTCTGCAGGCCCTTCCGCCGGAAACGCGCGTCGTGGAAGATCAGTATCTCTCCGACGCCTTCGGCTTCACCCTCGTGGCTCCGGATGGACGGATGGTCCTGCGGGTGGCATGGCGCCATCGGGATACACCCGACCAGATGGAACAGCGAGCCCAGGAACTGGTCCGGGGATTCCCGGGCCTGAATCTGCGCCCACAGCCGGTCTCCGTGGATTCCTACCGGGGGGTAATGGTCGCCAATGCGCCAGGTATGGATCCCAGCCTTTATGTCTACCTGACAGCTTACGGGAGGCTCTACGAAATCATTTGCCCCCAACGGGACGGGAACCGCCAGGGGTGTGAAACCCTGCTGTCCCTGATCTCCTTTGGTCCAGCCAGCCGCTCGCTGGAAGAACTTCACCTGATCCGGGCTGAGAATGCCCTCTACGAGAAGCCGCCGGTTCTGGGTTTTCCTCGACCAAAGAGTCCGATAGGGATTGAGATCCTGAAGGAAAAGGAAAAAGTCCTCCGCTCCGGAGGAAATGGGGCCTTCTCCGTGGAACCTCTGGCCGCACCGGGTTGCGCCGATTGGCCGACCTGGAAATTCCTCCAAACGCCCTGGGCTTCCACGGCTAACGGGCCCGGCACGCCCTGGCCGCAGGGATGGTCCCAGGCAGGCCCCTCCTATTACGGGGAGGGGTTACATCAATACTGCAATCGGACAAATGGCCTGAATGACTATCATGCCCTGGATTTTCCCTTAAAGGAATGGGACATTGTTTATCCCCCCGCGCCGGGACGCGTCCTCTATGCGGGCTGGGCCGGGGGTGGCTGGGCCACGTTAGGGCGTGTGGTCATTGTGGATCTGGGAAACGGCTACTGGAGCATGGCGGCCCATCTGCGCAGCATCAACGTATCCGCCGGGCAGGATGTGGGGATCAGCACGGTGATCGGTTATGCCGGCCGCAGCGGTAACTATCAAGACGGCTACTGGCCCTCCAATCACCTCCATCAAGGCCTTTACCTGAACGCCCAGCTATACCAGCCCTATGGCGGTATCTATGGCGGCCAGAGTGTAGAACCCCACCACGTGCGATACTTCGGCAACGGAGGAGGATATTACGAGACCATCGGGCGATACCAGTGGATGAGCTGGTAGGGGGAGAGGATGCTGAGGCGTCTGATCTGGGGTGTTGCACCCCTGTTGCTGGTCATCGGCGCGAGTGGGTGTGCGCTGGGGAGGGGAATTACCCCCTCCCCGACCGTCCCTCCAGGCGCTGAAACCCGATGGGCCCCGCAGACCATAACCCCCTTTTCGTCCCCCACGACGACTTCAGAGGCCGTAGAAGGGATACCCACTCCGCCTCTTACCTTTACGCCTCCCGCGGCCGTTGAGGGGAAGCCCACTCCACCGGGAGGGAAGACGCCCTGGACGCCGCCTCCCACCTTCACGCTTCCCCCTCCGCGGACCTCTTGGCAGGTTTACGAGTTCCCGGAGGCGGGGGTCCGCCTTCAGGTTCCGAGCGAATGGAAAGTTTTTCGGCAGCCGGGCGCCTACCGGGTCGTGGTCACCGGCGAAGGCGAGTATTATGAAGAACGAATTATGGTAACTTTCTGCTGCGTGGAGTTACCCCGGACGTTGCCGGAGTTCCAGGAGGCCATCGGTCCTTACTGGCGAACCCTCCATGCCGAGAACTTTGTGGTGAAGCCTCTTCAAGGGAAAGGATGGCGGGGGGTGGCCGTCTGGCATCTCCCCAACACCTGTCTGGATGTATACATCCCCTCGCTGGAAATCGTGCGGCAGATCACATTCTGGCCCATTCTCTGCGAGCCGGACGGGGAACACCTGGTGCCCCTGGGACAGAAAATCCTGGATTCGATAGAGATTTTCCCGCCCAGCGGGGAGTGGAAATAACTTCCCGGGAGTGGGACCAGGCCCAATCAGCGATATCCCCTGGCTGTGACAGCGCGCCCCCCGTATGGCGCCGCCTGGAATCCGAAGGGGACATCCCCATAATCCCAGAGCGTCCGGGCCTGCCCCGTGGGGGTAGCGTTCTTCATTTCATCAGACGGATGCCCTCAAGACGGCGCGAGGCGCGGCCGGAAGGCCCTGGAACGATCCTTGCCCCTTGTGCTTCTTCCCGTTATAATCTCAATAGAGATGGGCGGTTAGCTCAGGTGGTGAGAGCGCCGTGTTGACAACGCGGAGGTCGGAGGTTCGAGTCCTCCACCGCCCATGCGGATGGGCCTGTCTTTTCCCGGGCAGGCCTTTCATAATCGATCAACCCGATGAAGGGGACACGTCCTCAGGGGGCCCCACGCCAGAGCGCGGGCCCCGTCGGCTGAGAGGGCCCGTCGTGGAGGTCCTGGGGATACCGCCCCGGAGGGGTCACCTCGATCCGGCGCCGCCGGGGTAGAGGTGAACGGCTCGCCGCCGTTATCCGGCCTGGAGGGCGATCGCGCCGGCAGCGCGCGGTCGAAATCGGGTGGAACCGCGGGAGGCCCGCGCCTCTCGTCCCGATGGGACGGGGGGCGCGTTTTATTTCATGCCCCCGCCGGCCGGATCCTGCTCAAAGGAAGGAGGTTCCGGATGCCGCAGAAGAAGATCGTGCCCTATCAGGATACATGGCTTTATCGTATCCGCCATTCGTGCGCCCACATCATGGCCCAGGCGGTCCTGGAGATGTTCCCCGAGGGCAAACTGGGGATCGGGCCGCCCATTGAGGATGGCTTCTACTATGATTTCGACCTGCCCCGCCCGCTGACGCCCGAGGACCTGGAGCGGATCGAGGCCCGGATGCGGGAGATCATCGCCGGGAACCATCCTTTCATCCGCCGCGAGGTGACCCCGGAGGAGGCCCGCGCCCTCTTCAAGGATCAGCCCTACAAGCTGGAGCTGATCGAGGATATCCTCCAGCGCGGCACGGATGAATACGGCAACCCGCTCCCGCCCGGCCAGCGCCCGATCCTCACCACCTACCGGCACGATACCTTCGAGGATCTGTGCCGCGGCCCCCACGTGGAGCACACGGGCCAGATCCACCCGGGGGCGTTCAAGCTGCTCCACGTGGCCGGGGCCTACTGGCGCGGCGATGAGCGCCGGCCGATGCTCCAGCGCATCTACGGGACCGCCTGGGAGACGCCGGAGCAGCTGGAGCAGTATCTCTGGCGGCTGGAGGAGGCCAAAAAGCGCGACCACCGGCGCCTGGGTCGGGAGCTGGATCTGTTCTCCTTCCACGAGATCGCCCCGGGGGCACCCTTCTGGCACCCGAAGGGCATGATCATCTTCCGCGAGCTGGAGCGGCTGTGGCGGGAGGAGCACGACCGGCGGGGCTACCAGGAGATCTCCACGCCCATCCTGGTCCACCGGAAGCTCTGGGAACAGTCCGGCCACTGGGAGCATTACAAGGAGAACATGTTCCTGCTGGAGGTGGAAGGACAGGAGTTCTCCCTCAAGCCGATGAACTGCCCGGAGTCCACGATCATCTACCGCTCCCGCCTGCGCTCCTACCGGGATCTCCCGCTGCGGCTGAACGAGATCGGCCGGCTGCACCGCTTCGAACGCTCCGGGACGCTCCACGGGATGCTGCGGGTGCGGCAGATCACCATGGACGACGCCCATATCTACTGCCGGCCCGATCAGATCCTGGAGGAGATCGACGGCGTGCTGGATCTGATCTACAGTTTCTACCGCATCTTCGACTTCCAGCCGGAGTTCTTCCTGAGCACGAAGCCGCCCAAAGCGATGGGAGATCCGAAGCTGTGGGAGATCGCGGAGGAGGCGCTTCGACAGGCCCTGGAACGGCGGGGGATCGAATACGGCCTGAAGGAGGGCGAGGGCGCTTTCTACGGCCCTAAGATCGATGTCCAGGTGAAGGACGCCATCGGCCGCGACTGGCAGCTGGCCACGGTGCAGCTGGATTTCCAGATGCCGGAACGGTTCGAGCTGGAGTATATGGATCGGGACGGCACGCCCAGGCGGCCGGTGATGATCCACCGGGCGATCTTCGGCTCCTTCGAGCGCTTCATCGGCATCCTGACGGAGCACTACGCCGGCGCCTTTCCGGTCTGGCTGGCCCCTGTCCAGGCCGTGGTCATCCCGATCACCGACCGGCACATCCCATATGCCCGGGAGATCGGGGTGAAGCTACGGGCGGCCGGCCTGCGGGTCGAGGTGGACGATCGCAGCGAGCGCATGCAGGCCAAGATCCGGGACGCCCAGCTCCAGAAGGTCCCCTATATGCTGATCGTGGGGGACCGGGAGCAGGCCGCGGGCACGGTGGCCGTGCGCCTGCGGACCGGGGAGGATCTGGGGGCCATGAGCCTGGAGGCGTTCCTGAACCGCGCCATGGAGGCCGTTCGCACCCGCCGCGGCCTGTGAGGCCCCCATCCGTTGCAGAGCGCGTCCGCGCCGGTCCTTTCCGGAAGGCTTTCAGGGGAAGGGTCATCCTGCCTTCCCCGGTCAGAACCCGCACCGCGCAGGTCCGATCCCGGTTCGGGCTTCGAATGAGTCCGGATGTCTTTCGCATCCTTCGTTCGTCAGGGAGCCCGGGATGCGCACCCGCGAAGATCTCGAGGCGATCGAAGATCGGATCCTCGCCCCTTATGCCCAGCGCAGCCGGCTCAGCCGGGGCCGCCAGTATCCGGAGCCGGAGCACGCCTATCGCACCGCCTTCCAGCGGGATCGGGATCGCATTCTCCACACGACCGCCTTTCGTCGCCTGAAGCACAAAACCCAGGTCTTCATCGTCACGGAGGGGGATTATTATCGAACCCGCCTCACGCACACCCTGGAGGTGGCGCAGATCGGGCGGACCATCGCCCGGGCCCTCGGGGTCAACGAGGATCTGGTGGAGGCCATCTGTCTGGCCCACGACCTGGGCCATCCGCCCTTCGGCCACGCAGGGGAGCAGACCCTGGATCGCCTGATGCGGAGCCACGGCGGGTTCGAGCACAACGCCCAATCCTTCCGAATCGTGACCCATCTGGAGCGCCGCTATCCCGAGTTCCGCGGCCTCAACCTCACGTATGAGGTCCTGGAGGGGCTGGTCAAGCACGAAACGGAATACGATCATCCCCTGATCCGCGACTTCGAGCCCCACCGCCGCCCGACCCTGGAGGGCCAGATCGCCAACCTGGCCGATGAGCTGGCCTACACGGCCCACGATCTGGACGACGGCCTGCGCGCCGGCCTGATCCATCCGGAGGATCTCAACGGCCTTGCGCTCTGGGAGGAGCTCCAGCGCGCGATCGGCTGGGATGGGAAGGGGTTCAACGACCTGATCCGCTACCGCCTGGTGCGCCGGCTCATCGGAATGATGGTGACGGACGTGATCGCCGCCACCGATCGACGCCTGCAGGAGCTCCAGCCCCGTTCCCCCGATGAGATCCGGGATCATCCGGCGCCCCTGGCGGGGTTCTCAGAGGCCATGGCCGGGAAGGTCCAGGAGCTGAAGGCGTTCCTCTACCGGCGCCTCTACCGCCATCCGTATGTCGTGCGCATGCAGGCCAAAGCGGAGCGAATCCTGGAGGCCCTCTTCCGGGCCTACATCCAGGAGCCCGAACAGCTCCCCTACTGGGTTCAGGACCGGATCCGGGAGGAAGGGGATCTCCATCGCGTGGTCTGCGATTACATCGCCGGGATGACCGATCGCTTCGCCCTGGAGGAATACCGTCGCCTGTATGAGGTCACCGATGTGTTATAGCCAGCGGAAGCTCAGGGCCCTCGCCCTCCTCAGCTTCCTCCTGCTGGCGGCCGCGCCCCCCGATCCACGCTTCGGCGTGGTGGAATCCCCGGAGGCTCCCGAACGGGCCGCTGAGCTGGGCGTCGCGTGGACCCGGGTCCGGTTCGCCTGGCATGAGATCCAGCCCGGCGGCCCGGAGGACTGGAACCCGCCATGGCCGGCGGAACGGCTGGAGGCGGAGCACCGGGCCGGTCGAGAGATCGTGGCCCTGGTGCTGGGGACGCCCGGGTGGGCCCGCGCCGATCCCCGGGTGCCGGGGGTTCCGAGAGGCCTCTACGAAGAAGAAAGCCGGCCGGAGAACCTGTGGGCGGCCTTCCTGCGCCGTCTGGCCACCACATACCCCTACATCCGCACGTGGATCATCTGGAACGAGCCGGACATCTGGGACCCTTCATACCCGGGCTACACGTGGGGCGGAACGGAAGCGGATTTCGTCCGCCTGCTGCGGGTATCCTATCGCACGCTGAAGGGCCTGAATCGGGAGAACCGGGTGCTCCTCGGGGCCTTCACCTACTGGTGGGATGCCGTCTACGGCCGCCGGCCCTACTTCGAGCGCTTCCTGGAGGCCCTGGACCGTGACCCGGAGTCCCCCCGCTACCACCGCTATTTCGACGGCCTCTGCGTCAATCTCTATTTCAACCCCGATAGCCTCTATGACCTGATCCGCTGGCACCATGAGCGGATGCAGGCCCATGGCTTCGATAAGCCCATCTGGCTGACGGAGACCAACGCCGCCCCCTCCGAGGATCCGACCTGGCCCGTGCCCCACGCCATGTTCCGGGTCGCCCTGGAGGAGCAGGCGGCTTTCATCGGCCAGGCGCTGGCCATGGCCCTGGCGGCCGGGGCCGAGCGGCTGGCCATCTACAAGCTGATCGACAACCCCACCGACCACTTCGCCAACCCCGAGCCCTTCGGGTTGGTGCGGGAGGATGGCTCGCCGCGCCCGGCCTTCCGGGCCTATCACGTCGCCATCCGGACCCTCGCCGGGTTCACCGGCGCGCGCCTGGTCCGCCGCGATCGCGTGGCCGTGGTGGAGGTCTGGAGGCCCGACGGGAGGATCCAGGTTGCATGGTCCCGTTCCCCTCAACCTCAATCGGTCGTTCTGGAGGCGCGCGGAACCCTGCGGGGAGCCATCGATGGGATGGGGCATCCGATCCCCGTGGGGCGGGAGGGGTCGCACTATCGGGTGACGCTGCCCGGGGCGCTGTGCCGGCAACGGCTGGGGGCATCCTGCATGATCGGGGGAATGCCGGTTTACCTCGTGGAATCCGCATTACGTCCGGTTCGGGAACCGAAATAGCAGGCGCCTTCTCCTCCCGGACCCCGGGAAGTTCCGCGCTGCGCCGCTGGCCTTTTCATGATTCACGCTTCGTCCGGAACCCGGTGTAATATGAGGACAGCGAGGCAACGGATGCATCCCTCCCCCAAGGAGGATCTGTGAGCGCATCGGAATCCGCGATCCCCCCCGAGGCGATCCGGCGCCTTCTGGAACGGTTGCCTGACCTCTCGGAAGATGAACGGGCGCTGCTGCTGGCGCTGACCCAGCTGGATCAGGAGATCGGCCGCTCCCTTTCGCCCGAGGAACAGCAGCTCCTGCAACGCCTGGCCGCCTCCCTCGAAGGCTATGATCCCGAGGAGATCCGCGCCGCGATCCGGCGCCTCGTCCAGAGCCGCCCCCAGCGCCCGGCGGAGTCATGGCCCGGGGATCTGCGCCGCCGCCTGCGCCGTCGCCTGGAAGGCCGATGATCGTATCGATAAGGAAAGCCGGAGGCGGCCCGACATCCGCCGATGCCACCCCCTTTCTTCCCATCGGCGAGCTCAGGGTTCGGCCTCCGGGGCCTCCATCGCCTCCTCCGGCGGGAGCTCCGCCGCCTCCGGGGCGGCGATCAGGCGCTCCTTCAGGCGGGCCGCCTTGCCGAAGCGCTCGCGCAGGTAATACAGCCGGGCCCGGCGGACCCGGGAATGGCGCACCACCTCGATGTGATCGATCCGAGGGGAGTAAAGAGGAAACGTGCGCTCCACCCCGATCCCATGGGCGGCGATCCGCCGCACCGTGAAGGTGCGGCCGGTGCCGCTGCCCCGGATGCGGATCACCGTCCCCTGGAAGACCTGCACCCGCTCCTTATCCCCCTCTCGAATCCGAATATGCACGCGCACCACATCCCCCGGGCGGAGCTCCGGAACCGAACGACCGGCGATCCATTCCCGCTCCAGCTGCTGAAGGATTAAATCGCTCATCCCGCTTCCCTCGCCAGTAGAGTTTGCCGCCAGCCTGTAACGCCGATCCTCTTTTCAGGCGGATCCAGGGCGCAGGGATGAATTATAAAGAGCCACAGGGATCCTGACAACCTGTTCCCGTGGACCCCCGCGGGGAATTCGCACCTTCCGATCCCTTCAGGTAGAATCACTGAGGCCGTGCCCGGGGAGCTCCCCGAGCGGTGCGGGCCACCCCCGATCGCCCGCATCGCACCCTTGTGCCTGACCTGGGTGCAAGCGCTCTCTTCTCCCTGGGGGTTTCGGAGGTTGGGGGCCGCCTCCGGCGCTCCCCTGGCCCCCGAACGATCTTCCCCCTCCACCCGCTCGGGGCGGGCTCGAACGGCACCAGCTTTATCCCATGGAGGTCCTATCGATGTCGGTGGAGAACGTGATCCCGGTGGGAATCGAGGAGCAGCTGAAGACCGCCTACCTTGATTACGCCATGAGTGTGATTGTGGCGCGGGCGCTGCCGGATGTGCGGGATGGGCTGAAGCCGGTGCAGCGCCGCATTTTGTATGTGATGCATGAGATGGGC